>NZ_JTEO01000004.1:600000-879010 GCF_024500045.1 Methanolobus chelungpuianus
CGCTGGCCGTAGTCGAATACGAGTGCAAGCTTCACTTGTGTGTGTTCTCTGGCTAGTGATACGGCTGTTACAGAGTCCAGTCCGCTGCTTAAAAGGGCAATAGAAGTACTGATAGTGATATCCTCCATGGATCGATCTGAAGTGTTGTAGCAGGTAAGATATTCCTGAGGTAATACTAGAAGAATATATTTTTCCTATATGAAGGCATCGCTGAGGAGAGCACTATTTATCAATATACGGGAATCATGATAATATTCGATGATATCAAGTGCCTGCTATTATAGATAAGAAAGTCCTTGCTTCCCTTATGCAACGAATGTATTGGATAGAGCGATAGATGGAGCAACTGGATACCCGGGAAGGGCGTATCGAGCTGATGGACGAGAATCTCGAGGCGCTTGAAATACTTTCTCATGATTCGGATTTTCACGGATCGCTCATGGAAAAATGGCTCATAAGAGCAAACATGGAAGTTTCCATGAACATACCAAAAAGGGCTCACAAGTCATATATTTGATTTTGAGAGCCTGTCAGCGCCTCAGATGTTCAACAGTATCATGAAATACAAAAAACTTGCTCTGAAATCTTATCGATATAATGAACGTCGATGCTGTCGTCATGGAATAACTGTTGACTGACGGGAATGACAGAGCAGAGTTCACGAAAGATTTGGAAGGGCTCATCAGGGATGAAGAAAAGCATGCCAATATATGCAAGAAGCAGGTCCAGGGCTTTGCAAAAGTGATGTACTGAAAGTCAGATGTTGACTTTCAGTTGCCATCCGTGCAGACACAACATTTGAAGACAAAATAAGGAATATAAAAAATATTAGTTCTCCACTTTTATATAGTATATCTTACTTTCAGTATCTTCCGTAGTATCCTCTTTGGTATCATCGATGGTGCTTGTATCCGTCGAAGGAGTAGTAACAGTTTTAGTTGCCGACATACCGCCGCCGCCCATGCCACCCACACTGCCACCAAGATTGGGATTTGTCTCATTTTCTACAACTGATTCATTCAGGTCAGTGTCATTCATGTCTGCAGATTGGTAGATTATCTCCGGTTCTTCCGTAACCATTTCTTCCATCTCTGCCGGAACGTCGTCGTTTGAGAAATTCAGTGCACCGCTTAGCAGGACTGCAATTCCTATGACAATAACAACAGGTATTATTAGTAAACGCCTATCCATGTTTTACCCCGCATATCGTTTTTAAATTATAGGACCACTTTTTAGAAGGTCAATTGGTAATGCATGCTCCTAACTATTTAAACCTAGTGACTATGGAAATTTTCATCATTATGATGATGAACCGGCTGCCTGCAAGGACCGGCACCCAGGCATATATAAATAAGAACAGGCCAGATAGTAAATATGAGTGGGATATCCAGTTGGTCTGAGAGGCATCTTTGAGTAACTGGCCTTAGCGCTTATACTGATAGCTCGCATAAGAGGTGGAACAATTGCAGGAACAAAAGCCTGATAGCAGGGAACAGAAGACCAACCGGCTGGCAGCTGAGAAAAGCCCTTACCTTCTTCAGCACGCACACAATCCCGTTGACTGGTATCCGTGGGGAGAAGAGGCCTTCAATAAGGCAAAAGAGGATGATAAGCCCATATTCCTTTCCATAGGCTACTCCACGTGCCACTGGTGCCATGTGATGGAGAGGGAATCCTTTGAGGACCCGCAGGTTGCGGAGCTGATGAATGAAGCGTTCATTCCGGTCAAGGTTGACAGGGAGGAAAGACCGGACATCGACAGCATATACATGTCTGTCTGCCAGGCAGTTACCGGGCGCGGGGGATGGCCTCTTTCCATCATTATGACACCTGACAGGAAACCTTTCATGGCGGCAACCTACATACCCAAGGAAAGCAGGTACGGAATGGCTGGCATGCTCGACCTGGTGCCCGCAGTCAGCAGCATGTGGAACAAAAAAAGGGAAGAACTCCTGGCCAATGCAGATGATATAGTATCTGCAATATCCGGCAGCATGCGTGAGAGTACCGGGGGTCCGGGGCTTGATGAGAATACCCTTGAGAGGGCCTACCAGATGCTCCGCAACAGTTTTGACCCTGCAAATGCCGGTTTTGGTACTGCCCCTAAGTTTCCTACACCCCATCACCTGACATTCCTGTTACGCTACTGGAAGAGGTCCGAAGAGCCCATGGCACTGGAAATGGTGAAGAGTACACTCAGGGCGATGCGCATGGGTGGCATATATGATCATGTCGGCTTCGGCTTTCACCGTTATTCCACGGATTCGCGGTGGCTGTTGCCTCACTTTGAGAAAATGCTTTATGACCAGGCGCTTATAGCAATCGCTCTTGTGGAAACCTATCAGGTCACACGTGACCCTCTCTACAGGGAGAACGCTGAAGAGATCTTCAGCTACGTGTTGAGGGATATGCGCTCTCCGGAAGGCGGCTTTTATTCTGCCGAGGATGCAGACAGCGAGGGTGAGGAAGGCAAATTCTACCTCTGGACCGAAGAGGAACTGGAAGAGGTGCTTGGCGAGATCGATGCCAAGCTGATAAGGGAGATATTCATGACAAGTCCTGAAGGTAATTTCCTTGACGAGTCAAGCAGGACCCGCAACGGCAGGAATATCCTCCACCTGAAGGAAAGCCTGCGGGAGACCGCAGTCCGGAGGGGAGATAATTATGAGGTGCTCAGGCGGTCCTACGAGGATTCGCGCAGGAAACTCTTCGAGCACAGGGAAAGGCGCGTGCATCCGGCCAAGGATGACAAGGTAATGACCGACTGGAACGGCCTGATGATAGCAGCACTCGCCAAGGCTGCCAGGGCGTTCGAAGAACCGGCCTATGCACGGGAAGCAGTCACCACCGCAGATTTCCTACTTTCAAGGATGCTGGGTCCTGAAGGGAAACTGTTCCACAGGTTCCGCGAGGGTGAAGTGGCAGTGGAAGCTTTCCTTGATGACTATGCATTCATGATATGGGGCCTTACGGAACTATACCAGGCTACCTTCAATACTGAGTATCTTAAGAATGCACTGTATCTGAATGACCAGCTCCTGGCACGCTTCAGGGACAACGTGCACGGAGGTTTCTTCCACACCGCCGAGGACTCTGAAAAACTCATCCTGCGCAGCAAGGAGATATACGACGGAGCTATCCCTTCCGGCAATTCGGTATGTGCCCTCAACCTGCTCCAGCTTGGACGTATCACCGGGAACATCAACCTTGAGAACAAAGCGTATGAGATAATGCAACTCTTCTCCGGGCAGGTGTCGAGAATGCCCATCGGCTACACCCAGCTTCTATGCGCCCTTGACTTCTCCGTTGGTCCTTCCAGGGAGATCGTAGTTGTGGGGAACCCGGAGAGTATTGAAACAGAGGGGATAATATCAGATATCAATAAGGAGTTCATACCCAACAAGGTAGTGATCCTGAAGCCTGCAGGCACGGAAGAAGAAATATCTTCGATAGCTGAGTACGTCTCTGACATGAGCATGAAGGATGGCAGGACAACAGTTCACATCTGCCAGAACTACAACTGTAACCTGCCTTCCAGCGACAGGGAAGAGATACTCAGGCAGCTGAAGGACTGATCCTGGACCCAATTATGGATGGAATGATGAGGCGGACTTAAAAATGGAGTTGAAAACGGACTACTACAACCCTGCGATAGAAACCATGGACAGGGGAGAGCTTGATGCTCTTGTGGATGAGAGGATAAGATACACCGTCAGATATGCGGCTGAGAACTCCCTGTTCTATAAAAAATGGTTCAGGGAGCACAACATCAGTCCCTCGGATATCAGGTCGCATGAGGACCTCCTGGAACTTCCCATTATCTCCGGCAGGACCATCCGTGAGAACCAGCCGCCTGAGACCAGTGACTTCGGTTTCAGGGCAGTTGACTGGAAGGATGTCTTCACGGTCCACGAGACCAGCGGAACCAGCGGTACTCCCAAGTCATTTTTCCTCACATGGGAGGATTGGGAGAGATATGCCGAGAAATACGCCCGGAGCTTTGTCTCACAGGGCTTCGGTCCCGGGGACAGGGTCATTGTGTGCGCTTCCTACGGCATGAATGTGGGAGCCAACACCATGACACTTGCAGCCAGGAACATAGGGATGACCATCATACCTATCGGGAAATGCAATTTCCCTCCGAGGGTCATGGATTCCTACAGGCCGACCTCCGTTGTTGGAAGCGTGTTCAAGCTCATACACCTTGCAAAAAGAATGAAGGCCCAGGGGATGGACCCCGCCGAATCCAGTATCAAGCGCCTGGTGGTGGGAGGCGAGAGTTTCCCGGAAGAGTCACGCAATTACGTTGCAGAGCTCTGGGGATGTGATGTTTTCAATACCTATGGAAGTACCGAAGGCAGCATGTGCGGTGAATGCTCATATATAAAAGGGCTTCATGTGCCTGAAGACCTTGTACATATGGATGTTTACGACCCGGACATGCAGGACTTTGTGAAGGACGGGGAATGCGGCAGGATAGTGTTCACGACCCTGCTGCCTGTGGGAGCCAAATGCGGTAACGTGCTTCTCAATTACGATACCGATGACACGACAGTTGTGCTTGACCGCAGGAAATGCGACTGCGGGAGGACACACATGAGGATCATGAACCCCCAGAGAGAGGCAGAGACCTTCTGGGTCTTCGAGACCCCTTTCAACCGGGTTGATATCGAGAAGGGAGTGTTCCAGAGAGAGAACATGGAATACCTCACAGGAGAGTACGAGGCATTCCTTTACGGTGGCGAGGATGAGGGAGAGGTCACTTTAAGGGTAAGCCTGGAGTGCGAGGATATGGAGAATTGCGACAGGGAACTGGTCGAATCCAATTTCCTGGCTTCCTTCTTCAGGCTCAGGAAGTCCCTTGAGGACGCTTACATCCAGGGCAGCCTGAACATCATATTCAATTATGTCGGGCCGGGACAGCTGGAGTTCTACCATATCAAGGGCCGTCCCAAAAGAGTTATTGACAGGCGATGAGCAGGGAAAAAGCAGAACTGTCCGCAGGAGGCCTCAGAAACTGCCTTTGTACACTTTCAGGCCATTCTCCGATACTGTAAGAATCCATGGCTCCATGCTGTGGGAGGCAGCACGCATCTTACGCACGCGCAAGTACCTGTTGGCCACATTTCCCTTGAGGTGCAGTCCCAGTTCTATTATGCCATCAGCCAGGTAGCCTTCGCCAGCCGTTGAGGGATCATTGATGCCGGAGCACCTGTCATCCTCAAATATGATAAAGGTGGTAAGCCCCTCGCGCCGGAAAGTTTCAAGCAGCCGGTATATCCTTTTGCGCAGGTCCTTTGCTTCCATATCGAGCAGCGAATAAAGAGCGCCAAGGGAATCTATTGCAAGACAGGTGCAACTGCCGCCGGTCTCCTGCCTGAAGTCCAGGATGTTCTTCTCAAGTATCTCGAGCGGGTCTCCCGGGAAATCACCATAGAGGACCCTGTAGTCACTGAAATCGGATATGTGCAGTTTCTTTGAGACTGCTATACCCATACTGTTCATGTTGTTCAGATGGTTCTCCCTGCTCTGCTCGAGCGTGATATAGAGCCCGGACTCATTCGTCTTCTCCAAGTAGCCGGAAATAAGCTGGAATGTGAAGCCGGATTTTAAGGTACCTGCGGCTCCTGTCACAAGCACGACACTTCCCCTGGGAATATCGGTCCCGAATACCTCGTTCAGGCCCTGTATGGTATCTGTGAACCTCATAGATGATCGTCCTCTTCTCACTTCAATTGTCGCACCGGGGTTCCTCAGGACTTTTCAGTGGCTTCATCCACCTTTTGAGCAGGTGGAAGTCCTTCCTGTCAAGCGTATCGGGGTCCAGCTGCACTATAAGTCTGGAGTCCGATGCCATCACAGTATCGTTTGTCTGCTCCATGAGCCTTATCACCGACATGGGATCATTATCCAGAAGCAGGTATTCCAGGCCATCCACAAGTATTATCCCGTTACTTACCTTGTTAAGGAAATCATGTATGGTGGGGTGGAGCTTGAACAGTTCCGAGGGGTCCAGTGTCTGCTGGCCGGTGTTCTTGTTCCGGGTCAGCCACACAAGGGGTGTCTTTGGCAGGCCATACATGAGTCTGACCTTTTCCGGATTCCTCCTGGTAATGCACAGGCCCGGCTTTCCCTGTTTTACAAGCCCCGAGAAGGCAAGGTATCCTTCCTCCCGCCTGCTGCAGTCCGCCATATAGATAAAGCCCGGCTCGAGTTCATCCTGCGGGCCTGCACCCGCATTATCTGCATTTCCTGCCGTGTCCTCTGTCAGCGGTGTGATGAAAAGACCCCTGAGTTTTGACAGTTCCTGCAGGGTGATAATAAGGCCCATGGTACCTTCCTTATCCTTTATCCGGGAAGTTGAGACGTTCATAGGGACCCTGTCTCCATTACCTCTTATGAAAATCACTTCGCAGTCCCTGATATCGCTGAAATCTGAAAATGCGTCGCTCTCCACTAAAGACTTGATCGGGCGCCCCACAAGATCTTCCGTTCCCATGCAAAGCAGATCGGCTGCATTCTTGTTGGCAGTGATGACATTTGCACTGCTGTCGATCGAGAGGGTTGCGATTGGAGAGGCCTCGAGGAGATTGCCCAGGTACTCGTTGCCCTGCCTTATCTTCTCATCCGCCTCCTTCCTTTCCGTGATATCCGTTCCTGAAATGAGCAGCCCCCTCAGGTTCCCTGGTTCTTTCATCCGGACAACGGCATTCCAGCCTATTGTCCTCTCCTTGCCGCTTTTTGTAAGCAGCGGGCTCTCGAAATATCCCTGAAAGTCGTTCTCTTCCAGAAAGAAACTCATGAACACTCTTCTTGACCGCTCCCGGGATGATCCAGGGACACATTTATCGAACCAGTCTGCCCCGATCAGCTCACCCTGGGAATATCCCAGCATGTTGGAGGTCTTTTTACTGAGGAGCTTCACGCTGCCCTCTTCATTTACTACCACGAGCACGACTGCAGCAAGGTCAAGATACATATTGGCCTGGTCACGTTCTTTTATAAGTTCGTCCTGCAGGTGCTTAATGCGAAGGAGGGAACTGACCCTGGTGCCTATCTCTATCCTGTCAAGTGGTTTTGTAAAAAAGTCATCCGCACCTGCCTGTACCCCTCTTACACGGTCTTCAGGACCCGAGAGGGAAGTAACCATCACAATAGGAATGAACCTGGTCTTTTCTGATTTCTTCAGTATCTCGCATACTTCATAACCAGTGATGTCAGGCATCATTATATCAAGCAGGATTATATCAGGGTCATGCTTCCTGGCCATGTGAAGGGCTTCAATTCCATTATTTGCGGATATTGTTTCATAGCTGTCGCTCAGGTAAGCCTCCAGAAGCGAGATATTTACCTGCTCATCGTCAACTATGAGCACTTTCCCTTTTTTTGTTTCACCCATCAAATCACTCGCTGTTCAACAGAACCCTTTCACTTTCCGCAGGTACCGGAGTCCTCTCCGGGACCGGATGACCTGCACTCTGTCAATACTTTACCGTTCAGGACATAGGATATATATTTAAGCCATATAAATATTATAGTGTATCTAAGAAGATGACAACCGGGTCGCTCAATATAAGTTCCTGCCACCGGCAGCGGTCCCGTCATGACATCCGGGGACCGGGACAAGATCATGTGTTTTAATATGAAATATCCCGAGGAAGGCCTGCTTCTGGCTGCAAGGGATATCAGATACCTGCTTGGCCGGGGATACCCGAAGAGCAGTGCCATCAGGTTCGTAGCTGATCATTACGGCCTTGAGAAAAGCCGCAGGTACATACTATCACGCAATGTGCTTGCGCCGAACATAGCCTCTGCCCGCAACAGGAAGAGAGTTCCCTGCACATGCATAAGTGACCGGCCTGTCCTCATCGACGGGTATAATGTACTGATAACCCTTGAAAGCTACCTGAAAGGTGAGGAAATGTGGATGGGAGATGACGGCTTCATCAGGGACAACCGGGGAGTTTTCAGGAGCCATGTAAATGACAATGAGACCTTCAGGTCAGTAGGGATGATGCTGTCATTTCTCAGAACGAATGCAGCCGGAGAGGTCACAGTGGTCCTGGACAGGCAGATGAGCATGAGCGGACAGCTTGCGCTCACCATAAGACAATGCATGGCTGGAACAGGCATGGCAGGACAGGTCATCAATTCCGGAAGTGCGGACCATGACCTGAAGAAGGCACGAAGTCATGACATCGTGGCAAGCGCGGACGGAGTTATAATAGATGCAGTGGCGGAGGTCATCGATATCCCTGCCTGTATCATCAGTGGCGATCATCACAGCCGGAAATCGCTTTATTCATTGGGTGCTGTACAGCCAGATCAAGAAAATATAGAAATCTAAAGGACATACGGACAAATGAAAAAGATAGGTATTGCCATCACGGATGCCAGTGACTGGACTGCGGTAGCCCTGGCAGACAGCCTCAGGAAAAAGGGAATCGAACCTTGTGTTCTCAATCTCTGCCATGCAGAGGCCGGTATCGCTAACGGGACCGAGTACCGGGTAAACGGCACAGACCTTGCAGGGCTTGATGCTATCATCGTGCGCGACATGGGTGCGGGGAAGAATGAAGCAGTCACATTCCGTTTTGACATATTGCGACAGCTTGAGAATGAAGGGGTGCTGGTAGCCAATCCACCTGCTGCGATACAGAATGCTGCAAACAAATATCACTCTTCATACCTTTTCTCAAAGGCCGGACTGCCTGCTCCCCGGACAAAGGCTGTCCAGGATACGGACAGTGCCATGAAGGTACTGGCTTCCTTCGGAGATGCTGTGCTGAAACCGGTCTTCGGGTACAAGGGTATCGGGATAGTCCGTATCAGGAACGGGAATATCATCAGGCCCGATGGAACAAAGGACCCTGGCAGCGCTCCGGAACTGGTTTCCTCCCTGCTGGAGGAGAAGGGCATGCTGTATATCCAGGAGTTCGTGGAGAACACGGGAAAGGATACAAGGGCTTTCGTAGTCGACGGGGAGGTTGTGGGTGCCATCTATCGCAAAGCCGCACCCGGCTGGTGGCTGAATAACCTGAGCCAGGGAGGCAGTGCCCACAGGTGCACCCTTACACCCGAACAGAGTGGCATGTGTGAAAAAGCAGCAGAGGCAATAGGTGCGGTCTATGCCGGCGTAGACCTCATAGAAGGGCCCGGAGGAAGCATGCTGCTGGAAATAAACGGCACTCCTTCAGGTGCAGGTATTTACAGGGCATGGGGCATCAATGTGGCTGACCACATAGTAAAAGCTGTCATGGAACGCCTTTGAGGGCTCTCAGGGTGTGCCGTTTAAGCAAATAACTTATAAAGGCTGATTGTAAAAGGTTGTAGTACAGATGACAGAATATAAGCAGTGTATCATAGTGAGGGATGACCTGAAGTTGTCCCCCGGGAAACTTGCGGTCCAGGTGGCCCATGCCGCAGTATCCTCCGCAGAGTGGGCTGACAGGTCCACGCTGGAAAAGTGGAAGGAGGGTGGCCAGAAGAAGGTAGTTTTGCGCGTGGCCAACACCCAGGCTCTTTTTGAGCTGAAGGAAATCGCAAGAAAGCAGAATATACCCACTGCCCTTATCCAGGATGCAGGGCTCACTGAGATCAAGCCGGGAACCATAACGGTGCTTGGTATCGGGCCTGCAAAAGAGGAAGAGCTTAACAAGATCACAGGAAACCTGAAACTGCTGTAGTAACTTCCGTACTGACTGCTGTACTGACAGATACCTGACAATGGATATCCCCGGGATACAATGAACAGACTGGAAAAATCATGTCGTTTACTAGTGCTCCTTGCGCTCGTCACAGGTTCTGTGATATCTCTCGGATGCATTTCCGAACCCGTGCAGAAACTAAGTGCATACCTTTCTCCTTCCTCCACCACCTTGCTGCAGGACGGGAAGGTCTATGATCCCGATCCATCAAGGCTGACCGTGCCGATGATACCGGCGCAGGCTCCTTTCAGGTACGAGGGCAAGCCAGATGCAGGAGAGAAGAGATCCTCTCCCGGATACCAGCTTGCGAGCAGTTACTATTACACTGCATTCTATGAAGGCAGTGACGGAGTGACAGGCATCTATATTGAGAATATGGGGGATTACACCATATTCGCTTACGAATTCGGCCTGCTTGACGTAAGCACCGGCAACTGGTACGGACGGGAAACCGGTACTACTATTATCCCGGGAGAGAAAAAGAAGCTGGGAAATGTGGCCGTGCATGTGCCGGCAGGCTCAGAAGATATAAGATTGAAACTGGGCCTGTCAATACTTGCTAAGACGCAATCTGGCCAATGGTATGATTACGGCAGGCAGTACTTCGAGGAATTCACTATCGATGCACAGCAGCAACCCACGATGGAAAGCCCGGAATACCTTTCCAATCCTAGAAGTTCCTTCTATCTGATAAATGATAAGGTGGACCCATATAACACGGAAGTCCGCAAAATGGCAGCAGTCTCCGCGAAAAAGTATCCCGGGCCTTACAGTGTTTACCAGTTGTGTTCCCTTTTTGATGATACGAAGAACAGGATCGATTATATCAATGATCCGAGGGGGAGGGATATGTGGTCCCCTCCGGGAGACACATTGCTTATAGGGGCCGGCGACTGTGACGATTATGCAATATTGCTGGCCTCGCTGGTGGAATCCATCGGAGGCACTGCAAGGATATATCTTACTGACACACATGCCTTTGCAGCCGTGTATATCGGGGATGAAGACAACACCCGGTCAGTGGTTGAAGGTGTACGCCAGTATTACGGTGACCTGCCCGTATACTACACAACAGATGAGTACGGGTCCTGGCTTCTTATGGATCCGACCTCAAGCGTTTATGCGGGAGGTCTTCCCGCGGGCGCAGCGCCTGTTAACGGGGGATGGACATTCCAGAATACCTCGCAGGTTATCGCAATAGATATCGCGCCCAATGATCAGGAGTAAATCATGAACATACCACCTGTAGAAAAACAGATAGGCATAGAACTGTACTCTACAACCCTGCCGGGAATCGGCGGGGAGCTGAGGCAGGAGATCGAGGATTTCATAGTAACAGAAATAAGTAACCGTGAGGAGGGCAGTTCCGGAAAACAGCTCATCCTTGAGCTTACCAAAAGCAACTGGGACATGCATCACCTGGTCAGGGACATGTCCCGGAAACTGGGCATCAGCCAGAAGCGCATCAGCTTTGCCGGTACAAAGGACAAGAGGGCAAAGACCACACAGAAGATCAGCATATATGACCTGAAGGAGGAAGAGATAGGAAATTTCTACCTAAAGGATGTGGAGCTGAAGGTGATCGGCAGGTCCCCCAGGTCCGTTGAGCTTGGCGACCTTTTCGGGAACGAGTTCGTGATCACAGTAAGGGATATAGGATACGGGACAGAGGAACTGAAAACAATCCTTGACGGGATAACAGCGCAGATAAAGGACTCCGGAGGGGTTCCCAACTTTTTCGGCATACAGCGGTTCGGAGCCGCCAGACCCGTGACGCATCTTGTGGGCAGGGAGATACTGCAGGGGGATTTCGAAAAGGCTGCACTGACCTACATAGCCAGGTCTTTCCCTGATGAGCAGGAGGATGCGCGGGAGGTGCGTGACCGTGTGTGGGATACTCATGACTTTGCAGAAGGGCTGAAAATGTACCCACTGCGTCTCAGGCACGAGAGGGCGATGATGCATTATCTTGCTGAGAACCCCGGGGACTATGCCGGCTCCTTCACTGTACTTGCCCAGAACATCAGCAAGATGTTCGTGCATGCCTGGCAGTCATATATGTTCAACCGCATCATCTGCAGGCGCATAGAAGAAGGTCTCCCGCTTGACGCTGCAGTGCCTGGAGACATTGTATGTTTCAAGAACAAGGAAGGGCTTCCTGATGTAAGTAAAACCCAGCAGGTCACAGAGGAGAACCTTGAGGGCATGAACAACCTCGTTAAAAGGAGGAGAGCCTTTGTGACAGCACCCCTTATCGGCTACGATACTCCCCTTGCATCAGGTGTCCAGGGGAAGATCGAAAGGGAGATATTCGAGGAAGCAGGCATCCATGCAGAAAGTTTCAGGGTGAAGGGGCTGCCGGAGCTGGCTTCGGCCGGACTGCGCAGAGAGATGCTGCTACACTGTGAGCCCTCCTTTGAAACATCGGAAGATGAGCTCAATCCGGGAAAGACCAAGGCTGTCCTGAGCTTCATGCTTCCCAAGGGGAGCTATGCAACAACCGTCCTTCGTGAATACATGAAGGTCGAGCCGATGAAAATGAGTTGAAGGGAGAGATCCCTTCCGGCATTTATTGAAAAGCCAGTACCCTTTGTTCTTTCAGGATATCATTGACTCAATGAATGCCCTGAAAGGCGGGGAGGGCCTGCCGGGCCTGGACTTGAACTCCGGGTGGAACTGGGATCCGAAGAAAAATTTCTTCCCGGGGATCTCCGCAATTTCCATCCTGTTCCTGTTCCTGCCTGAGAACACCATGCCCTTTTCCTCTATCCTGTCCACGAAGTTGGGATTGACCTCATACCTGTGCCTGTGGCGCTCTATTACCTTTGAACAGCCATAGACACATTCTGCGAGGGAGCCTGCTTTTAGGTCGGCTTCGTAATCCCCGAGCCTCATCGTGGCGCCCATGTCAACCACATTCTCCTGTTCAGGAAGTATGTCAATTACCGGGTAGGGGGTATTCTCATCGAACTCCGTGCTGTTGGCATTCTCCATCCCAACCACGTGCCTTGCAAACTCAACAACGGAAAGCTGCATTCCGAGACACAGTCCGAGATAGGGGATGTCATTCTCGCGGGCGTACCTGATGGCCATTATCTTGCCTTCGACACCACGTTCGCCAAAACCTCCTGGAACCAGTATCCCGTCGTACTTTGACAGGGTGGCCACCAGGGACGGGTCCTTTTCGAACGATTCGGCGTTGATCCAGGTAGCACAGTAGTTAACTCCGCATGCGATCGCTGCATGCTTGATGGAGGCACTGATGCTGAGATAGGAATCCTCAAGGTGGGTATATTTTCCCACGATCCCGATGTTGACCTTGCCCCTGAGATTATGCATCCTGTCCACCATCTCCACCCAGGAGCTGTCCTGGATGTCCGACTGGAGGTTCATGAACTTCATCAGGTAGTCTGTCAGCCCTTCCTTTTCCATCATGAGAGGGACCTCGTAGATATCCTTTGCATCATGGGCGCTTATGACAGCCTCTTCAGGCACATCACAGAAGAGTGCTATCTTCGAGATAGTGCTGTCAAGCAAAGGTTCCTTGCACCTGGTCACAATGACGTTGGGTGTCAGTCCGAGCTCCCTGAGCTCCTTCACGGAGTGCTGGGTGGGCTTTGTCTTCTGGTCTCCCTGAGGGTCCAGGGGCACGAGGGTAACGTGGACGAATGCCAGATCGCCCTTAGGCTCTTCCCTGTGCATCTGCCTGACCGCTTCCAGGAAAGGCATGCTCTCGATGTCACCGACAGTACCGCCCACTTCTACAAGGCACACATCGGCGCCGCTCTTTGCAGCAACCTTCCTTATGCGGTCCTTGATCTCGTTGGTTATATGGGGGATTATCTGCACGGTCTTGCCAAGGTATTCGCCACGTCGCTCCTTTGAGATGACTGCCTGGTAGACCTTACCCGTTGTCAGGTTGTGCTCCCTGGTAAGCTCGGTATCAAGGAAACGCTCGTAATTACCAAGATCAAGATCGACCTCGCCGCCGTCCTTCAGCACAAAGACCTCTCCGTGCTGGAAAGGGCTCATGGTGCCTGCATCGATATTGATGTAAGGATCTATCTTGATGGCCGTTACCTTGTAGCCCCTGTTCTTCAGGTTGCGCCCGATAGAAGCGGTGGTTATTCCCTTACCGAGCCCGCTCATTACTCCGCCGGTCACTATAATATACTTCATGTGATGCATCGCCTTTTTTATTTGAATATAGGAAGTCTGATCAACAGATATGCCATTAGGAAGGTCAGGAGGATCGAATAGAGGACTGAAGGATAGAACCCGAAGAAAGGCTCGAAGTCTATGGAAAGCAATATCATTGCCACGATCACTACAGCCATCAGGAACACAACAGCTGCTGCCAGGTACACGGACCTGGAGGATGTCAGGTCAAGGACCGACCTTAGCAATTGCAATGAGATGTCCGGAATCTGCGCGCTCCAGTTTTCCCTCTTATCCCTGCGTGCTTCTTTGCGCGTATCCTTACCTGAGCCTGAAGAAGACTTACGCGGGACGGACAATGAACTGTCCACGTCGACTGTGAAATTAGCGTCATCCGGGCCCGGCAGTCCTATATTGAGGTCAAAGCCCGCCTTCTTCGAGCCATAGCCCACTGTCACGAACAGCTGGCCTCTGTTGTAGAGCCTTCCTGCATAGGGTATCCTTGCTATTATCGGGATGTACTCCTCATGCCGGACATAAGGGTTATCTTCAAGGATAGTGAGGTTCTCACGCAGGGAATCGCTGACTGACAGATTCACATGGGTGGGAGCACCATAGTTGATGATCACAAGCTCAAAGCTTCGTTCCTCGCCCTGGGACAAAGGCAGCTCAACCATAATTGATTCAAATTCAATAGAGTTGACTCCAAGCCTGTTTATGTGCACTTGTTGCAATTGTATGTCCCCGCCGCTTATTCCCTGAGCTCAGGAGGAAGCATGTTCGGAATGCCCTCTTCAATGGGATAGTATTCGTTACATCTCGGACAGTAAAGAGTCCCGGAAATAACCTCGTTCCCGTCCTCTTTCTCAATATTGAGGATAAGGTCGCCTTTGCATACAGGGCAGGCAAGAATTTCCATAAGGTCCTTTTTCATGTCGATCAGTACCTACCAATATATTACAATGATATAAGTTTTTGCAGGCGGGATTTCCTCCGGATAGATATCTTAATTAGGCTCCTGCCTTCTACCATATGGCATGCCCTCCATTCTCATCAGTGCCCTGGATTTCGCTATCCCTGTACTCATAGTGATATTTATAGGCCTGTTCGGGACCGCCGTCCTTATAGAACTGGGCCTGATGCAGAGATTGTCCCGTTTCGCAAGCCCTATATTCAGGTTCACGAACCTTCCCGATACCTGTGCCTCCTCCTTTGTGGTATCCATGGGCTCCACGGTCGCAGCCAATACCATGGTGGTCAATTTCAGGGACAGCGGATGCATAAATAACAGGGAGGCAGTGCTGTGTGCCGTGATGAACAGCACGCCTGCTTATGTAAGGGAGATATTCACATATCAGATCCCTATAGTACTGCCTGCCCTCGGGCCTGTGGTGGGTGGTTTCTACGTCATGGTGTTCATAGTGACAGCCATCGTGAAGGTGGTGACAGTGGTTGTTCTAAGCAAACTGCTCCTGAAGAAGAATCCATGTAAGTTCGAGGAAACCGTCACTGAGAAAAAGGTGACTCTCAGGGAAGCTGTCGTAAGGTCGCTCAGGAAGAACAAAAAACTGTTCATAAAAATATCCATGGTCTACCTTGCAATGACAACGCTGGTGTTCTACCTTCGGGACAGGGGTGCCTTTGAGGTTTTCAGCGTACTTCCCCTGGCAGACATTTTCGGCATCCCGCCTGAGAGCATAGTGCCCCTCACAAGTTTCGTTGCAAGCCCCATCCTCGGGATATCCCTGCTGGGACCCATGCTCAGCGATAACGGTATCTCTCCGCTGCAGGCAATGATAGTGCTAATGCTTGGAAGCATGTTCATGCTCCCCATATTCAGCATCAGGACACTGCTTCCCAGATACATCTCCATATTCGGCGCACGGACAGGTACAGGGATCGTGACATTTTCCACCGGCATAAGCGTGCTTGTGAGATTTGTCATACTTCTGGTCCTTCTGTCAATGGCAGATTAGGCGCTCATCAAAGTTCTGTAGGCATTGGGAAGCATTCTGCATGAAATTTGCAGGAGCTTTTTTTGAACCGCTGTTGCCAATTCAGTTACCGTGTGAGTTTACCGGCAGCAGGTGACTTTCTTTTTTATTAACATATATACAATAAATTAATATATTATATAATCGTCTATATATTAACATGGCAATTTAAGCCATATAATATTTATGAATGTGTGATTCTGCACAGATAATAAAAAGGGAGATCAGACAAAATGGCAAAAGTAATGATTGTGGACGACGCCGCATTTATGCGCATGGTCATCAAGGATATTCTGAAGAAGAATGGTCATGAGGTCGTGGCTGAATGTGTTGACGGACTTGACGCTGTCCAGAAGTATCCCCAGTTCAAACCGGATCTTGTCTTCATGGACATCGTTATGCCTAACATGGAAGGAACGGATGCGTTAAAGAAGATAATGCAAATGGATCCCTCTGCAAGGGTTGTTATGTGCTCATCCATAGGGCAGCAGTCTGTCGTCACTGACGCTCTCAAGAGCGGAGCCCTTGATTTCATAGTGAAGCCATTCGATGCCGCAAAGGTCCTGGAAGTTATCGGAAAAGTAATGTAAATGACGATCAATGTCCTTGTAGTCGATGACTCGGCGCTGATGCGTAAAGTGATCTCTGATATCCTCTCTGAAGATCAGGAAATAAGAGTAGTGGGAACCGCAAGGAACGGCCTTGACGCTGTGGAGAAGGTCGAAAGGCTCAAGCCGGATGTGGTCACTCTCGATGTGGAGATGCCTGCACTTGACGGGCTGCATGCGCTCGGATATATTATGAGCGAGTGCCCCACACCCGTGGTAATGCTTACGGCTGTCGACCCCAAGTCCGCTGAGAGAACCCTGAACGCTTTTGAATACGGGGCTGTGGACTTCATCCAGAAACCTTCCGGCAATATCAGCCTGAACATAATGGACATTGCTAACGATATCCGCTTAAAGGTAAAGATAGCGTCCAGGGTGGACCTGAAAAAGCTGGGTTTTATGGAAGAGCATGTGAACTCCCGTGAGAACGCTGAGAAGAAACAGCACGTTCCAGCTGCAAAGGCTCCTGAGGACACAAGGAAGAAGCACTTTTCAAATCAGAAGATACTGGCAATAGCTTCCTCCACAGGAGGTCCGCGGGCACTTGAGCAAGTGATCCCAAAGTTACCGGGCAATCTGAAGGTGCCGGTGGTTATAGTGCAGCATATGCCTGCAGGTTTCACGGCCTCACTCGCACAGAGGCTGGATATGCAGTCACAGCTTAGGGTTTGCGAGGCCAGGGATGGTGATGTGCTTGAGCCGGGCATAGTATACATTGCTCCAGGCAATTATCACATGGAGATAGTGCAGAAGAACATCAACGGGCGAACATCGGAGGTCGTTTCGCTCAACCAGAATCCCCGTGAGCAGGGTGTGAGGCCCTGTGCTAACATTCTTTTCAAATCGCTGGTCCCGCTCTACGGTCAGAATATACTGGCTGTGATCCTGACCGGCATGGGCGCTGACGGGGCTGACGGGGCCGAGGAGATCAAGAAAGCCGGCGGCAAAGTGATAGCCGAAGATGAGAGGTCCTGTGTGGTCTACGGTATGCCAAAAGCAGTTGTCCAGCGCGGCCTGTCGGATAGTGTCGTCACTCTGGAAAAGGTCTCTGAAGAGATAGTTCAGATGCTAAGATAAATGGTGATCAAATATGGTGACTTACATGATTACAATGACATTGAGAGGGGTGTGAAAGACATGGACATGTCTGAATACAAGGATATCTTCAAAGCAGAGTCCGAGGAACACCTGCAGCAATTGAATGAGTCGCTTCTGGGGCTTGAACAGAACCCGAAAGAGATCGAGTACATCAATACTATGTTCCGCTCCGCACACACCCTGAAAGGAATGTCGGCAACCATGGGATTCAGCACCATTGCGGAACTGACCCATGAGATGGAGAACCTGATGGACATGGTGCGCAAATGCCAGGTAGTTGTCAGCAACTCCCTTATTGATATCCTCTTTGAATGCCTTGATACCCTGGAAGCCCTTGTGGAAAGCGTGGACAGCGGTGAAGAGGTTAATATCTCCCATCTCCAGGCCACACTTGCACAGGCCATGGAAGGTACCCTGTGCGCTATTGAGGATACGGGTGCCGGCATAAGTGAACTTGCAGCAACGATTCCGGCAGCCATGGAAGTACCATTGGCTCCCGTCCCTGTGGCAGGAGCACATATCAAGTTCTCCGAGGCTGAGACCGCGGGCATTGAACATGCACTCCAGGAAGAGTGCAGGGTCCTTGAACTGAAGGTCATGCTTGACACCTCATGCGTACTGAAGTCCGCAAGATCCACATTGGTGCTGATAAACCTGTCCAGGATAGGAAAGATCATCAAATGCGTGCCTTCTGAGGCAGATCTTGAGGATGAGAAGTTCGATCTCGATTTTACGGTTGTCCTTGCAAGCAAAGAGAGTGACGCTGCCATAAATGGTATCATCAGGAAGATCTCTGAGGTCAGGGACGTGAATATCACGCCCCTGTATGAATATGAGGGTACCGATCATGAAGCGGCTGAGAAGGAGGAGGAGACCGGCGAATCCCGTCAATGCTCCTCAGCGGTCAAGAGATCGGAGTCCGTGAAAAGCATCCAGAGCGTCAGGGTCAACATTGAGCGGCTTGACAATCTCATGAACCTGGTGGGAGAGCTGATCATCAATAAGATACGTCTGAACCAGCTTGCTTCCGATCTTAACGCCAAGAGCCTGGACGAGTCTCTTGCAAACCTGGACCGCCTTACCAATGAGATACAGAACGAAGTAATGGAAGCCAGGATGGTGCCCATCGACCAGGTCTTCAGCAGGTTCCCCCGTATGGTGAGGGATCTTGCAAAATCCGAAGGGAAGCAGGTGAACCTTGTAATCGAGGGAAAAGAGATCGAGCTTGACAGGACCGTGCTTGACGAGATAGGAGACCCGCTTGTCCATCTCCTGCGCAATGCGGTGGATCATGGGATCGAGCCCACTGAAGAGCGTATAAGGCTTGGCAAGCCTGAGGCAGGCTTTGTAGGCCTTTCCGCCTCAAGGCAGAGGAACAGTGTCATTATCGAGGTAGAGGATGACGGAAAAGGCATGGACCCGGCACATCTCAGGGACATTGCTGTCAAAAAAGGCATTATGACCCGTGAAGAAGTAGACAAGCTATCTGATACGGATGCCCTGAACCTAATATTCGTGGCTGGTTTCAGTGGTGCAAAGGTCGTTACGGATGTTTCCGGCAGGGGAGTCGGCATGGACGCCGTCAAGGCGAAGATAGAGGCCCTCGGAGGTACCGTAAAGGTAAGCTCGGTGCCTGGACAGGGAAGCTCCATCAAGCTGCAGCTGCCTCTCACCGTTGCCATCATCCAGTCCCTGATGGTCACCATCGCAGGCGAGACATACGCCATACCCCTTGCAAACGTGGTAAGGGATGTGGGTATCAAGGCCAGCGATATCAAGACCATCGAAGGAAAAGAGGTCATCCTGCTGCGAGGGGAAGTGCTGCCCCTGCTGAGGCTGCGCGATGTGCTCGAATGTCCTGGAGAGGCTGAGAAGAAAGAGAACCTGATAGTTGTGGTCGTGGAGCGCATGGGCAGCAACATCGGATTCGTAGTGGATCAGCTTCTGGGACAGCAGGAAGTGATCATAAAAACGCTTGACAACAAACTCTTGAAGAACACAAAAGGATTTGCAGGCGCCACCATCCTGGGGGACGGAAGCGTTGCGCTGATCCTTGACATTGCTACTATGATATGATAATATGAGGGTATAATATGGCAGAAATGGACGAAATGACAAAAGGAGCATTCCAGGAAGCAGGGAACATCGGAATGGGTCACCTGGCAACCTCTCTTTCGAAGATGGTGAACAGAGAGGTAAAGATCGACATACCTGTAGTGGAGATGCTTTCACTCGATGAGATAATATCCAGGGCCTCTAATGGAAAGCAGAAGAGCGTTGTAGGGATACACCTGAACATCTCAGGGGATGTGACGGGAGGAACCCTGATACTTCTACCCAAATTCTCCGCACTTTCATTCTCAGACCTGCTTCTGAAGAAATCCATAGGGACCACAACCAAGATAGAGGAGCTTGAGACCCGCAAACTCCGTGAGATGGGAGTGCGCCTGTGCAGTTCCTACATGCGTGTGGTCAATGAGTTCCTCGGGATCAATCTTTCCATCGGTGACCCCACGATGGATGTCAACATGGAGGGAGTATCCGATTTCATAAAGAAGGAGATAGGCCAGCTGGCTGACGAGTTCATAGTCGTCAAGGGGGAATGCTATATCCCATCCACCAACTCCAGGAACGAATTCAACATGCTCTTCGAGCCTGAGGCCAGTGACATCATTATGGCTGCTATCATGAAAAAAATGATGGGATGAAATGAACGGTTCCCACTTTGCCCTGGACATAGGTACCAGGACCGTTGTGGGGCTCATTGTCGAAGGAGAGCCTCTGGAAGTAAAAGCCGCATGCATCTGTGAACATGATGAACGCAGCATGCATGACGGACAGATCCATGATGTTGAGAAAGTCGCAGAGGTAGTCGGTAAAGTAAAGTCAGAGCTTGAGAAACAGCTCGGATACAAGCTCACGAAGGCCAGCGTGGCTGTTGCCGGCAGGGCATTGAGAACCTCCAGGGCAAAGGTCGCCATCGAACTCCCATACCGTGAGATCACTGAAAAGGAAGTGTCTGAGATCGAGTTTGAAGCAGTTGCAAGGGCCAGCAGTAAGATCGATGGCGATGAGCGCTTCAGCTGCGTAGGTTATTCGGTCATCGGGTACGAACTTGACGGACAGGGGATCTCCAATATCATAGGGCACAGTGGAACTTCGATATCCGTGGAAGTTCTTGCAACCTTTCTGCCGGAAGCTGTGGTTAACAGCATGTTCGCGGTACTCGCCAGGTGTGGCATGGAGATCGCGGGTATCACCCTGGAGCCCATCGCCGCCCTGAGCGTTGCCATCCCCGTGGATATGCGCAAGCTCAACCTGGCGCTTGTGGACATTGGTGCAGGCACCTCCGATATAGCAGTGACGAGTGACGGAACTGTCATAGGGTACGGCATGGTTGCGGAGGCGGGGGACGAGATCACTGATTTCATATGCGACCATTACCTGGTCGACTTCAAAAAGGGAGAGGAGATAAAGCAGAAGCTGTCTGCCTGTGAGAAGGTGGAGATACAGGACTTCTTCGGCAATGTGACAGAAATACAGGCTGCTGAAGTCATTTCTGCCATAGGGGAAGAAGTGGACAGGCTAGCCCGGCACATAGCCGACGAGATACTTGCAATAAACGGCAAGCCACCCCGGGCAGTGGTGCTTGTGGGAGGCGGGTCCCAGACTGTCACACTGAAGGAACGGCTCTCAGTACATCTGGGAGTACCTGTGCAGCGCATAGGAGCCCGTCTTCCTGCCATGATAGAGCAGTTCAGGGACAATACCGGCAAGGTCACAGGCGCCGACATGATCACACCACTTGGCATAGCCCTGGCATCCATACGGAAAACAGGCATCGGGTTTACAGAGCTAACTGTTAACGGTGCAGCTGTTCATCTCATGGCATTGAACAGCCTTACGGTAATGGATGCCCTGGTAGCCGCGCACATAAAAAGGATATATCCGCGTCCGGGGCTGGCCCTTACGCTAAAGGTGAACTCGCAGTTCATGACCGTTGAAGGAGATGCAGGCAAACATGCCGGTATCCTCCTGGGCGGGAAGAAGGCGACCCTTGGGGATCCGGTCGGCAACGGGTCCGTGATAGAGTTCGAACCGCCCGTAGACGGCAGTAATGCAAGCATAACTGTCAGGGAACTTGCATCCAGAACCGGAACCCCACTGCTCACCGGCATAATCATCAACGACCAGGGAGCAGAACAAATGACCCCTGTCCTTGTGAACGGGAAGAAGGCATCACCCGGGGACAGTATACCTGACAGGTCAGAGGTATCGATACAGGCAGCCACGCTTCTGGATGTAGTGCTCGGCAGAGCAGGCAGTGGCCCACAGGACAGGATACAGGTCACCGTCAACAAGAGGCCAAAGGTCCTCTACAGGATGCGATTTGATGTCACGCTTAACGGGAGCCCTGTAGATGCGGGGAAACTTTCCAGCATAGTGGTAAGCGAGGGGGACCGGATACGGATATGCGAGACCGGGATTGACTGGACCCTTGCCGAGATAATCGAAGCACCTTCAAGGAGAAAGAGCATCAGTGTGATCCTGAACGGTAAAAAGGTTGTGTTCAATGGCCGTGAAGGTTCTGTCATGGTCAACGGAAGGAAGGCAGAACTTTCCGAAAGAGTGCTTGACGGTGACGATATCACAATAAAGGAAGGGATTGATGAGAGTCCGATACTTTCCGATCTTTTTGAATTCATGGACATTAACAGGGAAGAGCTTGTGGGAAAAAGCATCAGGCTAATAGTTAATGGTGCCCCCGCTCGTTTTACGACCCCGCTGAGCGACGGGAACAAGGTTAGCATAGAGTTCCCGGAGGTATAAATGCTTAAAACTGCTGAGAAACATGCAACTAAAGAAGATACTGACTTTATTATGCTCAAGAGTGTGATCAAGGACAGGCTCGGGTTCAACTGCGAGTACTACAAGGATTCCCACTTTAAGAGAAGGATAGATGTCAGGCTGCGGGCTTCAGGTGCAAAGGACTATGGAGAGTACGTCCGGATCCTGAAGGATAATCCCGGGGAACTTGACATCCTCATGGACACGCTTACGGTCAATGTGACTAACTTCTTCCGTAATACCGAGGTCTATGACATAGTGGAGAAGGAAGTTCTCCCTGCAGTTATCAAGGCTAAAAGCACAACTTCTCTCAGGTCCATTAAGATATGGAGCGCAGGCTGTTCCATAGGAGTGGAAGCCTATTCCATTGCCATGCTTCTGCACCACATCCTGGGAGACAACATCAGGAAGTACAATATAACTATCACAGGCACCGATATTGATAAGGCAAGCCTGCAGCAGGCCCAGCAGGGTCTCTACGGTGAAGTGGAAATGAAGGATGTCAGGCCTGCATTCCTCAAGAAATATTTTGTGCAGCAGGGGAACCACTACCAGATAATAGATGAGATCAGGAAGATGGCACACTTCAAGTCCCATGATATGATATCAGGCCCAAAGATGAAGGGATTCGATATAATCTTCTGCAGGAACGTGACCATTTATTTTGAAAAGGAACTGCAGGAAAAACTGTACATGGACTTTTATGACGGGCTCAATGATAACGGGTTCTTTGTGATGGGAAAAACGGAGACGCTCCTTGGCCCTTCAAAAGACCGCTTCAAGCCTTTCAACGCAAAGGAAAGGATATACAATAAATGACCGGGATGCCTCCCGCCCAGGGAATAAAAACGATGTCAAGGAGAAAAAATGATAGGCAGGATGGATGAACTGACCGAGCTGCAGACCAGTGCGCTGAAGGAGATAGTCAATATCGGCGTGGGCAATGCTGTTACTGCTCTTTCAAAAATGGTCGGGAAGCAGATAAGTATAGAAGTTCCTGAACTTAAGATAGAGAAGATAGAGGAAGTGCCTGAAAGGGCCGGTGGCGCTGACACAGTTGTATCCGGGGTCATCATGCATGTGAACGGGGACATCAACGGCTATATTATGATGCTGCTATCCCGGAAGACTGCCGAAACGATCTGCACGACCATCACAGGTGAAGAGGCTCCTGATATACTGGACCCGATGAACCAGTCCCTTATCGAGGAGGTCGGACACATCCTGGCTGGCTCCTACGTAAGCTCTCTTTCCGAATTCCTGGCTCTTGACTTTATGATATCGCCTCCAATGCAGACCTATGACATGCTTGGTGCCATCATGGACCAGATGCTGATCGAGATGAGCAGGAATGTGGAATACACATTCCTCTTTGACACATTCTTCACGATGCAGGGAAACAGGATGGAGGGAATCCTGCTCACCCTGTTCGATCCGGAATCCATGGACAGGATACTCTTGAGGATCAACGAGATGGTTTGACAACAGAGGTGGAAAATGAAAATAATACTTGACCAATTCTATTACGATGCACTCAATGAGATCGGCAACATAGGCATGGGAAATGCTACGACAGCTCTTTCCCGGCTGGTTGGCAAGAAGATCAAGGTCAGTGCATCCGAGCTTACATCCCTTGCGCCTGAATACATTTCCGGACACCCGGACAACAGCAAGTCTGCGGTCACAGTCAAGATAATAGGTGACCTCAACGGCGGTTTCATACTGATGCTGAACAGGAGGCATTCAGAAACACTGTCAGAGATGCTGCTTGCACGCACGGAGTACGAGAATGACAGCTACATGAAGAATTCAGTGGCTATTGAAGTTGCAAACATCCTGGCAGGCACCTACTGCACAGCTCTCTCCAGGTTCCTTGATATTTCCGTGACGCCCTCACTGCCTGTTCTGGTTGAAGGGAGCCCGGATGATGTGCTGAATAAGTGCGGGAAGTACCTCAACGGGAAAGTGGACCATATCATGGGACTGACCGCCCTGTTCGAGATAGAGGCTGAGGATGAGTACCACAGCCTGAGCGGTGATATATACATGCTCCTGGACGCCGCTTCCATGAGAGTGATCATTGACAGGATAAACCGGATGCGTACCTGATACAATCATGATAGTCGTAGGAATGGCAGACAGCGCAGTAGCAAGAAAACCCGTTAAGATCTCGACCCTGGGGCTGGGTTCGTGCGTAGGTGTTGCCATGTACGATAAAACAAGCTGTATCGGCGGAATGGTCCATATAATGCTTCCAAGTGTTGAGAATGCAAGGTCCAAGGATAACCCTGCAAAGTTTGCCGATACGGGCATACCATACCTCCTGGAGTGCATGGTGGAAGAGGGTGCTGCAAGAAAAGCCGTCAAAGCCAAGATCGCAGGAGGAGCGAGGATGTTCTCCTTCAGCTCTAACGCCCAGCTCAATATCGGCGAGAGGAATGTAAGTGCGACCAGGGAGGCACTGAAGAAGCTAAGGGTCCCGCTTGTTGCAGAAGATACGGGTGAGAACTACGGGCGTACAATAATCCTGGATACGGAGAACGGAGAGCTGACAGTAAAAAGTGCCCTCAAAGGCCAAAAAATATATTAGTTATTAAATATAAATACTCAGAAGGAGACTGACAAGGATCGAAGGTGCAAGGAACATGTTAACCCCGGATATAACTCTCATTTACATCATATTCATCTCTGTTTCGCTCTCAGCAGGGATAGCAGCCATTTACTTCTGGGTGAAGGTCTATTACGAGACAAAGAAAGGGTCCATAGCATGGCTGCTGCTTGCACTCACAGCGATCTTCCTCATAACCACGTCTATTTTCCCTTCCGTGGCGGTCAGTGTTCCCGACCCAACCGTTTCAGAGACGATCCTTATCTATCTCGGCTTCTGGAGCGCGGTCTACACAAGTATATTTGCTGCAGCAGGTTTCATGATGTATACTGCCTTCAGGACCATTCCCCGTGAGAAACTGGGAGATTTCCTGCTTGAGGGTATGGTCTTCCAGAAAAACGAGATTCTGAAGTCCGCTTGTGCAAAGAAATGCTCCCTCTGTGAAAAACATGAGAGCGAGGAGTGCCCGGGATGCGTGACTAAGAACAAGCATGCTGAGGAGAGATGCCTGATATATGAATGTGTGGTTGACAAGGGCATGACCTCATGCATGGACTGCGACGTGATGGATACATGTAGCAGGTATGAGAGGGAGATTGAAAAGTGTCCCATGAATGACAGGGTGGGAGCCTTTGCAGAGTTCGAGCAGACCGCAAAACTGTTCAGGAGATCCACTCTACTTGAATATACGCCCCATATGAGATACGAGGATGCTGTCATCGAGATATGCCTGAGGCTCTATGGTGAGATGGTCAATACCGTACTTGTATCCACCCAGCCAAGGACAGCCCTCTACAGGGAAAAACTTGCCGACCTCATAGATGTGGGGGCAATGAAGTTCATAGAAATATCCCCTACCGGAAAGACAGTTTCCGAAGATAGCGGGATAGTCAGGCTGCCTGTCAGTGAGCTGGATAAGTTCTTCGACCTTACAAGCAAACTGCCTAAGGACTGTGCCATCATATTCGAGCCTCTCACACACCTGATAGTGAGTGAAGGGGAAGTGGAAATATATGACTTCGTATCACGGATGGCAGAGAGAGCCAGTGTCAGCGAGCTCCTGCTTATAGGCCTCTTGAACAAGCCTGCCCATGACGAGAAGACCGTTTCGAGGTTTGAGGGCCTTTTCCTCAACATTGCCGATGTCGTGCAGTCAAGGATACGTATTGTAAAAGGCGGCAGGGAAGAGTATGTGCGGTTCTATGTGGGCGAGAAGTTCTACATGGAGCAGACCGAAGAAAGTCAGAGAGCAATGCAGTGAGCCTGAAGAAAGATAGGGAGGATGCGTTATATGGACACATTGAACAGTTTCGTGACCGATGCTCTCAAGGAGATCGGAAGCATAGGAATGGGAAACGCCACAACCTCTCTTTCAAGGCTTCTCGGTCGCAATGTAAGGCTCAACCTTTCCGATGTGGGCATGCTGCAGCAGGAAAAGGTCGCCATGATCATCCCGGATTCTATAACGATGGCAGGCGTGATGTTGCGTATCGAAGGGGATCTCAGGGGTGTTGCCCTGCTCCTTTTTGAGTTCAGCAATGCCGTGCTGCTGAGCAGCCTGATGCTGAATGATCCGGAGCAGGCCGGTGATCCTGCGATGCATGAGTCCGCACTTGCCGAATTGGGAAACATCATTACAGGTTCCTACTTGGGTGCAATCACATCTTTCCTTGATATAGGGGTGCTTCATGATGTTCCGGAGATAAGTATAGGACCGGTGATGGATATTCTGAAGAGGGCTTCATCGCTCATAGAGAACGAACCTGAAGAACTGCTGAACATTGAAACGATGTTCATGGTGCATAATGCCGGTGACGGGAAGGGGCTCAATACCATTTACGGGGATATGTTCCTCCTGCTTGACCCGGCTTCCCTGGATAAGCTCAGGGAATCTATCGGAAAGATGCTTGCCTGAATGAACGGAACAGGCAGCCGGAACTAACACTATAACTGATCCCTCATGACGAACCTATGGATAAGACATCTTGAGAAAGCGGCTCCCGAAGAACAGGAGCGTGGAGCATCTTTTGTGAATATGCTGCATTCCCTGAGCAGAACCAGCGGGACCGTAAGAAGGAAACTGAATATAGAGAGGCATCCTCAAGGGAGGAACGGACTGGCCTCAGGCGTGAGCGCAAGCTTAAGTGCAGCATGTGCTGAGGAACGGCCCCATAAGACCGAGGCCACTGGACCGGTAGATGAAAGTCGGCCATCACCAGGCTGGTGCGCAGCTGAGCAGGATCGACGCACGGAGCTATGCAAATGGACTGCAAGAAGCCAGCATGGATATGAAGCAGGTGCTGATGTCCCTGAAGAGGATTACGTGCAGTTGCTAAGGCTGGAAAGCGGAGATCTCATGCTCAGGTATAATGTCACCGGGGAAGAAGTTTTCGAGACAGTGGTGACCTCGCCTGAGGAAGCTGAAAGCCTGATCCTGGAGGACAATATGACTACCGCCAGCCTCTATCCTGAAAACCCCGAGTTCCAGTGGTCAAAAAAATAAGCTTATTTTAATATAATCTTGTCAATTCAATAGCAAAGAATAAAAACTATCAGTACAATTAATATATAAATATAGTATATTTAGATCAAATGGTGCTAGACGCATAAGGAGAACCATAGTCATGATGGACATTGCAATATATTCTCTTGTTGATGATATGGTCAGCAAAGCTGGGACGGAAGGTGTTGTAGAATACTGGCTCCGTGTAGGTGAGAGCTATGCAGAAAGGATGGGAAAGGAAGCCTACGTAGGCTGGCCCGCCTTTAACGTGGCTATGAAAGAGGGGAGGACGTCCCTTACAGTGGAAGGAGAGGTTAACGTGCTGACCGATCTTGCCATTATTGACAGGGACGGAGATGTTATTGGATACGTCTACGCACTGAAGACATGTCCCATGGCACCGACCATGAGAAGATATATCTCCAGGATCGGCCCCATCCCCGATTCGGACACCGATGTTGCCGACAGTTATAATAACCGTATCAGGGATTCTGCTGTCTCTAATTATTGCATCACCCACCAGAGATTCAGGGAGATAGCGGCCAATAACATCACAGTTGCAAAGCAGGCGCTTGAATGCCTCCAGCTTGCGAACAAGGGCATGACCGGCGACGTGAAGATGGTTCCCGAGAACCTTGCGAGAATAAACGTGGACGAGCGCCACATCAAAAGTATCCTGCGCAGTGCGTCCTGCGTGTTCGCTCTTATCGTGAAGGGAAAGAGTGCAGGCGAGGAGATAGTTGAATAAAGGTGATAACATGGCAGAGAATATCGAATCCAATCCTTTCGTTGATGTTTCCGTCTTCCTCTTCTTTGAGGACATCTCAGATAAGCAGGGAGTGGAAGGCTTTACAAATTACATGGTCGGCCAGGCCGAATCACTTGCCAAGTCCGTGCCTGAGGAAGAATACGAGACATGGGACGACTTCGCAAACGCCGTCTCCAACGGAGAGTCTGTGTTCTCATCCTTCGAGAGTATCAGGCAGATAAGCAAGTATGGTTTTGTGACAAACATCTGTCCCTTCTCCAAGGCGATCAGGGAATACATCAAGCGTATAGGCAATTTCAATCCTGTCCACATGGAAGCCACTGACCATTACAACCATACGATACAGCCATCTGCTGCCCACAGCGCATGCATGATGCACCAGACCTACAGGAAAGAGGTTGCCAAGAGGATAAAGATAGCCGGCAAGCCTCTGCAGTATGCCCAGATCGGCGCCAAGGCATACACAGGTGATATCGCACTGCCTCCGGAGTCATGGAAGAAGGTGTTACTTGAAAAAGCGGGCATTTCCGAGACCCAGGGTTTCATGGAGATGAGAGAGAACAGCTGCCTGTATCTCCTGTACGTCGAAGAGAGAAATCCTCGCTAAAGATCTTAGGGACTGGCTATAAGTTCTGTGTAGTACTTAAAGCCCGTCCTGGAAACTAATCTGCTTCTGGTTTTTGTTATTTCACTTGTGCGGATTCTTATCCCTATTCTTATCCTTACTGCGCGCCGGGATACGCATGCTTTCCTGATCATGATAACCGCTGGCAGGCGTGCCTGCCAGCCAGGCGAATGAAACGATGGATGCGATTTCCACAGGCAGGAGCATCGGCTTATTCTGCACATTATAGGGGTCAAGTACTTTTTTACATTCACCCCGGCCTATCTAAAAACCTTTAAGGAGCCAGCTGGTTTAAATAAGATTGCGTTGATTAGATTAAATGGGGTATGATGGGGCCAATAACTATCTTCGTAGTAGCTTTGATTTTTATTCTGATACTTACCGCACGCTTAAGAATACATCCTTTCCTGAGCCTGATAGGCGGCTCTATGCTGGTCGGGCTTCTGGCAGGCGAGACAGAAGGAACTATGGAGGCTATCGCAGCCGGAATGAGCAGTATCTTTGCGGAATTCGCCATTGTGGTCACTGCGGGAAGTATAATCGGAGTGATCCTCCAGAGGAGCGGTGCCACTTCTATCATAGCTGACGATATCATCAGGATATTCAAAAAGCCGGTACTGGCTCTCTTCCTCCTGGGATTCATGTTCGCAGTGCCTATGATGTGCCTGATACTGGCATTCATAATCTTTCTCCCGGTGGCCAAGGATCTCAGTGAGAAGCTCAAGCTTAAAAAAGGTGTAACAGAAGGTGCTCTTGCACTGGGCACAATGGTCTCTTTCGGCCTGATATATCCTTCACCCGGTATCTATGCCTTCGTAAGGGATGTTGGCCTTAGCACTGAGATAAGTGCATTAAGGGTAATGGTCACAGGTGTGATTATTGCCGTGTTCGTATCCCTTGTAGGATACCTGTACATCATGAAGGTCTTCAGCATGAAGAACAGGGAGGACTATTTCAGGTACACGGCCCCGGAAAGGGACCCTGCTGTGACGCAAGTCCTCCCCACCAGGGTTGCATGTTATGCACCTATTATTATACCGACGATACTTATCCTTATGCGCATAACCACGCATGCAGACATCTTCTATTTCATAGGTAATCCAGGCATGGCGCTCATGTCCGGGGCTGTGGTCGCCATGGTCCTGCCCACCAGGAAGTTCTCTTCTGCGGATGTAAGGGCATGGGTCGAGAAAGGCATAAGGCGGAGCGGTCTTGTAATGCTGGATATATGCGGCGGCGGAGCCCTCGGGGCAACCCTGGCACTTGCAGGTGTCGGCGAGGCGCTTGGCGATATGCTGATCACTTCAAGCATACCTGCGCTCTTTATCCCGTTCCTTATCGGAGCTGCTATCCAGACCGTGCAGGGTTCAAGGATGGTAACGCTCTTCGTTGCTTCGGCACTGGTCGTGCCTATAATGCCACAACTGGGTCTGCCTGCGGAGATAGTGCTCTTTTCCATGGCTTCCGGGACCTTCCTGATATCGCATTTCAACGATCCTTTCTTCTGGATACTGGGCGATCTTGCGGATATGGAGACTCCCGAGATATTGAAAACATACACCATGGGCGGCATCGTGATGGGGCTTAGCAGCATGGCAATTACCAGTATCATCTACTTTGCCTTCTACTGAAAAATGCGGGAGAGAATGTTCTCCTGCATCATTATTCAAAGGAAAGGCATATCCCGCTTTTCCTTAAGTCCATGACTCCGCATCTTTGTGGTTACTATTTGCGAATCACTTTGAAGACACGCGGACTGCTTAAAAGATATGGTAAAAAAGGATGGTAAAAAAAGTGCGGGATAGAGAGAACCCCGCAGTTGCCGTAAGAGTAGCTGTTTATCTCCTGCCGTGAACAGTTCTGTACTTGTCCTTGAAAGCAAGGTATTCCTGTGCGATCTCTCCTGCCCTCTGGTCGCTCAGAACCTGTCTGGAAGCCGGGAACATTTCTTTCTCTTCTTCCTCTACATGGTGCCTCACATTCTCCTGCAGGACCTTAAGCTTGGATGTCCACATCTCATCCTTCTCACTCATTGTATCCAATTCTGATAATAATATCTTGGCCACGTGGTGCTCCTGGTAGCCTTCCATGGTGATATCGTGGGTCCTGTTCTCGCCCTTGAGCACCGGGTACAGGAGTTCTTCCTCGCCATTGAGATGTGCGCCAAGTTCATCCTTGATCTGCATGAAGGTGTCCCTTGAACCGTTCCTTATAGCCTCGTCGAACAGGCTCAGTACCCTGTCATGCTCGTCCTTGAGTATCTGATAGATCTGCCTGCCACTTGCAGGAGCTGCTGCGATTACAGTGGTACCTTCCCCTCTCATAGTTGTCCTTTCAGCGGCTATAGGGGCAGTAGTATCGGCACCTATGATCTCTCCCCGACTCGTTGCAGCCATTGTTTCTTCAGCACCCATGGTCACAGGCTCACGCTCTTCATCGCGTATCCTGGTTTCAGGCTCATGTCTCCAGGCTCTCTCATATTCATTACCTGACATGACAACAGGTTCCTCAAGGGACCGCATCCTTCTCTCCTCTACCTCACCTCTCCTCAGTGACGGCTGCTCATAGCCGTAATAATCATAGATGCTGGTGACGTACTCACGGTGAGCTTCGTCTGTGGTACCTGGCCAGCGGTCCTTGTCAAAGCCGGGTGCATTCTCAAGCCTTTCCTTGTCGACGTTCAGAATGAAGTTGTGCGAGCCGGGATCCTTGTGGATTGCCTGCCAGGGCACTCCGAAATACTTGTCCCCAAGGCCTAGGAATCCTCCGAAGGATAATACGACATATGATACGGACCCGTCCTCCAGATCGATCATTATGTCCTTTATGCTTCCAAGATCTTCACCTTTTTCGTTTACAACCTTATCCCCTTCAATTGTACTGGCAGATAGTACTTCTGGTACAGCCACTAATAACACTCCCTTTTAATTTCGATATGAGGCACTCTGTTTTACCTCACCTAAGTTATATGGGGCCCGAGTTTATATAAGAATTGTGAAACCCAGTATCGGGAGATTGTTCACGAGGATTCTTCCCTTTGCCGGGCGCAGCAGGTGGATCAATTGTGCCATTGCTTTGGTCTGGCAGAAAAGTAAAACAGATATGAATAATACATCGCAAATATAAATTCAATCTCATTTTAACTATTTTACGTTGACTTTTTTATTTAAGTACATTTTTATAATAGTACTCCCCCAAAGGAGTATGGGGGTAAATACCGCCAAACCAAGGGGAGGTGAGATATGTGAAAAGCAATGTCGCAGCTGTACAGGAAGCTTTAAAGGGCATTGACTACCCAAAAGAGAAGAAGGAAGTCATTGAGTATGCCAAAGACCATAAGGCTTCCAAGGATGTCATGTCAGATCTGGAGAATATTTCAGACCGTAAATATCAGACAGCAGCAGATTTGAGCAAAGAGTTCTCAGGAAAGTAAGTTCGATGGGAACTAAGAAGAGATGATGCCGGCCTATAACGGCCGGCTTTCAAAAACATAAAAATTCAAAGCAATAAAAATTTGAGGGTATATTTTGTCATACCCTGTAATGGTCCTTGAATTCCAGGTACTTCTGCGCTATCTCCTTTGATTCGCTTGTACTTATTTCACGCTGTGCATCAGGGAACATGTGCATTTCCTCTTCTTCGACGTGATGTCTCACATTCTCCTGCAGGACCTTGAGCTTAGGTATCCACATATCGCTTCTCTCATCCATGACCTCAAGTTCCGAGAGCAGAAGTTTGGCTATATGGTGTTCCTGATAGCCTTCCATGGCAATATCATGTGTCACGTTCCTGTCCCTGAGCATCGGATAAAGGACTTCTTCTTCCCCGCTCATGTGAGAGTAGAGTTCAGACCTGATCTGCATGAAAGTGTCTTTCGAACCACTGTTTATCGCTTCGTCGAACAGGCCCAGTACCCTGTCGTGCTCGCTTGACAATATGCTATAGATATCGTCACGTGCCTCGGACCTCACTTCTCTCGCACTTACCTGGCGTGTCTCTGCACTGGCCTCGGCAGCACATTCCTGCATATCGCGGGCACGGATCTCTTCCTCCGTGGTCCTTCTTCTGGGATACTTCAGTGTCCTTCCACCTGGCTCTTCAAGATCAGGGTTTCCAAACTCCGTGAGTGTCCTTCCTCTCTCGGTAATGCCGCCAAGGCCCTCAATGGTAGTACCTGCCGGCTCCTCAAGCGACCTGTCCCTCGTTCCCAGCGCCTCTCCGTATATGCGTGCCTTGTAGGGGCATTCATATCCGTAGTAATCATAGACATTCATTACGTAGTCGTTGTACGACTCACCGGCTTCTGTGCCGGGCCAGTGGTCCTTATCAAACCCCGGAGCATTCTCAAGCCTTTCTTTATTAACATTAAGAATAAAAGCGTGCTCGTCAGGTTTCTTCCTCATGGCTTCAAGAGGGACGCCAAAAAGCTTATTTCCCATACCCAGGAAGCCGCCAAAAGACAACACAACATAAGCAACGGTGCCTGTCTGCATATCTATCATTACGTCTTTTATATCTCCAAGCTTATCGCCCGTTTCGTTTACTACCTTATCTCCTTCCATAGCACTAGTTGACAACATCTCTGGCACAGCCACAGTTATCACTCCCCTTCAATATTCAATATGAGGCAATGTAATGCCTACCCCATGTTATATGGGACCGGAGCTTATTTAAGTATTGCGAAATACGAGAACTGAAGAAAGAACACATCCTACATATTGATTTTATTTAGAAACAGCCTGCTCATTCCATCGGACCTTTCCTGATGATACCCTTGCAAGACTTTTAAGTTATTTATTTATGTCAGCATGTACAATGAAAATCAGAGTGATGTTTGATCGCGCTATTTTCACGCCGTCAACTCACATCTGACAGAAAGCCCTTTCCGGCATGATCTGCAGCAGCCCGCATTCCTGAAAGATCGGGAACTTTATATGGATAAAGAACAATCGAACAGGGAAAGAGAACACATACTTTCCGAGATCAATGAAACATTGGACACTCCTCTTATATTCCTGTCCATGGTCTGGCTGGTTCTTATTATAATGGACCTGCTTTACGGTCTTCCCGCTTTTCTGCAAACTTTGAGCACTGTTATATGGGCGGTATTTGTAATTGATTTTATCATAGAGCTGTACATTGCTCCCCATCGCAGGGTTTATTTAAAGGCCAACTGGCTGGTGGCATTATCATTATTGTTGCCTCCGTTGCGTATTCTCAGACTGTTCCGGGCATCACGGATCGTAAAAGCTGTCCGGGTAGGCAAATCTTTTAATCTTGCCCGGCTGCTCTCATCCTTCAACCGCAGCCTGAGGGTGGTAAGGAACACCATGAAAAGAAGAGGGCTTGGCTACGTGATGGCCCTTACAACTATCATAACCCTGCTTGGCGCAGCAGGCATGTACAGTTTTGAGTATCCGCACTTTGACTCCTATGGAGATGCCCTCTGGTGGACCAGCATGATCATGACGACAATAGGCAGTCAGTACTGGCCTGTCACCAGTGAAGGACGCATACTGACTTTCCTGCTGGCATTATATGCTTTTGCCATTTTCGGGTATATAACTGCAGCACTTGCAAGCATCCTTGTGGGAAAGGACAAGGAATCACAATCCGGCGAGATATATGAATTGCATAGAGACATACAAGAACTCTCCGATAAAATGGATCATATCCTGAAAAAAGAGGACTAATAAATGATATCCCGATTTCATCGAATGTGAGTTGTTAAAGCCCATTCACGCATTATTTATATGCACTATAACATAGGATTCATGGGGTTTGAAAGGAATACCCTTAGAATCGGGGAGGAGAATAATGAGAAGCAATGCAGCTGCTATACAGGCAGCACTGGAAAATATGAACTATCCCAAAAGGAAAGAAGAGATCCTGGACTATGCTAAGAGCCACAATCTCTCGGAGGATATGATGGCAGACCTGCAGGAGATCTCGGACAGGATATATGATAATCCGCTTGAAATAAGAAATGAGTTCGAGGAAGGCAGGCAGTCAGGGGCAGTAAGGGAATCTGTCAAAGAGAACGAGGGCCATTCAAGGGATGAAAGGGGAACAAGGTAGATCGGTCAGTAGTAGGATTGTTTGAACTTATTGTGGTGAGGTTTGCAAAGAGCAAAGGCCGGACAGCAGATTTATGCAATCTGCATTATTTTTTCTTGCAAATCTAATTTAAGTATTTATTTATATGGCACCTCACATAATATTAAATGGCAATTCCTATACAGGGGGAGTGAAATTTGAGAAGTAATGCAACCGCAATACAGGAAGCACTATTAGGAATGGAATATCCCAGATCAAAAAAGGATATTCTCGACTATGCAAGAAGTCACAACGCCTCGGAGAACATAGTTTCTGACCTGCAGGACATCCCTGACAGACAATACGAAAGTCCGGCAGATATCCGGAAAGTCTTTGGTGAACGCAGGGAAGCAGAGATGCCTGAAAGGATCAATGAGGATATTGAGAAGATAGACAGGGATATGGAGAGCTGGAAAAGGCAATAGTCCTGGAAGTAATCTGGATGTTTCCTATTAAGAAAATACATAATCCTGTTATCATTCCAGGATTATGTAATACCTGTTTTAATCTGATCTCTTTTTAATCTGACCCCTATTTCCCTGTTCATGATAATGCTGCCCTTCTCCGGCAGGATTTCCTCTTTCGAAGGGGACCGGGGCTCAGCCGGGAATTACACTTTTCCGGATACCCTGCTCAATACTTCCTGGACAGTGCATCTGTGATAAGGGAACCGCACAGGACAACCAGTATAAAGAGCCAGATCGCATACCTGATATCCATAAAATGCATTCAGAGAGCTATCATTATTGACAGAATGCCTGCGGTTATCATGAAGGCGCCTATGGGTCTTGACAGGCCATGCCTGTCCTTTGCATTTTCCACATTAAAACCAGCTATTAATCCCATTTCCTTTTTTACCCGGACCAAGTATCCGATGAGTATAAAGAACGCTCCGATGGAAACAAATATCACCGACAGTGCCACAGACGTGTTTTCCATGGTTTCCGGCATGAAGGATAAGAAAAAAAGCCGAAACCGGCATGACGCCGGTCTCATATCTGTTTAGTGGACTGTGTGTCCGCGTGTTATGTGCTCGTGCGAGTGCTCAGCCTTGTCGCGGTCCCATTCTCCTTTGGCATCAGATATGGAATTAAGGCACCTGCTACAGAGATAGACAGTGTCCTTCTCCTCGCCCTGGGAGAAGGACGGCCTGCTGATGTGCACGCCATAGAGACGCTCGATGGAGCTGCAGAGCTGGCATGTGCCGGCAGTACCGCATGAACCGGTCCTGGTCTGCTCCTCTTTTGTCCTTATCGCTGCACTGACACATAGTTCGCAAAGTCCCTGCCACATGCCCTGCGGATAGGAGTGGGCGTACTTTGGTTTGTACACCTTTACAGGTACAAGTGTCGGAAGGGCTATTCCGCAAAGATCGCAATCTGCCATTTACATTCCTCCTGCAAGCAATACTTTTGCAGCTTCCATTGCCCAGTAGATGAAGGGCTCGGGCCAGAAGCCTATCGCAAGCACACCGGCAACAGCCACAACAAGGGCGAGGGTGTATGGGAGAGGCTCTGATACCTTTTTTCCTTCGGTGGGCAGGAAGTACATATACTTCACTATCTTGGCATAGTAGTACAGAGAAAGGGCACTGTTAAGTATGGCGATGACTGCAAGCCACGCGAATCCTGCCTGGATGGTCGAGGAGAACAGTACGAACTTGCTCATGTAACCTGCTGTGAGCGGTATGCCTGCCAGCGCAAAAACGAAGACCGTCATGGAGAGCGCAGTGATCGGCATCCTTCTGCCAAGACCCCTGAAGTTATCAATATGGTCCGGGTTCTGTGCATCCTTGTTCTCTGAAAGCACCATGTAGACGACTGCAGCTGTTACTATGAAAGCTCCGGCCTTCATGAAGCCATGGGAGAGAGCATAGAGTATGCCACCGCCAAGTGCCATTGGTGTCAGGACCACGAATGCCATTGTGATGTAGCCTGCCTGTGCAAGGGAGGAGTATGCGAGCATTCTCTTCACGCTTGTCTGGGAGAGGGCTGCTGCGTTACCTACGGTCATGGTTATCACAGCAAGGATCGCGAATGCGATCTGCCACTCTACCTTAAGGGCTATCAGGGCGACAATGAACACCTTGAAAGCTGCCACGATACCCATCTTCTTGGAGCCCGCTGCAAGCAGGGAGGAGACGAGTGAAGGTGAACCCTGGTAGGTGTCAGGTGCCCACATGTGGAAGGGCACAAGGGCTATCTTGAAGCCGAAACCTGCGATAAGGAGCACCACGGCCAGAATCCCGATAGGACTTGCTGCGAGTGCTGCTGCGCCGGCTGCGATGCCAGGGATGCTGGTTGTCCCGGTTACACCGTAGAGGAAGGTTATACCGAAGAGCATCAGTGCAGCCGAGAGGGAACCTATAAGGAAGTACTTTATTGATGCCTCAAGGGACTGCGCGTTGTTCTTCTCGAATCCGGAGAGCGCATATGTGGATATACTTGCAAGCTCGAATGCCACGAAGAGCACCATGAGGTCGTTGGCAGATGCCACGAACATCATTCCGATGGTGGCAAAGATAGCCAGTACATAGAACTCCTCGGTATTCTTGCTGCCTTCAGTGTACTTGACGGCTGCTATGGAAAAGAGCAGGGCCACTACAAGGAACACTATCTTGAAGAACTGCGAGAGCGCGTCAACGGATAAAGTGTCATAGAAGGCCAGTGCGTTTGTTCCAAGGCTTGCCACTGTGAAGTATAGTGCTATAAGGATGCCGAGGCTTGCAAGGTATCCCAGCACTTTCTTGGATTCAACCGGAAGGAACAGGCCTATGAGCAATACAGCCAAGCCTGTGACAACCATCGTTATTTCAGGTGCGAAGAGCATCAGATCCATGTCTCACACCCCCATGCCGGCCATAAGGCCGACCAGATATTCTGAATTCGTCAACATCATATCAAGCACCGGGCTTGGATTGAGTCCGAAGTATACTATCAGGATGGCAATGAGACCCATTGCGAAGGTCTGGTAGCCATTGATATCGACAACGTTGCCCAGTTTCTCTTTGTATACGCCAAACATCGACCTCTGGAGAGCCCACAGGTGATATGCTCCGGTTATGACTATTGCCATCAGTGCGATCACAACGTAACCCTGCAGGTTCACGAAGCTGCCTGAAAGGACGGAGAACTCGGCGATAAAGCCTGTAAGTCCCGGAAGTCCCAATGAGGCCATGAATGCCAGCACCATGATGACGGCCAGCTTGGGCATTCTCTGTGCAAGGCCTCCAAGCTCGTTCATTATCCTGGTGCCTGTGGCGTTATTGATGACACCGCATGCCATGAACATTATGCTCATGATCAGTCCGTGGGAGAACTGCTGGAACATAGCGCCTGACACTGAGAGTGATACAAGGCCTGCTGCACCGAGGGTTACGTAACCCATGTGGCTCAGGCTTGAGTATGCAACCATTCTCTTCATGTCCTGCTGCGCGAGGGCAAGGAAAGCACCGTAGAGAACACTGACCGCACCGAGAGCTCCCATTATAGTGATCATCAGGTTGGGTGATGCAGTGAATGGAAGCAGCGGGAGCATTATCTTGAATATGCCGTATCCTCCGATCTTAAGCAATACGAAGAGCACGCTGCCTGCGGTAGGTGCCTCGGTATACGCATCAGGGAGCCAGGAGTGGAACGGGAACACCGGCAGCTTGACTATGAAACCGAACAGCAGTGCAAGGAATATGAGATCCCTTGTCATTCCTGATCCCACGAACTGGAACTGGGAAAGCAGGTACGGAATGTTAAGGCTCGGGGTTCCGGTGTTGCTCCAGGCTGCAAAGTACAGGCCGAATATGCCCAGCAGCATTACGAGGGATGCCACGTGGGTGTATATGAAGAACTTGATGGATGCGTAGTGCTTCTTCGGACCACCCCACATGCTCACCATGAAGAAGAGCGGTATGAGGGTCAGTTCCCAGAATACATAGAACAGGAAGAAGTCCAGTGCGCAGAACACACCAAGTACGGCACCCTGGGTGATCAGTATCAGTGAGTAGAACCTGTTGGGTGCATGCTTTTCGTCATTCCATGTGAACAGAATGAGGAGCGGTATGACTATTGCATTGAGGAGTATCAACGGAAGTGATATCCCATCGATACCCAGGTTGTAAGATATGCCAAGGGTGGGGACCCATGTGTACATTTCCTCAAACTGAGTTGCGGCTGACGTACTGTCGAACATGAAGTACGTGTATATTGTGAGCAGCAGGACAGCCACACTGGAAACCAGTGCAAGCGCCCTTGCCTGTGCTCTTGTTCTTGTGAGTAGTGTCAATACTGCGAATATCAGAGGTATCAGCACTATCATTGATAATAACATCAGAGTACCTCCCTGACAACTGCTATTAATATTACCAGGAGGCTTACTCCTGTAATTACGATCATTGCGTAGTTCTGTACAACGCCCGTCTGGAAATGGCGCAGGGCATCTCCCGTATCGAGGGAAATGTTGCCGATCCAGTCCACTGTCCAGTCAAAGCCCCTGTCAACGGCACGGCCTGCAAACGCAAGACCCTCGTAGACTACCTTTATTGAAAGGAAGTTAGTGAGGATAGCATTCTGGTAGTACCTGTTGTAGAGAAGCTTGTATACGGGATTGTTCCTTGAGACCAGCTTATCCATGTTAACGACCCTCATGCCGTATACAAGATAGGCTATGAGCAGGCCTGCAACTCCTACGATGACAGGCATCCAAAGTATCAGGAGAGGCTCCTCACCTGCGTGTGCTGCAAGGTGGTACCCTCCCAGCTCTGCAAGTGCGTGGATGTCCATGTGGACGAAGTTATTAACGAAGGTCTCACTGACGAACCCGTTGAACCTTTCCACTGTAAGTGCACCGAAGACCAAAGCAAGGACTGCAAGTATGGAGAGTGGGATCGTCATGGATGCATGGGCTTCATGTCCACCGTAGGCAGTGCGTGGCTTGCCGAAGAATGTCATGAAGATTAGCCTGAAGATATAGATGGATGTCAGCAGGGCTGCTGCAATTGAAAGCACGTATGGGAACCATCCTCCGCCATTCTCACCGAAGAGGTATGCCGCCTCTATGATCGCGTCCTTGCTGATGAAACCGCTGAACCCGATGGAGGTGCCCGGTATACCGATACCTGCAAGCGCCAGGGCTGCGATGATCATAGTGGCTGCCGTTATCGGCATCACCTTTGCAACACCGCCGAGCTGCCTCATGTCGTGGGTGCCGACTGCGTGGATCACACTGCCTGCACACAGGAAGAGCAGGGCCTTGAAGAATGCGTGGTTGATGAGATGGAACATTGAGATGCCGACCGCCTCAGCGCCTATGGCTGCACCCACACCAAGCCCCAGCATCATGTAACCGAGCTGGCTGATGGTGGAATATGCAAGCACACGCTTGAGGTCGTTCATCACGATACCCATGGTTGCTGCGAAGATCGCTGTGAATGCACCAAGGTAGGCTACCGCCATGAGTGAGTCAGGGGCTGCTATGAACATCGGGAATGTCCTTGCCACCAGGTAGACACCGGCTGTAACCATCGTTGCCGCATGGATGAGAGCGGAAACCGTTGTCGGACCTTCCATTGCATCCGGAAGCCACACATGCAGCGGGAACTGGCCTGACTTACCAACCGCACCACCGAAGAACAGCAATGTTATCAGGGTAAGGTGGTTGACCTGGAAACCAAGGACCGGTGTGCTCATTGCAGTAAGCTGCGGTATCTGGGCGAAGATCTGATCGAACTTCAGTATGAATACACCGTCAGGGATTGCGCCGTTATACAGCCTGAACAGGTCTGCGAACAGTACAACAATACCTGCAAGGAACATCACGTCACCAATCCTGGTGGTCAGGAAAGCCTTCTTTGCTGCACTTGCTGCTGCAGGCTTCTGGTACCAGAACCCGATGAGCAGGTATGAGCACAGGCCCACAAGCTCCCATGAGATGAAGAGCTGCAGGATGTTGTCTGAGATGATGAGGCTCAGCATTGAAGCAGTGAACAGTGCAGTCTCTGCAAAGTACCTGTACTGGGCCCTGTCATGTGACATGTAGCCTGTGGAGTAGATGTGGATCAGCAAACTGACGAATGTCACCATTGTCAGCATCACCGCAGCAAGCGGGTCCACAAGTATTCCCAGGTTGAGCATTGCAAACCAGCTGACTGACTGGTTGATGACCTGCTCGGGATTCCGGAGCAGGCCCAGTGTGATCAATAGGGAGATAACGAACGATGTAGCAATTGCTATAATAGGTATTATTGCACCGCCGTTTGGCAGTTTCTTCCCGAGGAAGAATGTAAGCACAAAGGCCAGTGCGGGTAAGAGTGGTATTAGGAACGCATAATCGCCTACTGCCATTTTTTACCACCTCAGTACATTTATTTTATCAAGATCGATCATATCCTTCATTCTGAAGATGGACATCAGTATGGCAAACCCTATTGCAGCCTCTGCAGCAGCCAGTGCGATAACGTACAGGGTGAATACCTGCCCTGTAAGGTTCCCGTGGTAGCTTGAGAAGGCAACAAGGTTGATGTTTGCGGAGTTCAACATAAGCTCCACGCACATCAGCATCCTGACTCCGTTACGCTGTGTCATGAAGCCGAAAAGGCCTATTGTGAATATGACAGCAGCAAGTCCTATATAAAGTTCAACAGGTATCATCTGCCTGCCTCCCCTTTTGCGATATAGATAGCGCCCACCATTGCTGAGAGCAGCACGATGGAGAGTATCTCGAAGGGCACTACGAACTCCGTGAATATCAGAAGCCCGATACCCTTGATGTTACTCTGGTCATCAAGGTTCTGTGGCAACTGGTCGATCGCAGGCCAGCTGGTCCCGATGACCGATACCAGTACAATAGCTAGGAACAGAAGCGCAATGACCATTCCCAGTATACGCGGTCTGAAGAACCTGTATACAGAGGTGATGATCTGCATTATGGTAAACTGTTTATTCAGCATCTGAACCAAACTCCTTTTTCGTGAGCATGACGGCGAACAGTATCAGTACTCCGATAGCTCCTATGTAAACCAGCACCTGGACGACACCCAGGAACTGTGCGTTCAGCAGGACGTATAGGCCTGCGACTACGAACATTGTGAATACCAGTGACAGTGCTGCCCTTACAACGTCCTTTGCCGTCACTACGAACAGTGCGAACATGATGGATGCAAGAGCCATGATTATAAAGACAGCCAGCTGCAGTAATGTGCCTATTGAGGTGTCCATCTGCTCACCTCCTTGCCTGCCTCTTTCTCAGCACGGATGTCAACCTCTCTAGCCAGCATATCGGGTGTGAAGAGGAGATCACAGTGATCATAGCGGATTATACCTGTAAGGTAAACCTTGCTGCTCGACAATGCCTCATGAGGGCACTGGTCTATACACAGGCCACAGAAAAGGCAGTGGCCGATATCTATTGAAGGGAACCATCTCTTCTTGTCGCTGGTGGGACTGACCCTGGCCTTCACTATCTTGATAGCATTGTTTGGGCAGGTGTTGGCACAGATCCCGCAGCCGATACATTTGCTCTTATCAAGCTTCTGCAACCCTCTGAACCTGTCCGAGAGCCTTGTGGGCACTTCGGGACACATCCTGGTTACCGAGGGACCGAAATAGATGTTCTTGACAGCTCTTATTACATTCTTGATAACCATTTTTTATCACCCCAGCAGACCCAGTGCGATTACCCAGCCAAGGTTAAGGAGGGCTAAGGGGAGGAGCTTTTTCCAGCTGATGTCCACTACCTGGTCTATCCTGAATCTTGGGACGGACCACCTGAGCATGATAATGAACAGCATCACCAGGACCACCTTCAGCAGGAAGAAGACCGTTGGCAGGACTATTCCGAGTATATTGTTGGATGTCAGTACAGCAGGCAGGTTCCAGCCACCAAGGAAAAGCAGCACAACGAGCATTGAACCCAGGATCAGGTGGATGTATTCTGCGAAGAAACCGAGACCGAACCTCATACCCGTATATTCGGTGATCCATCCTGCGATCAGTTCTTCCTCAGACTCGTTCTGGTCGAAGGGGAGACGTCCCATATCAGCCATAAGCGCAATGAAGAACACGATAAATCCGATAGGTTGCTTGAAAATGAACCACAGCGGGCTCTGAGCCTGTGCAATTTCCACAATGTTCAGTGAACCTGCCATGATGGCGACACTGACGATAGTAAGACCCAGAGGAACTTCATATCCGATCATACGTGCAAAGTTCCTGAAGGCACCAAGAAGGGAATACTTATTGTTGGCACTGTATGCCACCATGAAGATACCGATGATCGAAACAGCTGACACGGCTTCTATGTACAGGATGCTGATGTCCATGTCGGTGGCAGCTATGGGGTAAGTATCGCCGTTGATGATAATGGCACCAAAAGGAATAGCAACAAGCATAAGGAAAACTGAACCCATCATCATGATAGGTGCTGCGACGAACAGTAAGCGGTCAGCGTTCTTGGGTATGATGTCCTCTTTCGTGAACAGCTTGATCGCATCTGCCACCAGCTGGAGCAGTCCGTGAGGACCTGTCCTCATCGGCCCGTATCTCTGCTGGATATCTGCAGAAAGCTTACGCTCGAACCATACGGCTGCCATCGCACCAAGGAATATGGCACTCATGAGGCAGATACCGAGGATACCTCTTACAAGAGGATTGAATAGGATTTCCGGCAATTCCATTTTATCACCTGTCAACCTCACTGGTACATGTGTCCATACTTCCGGCAATTGCTACAATATCAGCAACTCTTACACCCTTGATGAGAGGAGGCAGTCCCTGCAATGTGGGATATACAGGACCTCTGATCTTCACGCGGTAAGGCTTGTCAGAACCATCGGATACCATATAGAATCCCATTTCACCTCTTGGGTCCTCAACGCGGTGGAACACCTCTCCTGCAGGCACTCTCATAATAGGGCTCCTGCGTCCGTAGGGTGTTCCTTCGGGGAACAGAGGTCCCTGCGGTATCTGGTCCAGACACTGCTCTATAATATACATGCTTTCGCGCATCTCGTCAAGACGAACCTGCACTCTTGCGTACACGTCGCCCTCTTTGCGGGTGCAGACCTTGAAGTCCAGGTCAGGATAGGCAAGGTAAGGCTCATCCCGGCGGATATCGAAAGCAACTCCCGTTGCCCTCAAAGGCGGCCCGGAAACCCCGATGTCCTTTGCCACTTCGGGGGTCAGCACGCCGATGCCCACGGTCCTTGACCTGTAGATCTCATCGGAACTGAACAGCTCCTCATAAGTATTAATGGCCTTTCTGAGGTTACCAAAGACATATTTTACGTCATCCTTGAACCCTTCGGGCAGGTCATCCTTCACACCGCCAAAGCGCAGGAAACTATGTGTTATACGAGCCCCGGTGACAGAGTCCATAAGGCTCATCACATCTTCCCTGTCCCTGATAGTGTACATGAACATGCTCACAAAGCCCACGAAGGATGCATATTCACCCATGCCCAGCAGGTGGCTCTGTATCCTGGAAAGCTCTTCCATGATCACGCGGATGTACTGCGCCCTCTCAGGCACTTCTATGCCCGCTAGTTTCTCAACGCAGCCCACGTATGCCTCCTCGTTGGTCAGCGCTGCAAGGTAGCATATCCTGTCCACGATGGTTATGCCCTGCAGGTATGTCTTGCTCTCAAGTATCTTCTCGATCCCTTTATGGATCCAGCCCATCTCGACCTCGGAGTCCACAACGGTCTCACCCCTCAGTTTTGCATTCAGCCTGAAAGGCCCCGGCATCATGGGGTGCTGTGGTCCGAGGTGCACTATCATTTCAGAAGGTCCTACTTTTTCGTCCAGCATAATAAATCCTCACACCAGGTTTTTAGCGGTCTTGTTGGGGAAGCCTTTATAGTCCTTCCTGAGAGGCCATTCCCCGAGCATATCTTCCGGGAGAACAAGCGGCCGCAGGTCCGGATGGTTAAGGTACTTCACACCAAGCAGTTCGTATGTCTCTCTCTCATACCAGTTCGCATTCCAGTATACAGACACAACAGACTCGATCTCAGGATTATCCCTTGGAAGAAGAGCCTTAAGAGTGAGTACTACAGGGTGGTCGTATGAACCGATTACGTACACGACCTCTATCTCGTTCCTGCCCGGATAATCAACACCGAACTCACAGCACAGGTGCCCGAAGGACAGGTTTTCCTTGAGATACTTACATACATCCTTTACGTTCTCTGGCTTCACTTTCGCAAAGATCCTTATCTTGGATCCTACCTTCGTATCATAAATTGCGTCCGGGAACTGGGTGGAAAGTGAATCTATCATAGTATTAGCATCCATTTAAGTCACCTCAATACTCCGTACCCCTGTCCTGTTTGGCTTCGATCTTTTTCTGCAGCTCAAAGAATCCCTGGATAAGTGCTTCACACCTTGGAGGACAGCCCGGGACAAAAACATCCACAGGGAATATCTCATCCACATTCTGGTGGGTGCTGTAGGATTCATAGAAAGGACCGCCGCTGATCGCACAGTCGCCGAAGGCTATGACCCACTTTGGTGAAGGCATCTGTTCCCATATCCTCTTCAATGCAGGCAGGTACTTCTTCGTAACATATCCACTGATGATAAGCACGTCCGCATGCCTGGGAGAGTTCCTTGGAATGATCCCGAAGCGGTCCGTATCATAGTGTGCCATGCCGGTGGAAAGCAGTTCCACACCGCAGCATCCCATTGCGTTCACAGTGAACCACAGAGAGTTCTTTCTGCCCCAGTTGAGAACATCCTGGACCTTTGTCTTTTTCAGGAAGTCACTGATAGCATTGCTGTCGGTCATTATGACGCCGGGGATCTCCTCGTAATCAGTTTGCTCTACTGCCACTTAAGAGCCTCCTTCTTTAACAGGTACACGTAACCAAACAATACAACAAAGATAAAGATCAGCATTTCAACGGTTGCTATCTCAGTGATCCCGTGACCCTGGAATACCATGGCCCACGGATAGAGGAACAGTACTTCTATATCGAATAGCACAAAAGCAATGGCATAAAGATAATATTCGACATTGAACTGTATCCTTGCATCTCCGATAGGAACGGAACCAGCCTCGTAGGTGTCGTATTTTGAGACCCCTCTGCTCCTTGGACTTAATGTCTTGACAAGGAACATGGTCAGAGGAGGCATCAAAAGTGCCACAACAAGGATGATTGCAACCGGTATGTAACTGTATATAATGTTACTTATATCGATTATTCCTGACATAACGATTCTCCTGATGGTTATAACGTAGACAAATTATAGGTATAAAACACCTTCCGTGTGATTTTTTTCGTATGCGCGCGTTCACAACTTTATGGAATAAAACATATCTTTTGATATATTTTTCAATAGAGCGAATTGACTACTACTTGATAATAATTCATCATATTTAAATTGTGGCAATTCAGGTTCCAGTGATTCAATATCAGCACTCTGGAAAAGGAAGTCCTTCCACATAAAAACATCGTCTTCTCTATTAAAAGATACGGACCTGTGACAGAAAATACAACCGATAAAGTAAATATGACAGATAAGTTAAATCTGATCAACGGAAGGGATGAGCCTTCCGCCGCAAAAGTGTTCAGCCGGAGCCTTCTCAGACCTGTTTCGGCGAGTAGTATTTCTTAATGACCGTATCACAGTTAGAACAGGAAACCACAAGCCACTCGCCCAGATTATGCTGAGCGTATTTTTCGAATATGGAAGAGCCACATGTGGGACATACGTAGTATTCCTTGAAGTAGTAATGATAGAATTCGGGTGTTCCGGCAAGCCAGTCAAGGACCTTCTGCATATGCTCGAAATAACGCTGCTTTGAAGAGTTTCCGGAACTGCTCTGTATGGCATTCGAGACCTTCTCGCTCACACGTGTTGTGTGCTGGCCTGATTTTTGTGTGAGTTTCTTATAGTCTGAAATATACCTCGTTGTCCGGTCAAGATACTTAAGATAGCCTTCGTGGGCCTTTGGCTCGCTCTTCCATATGGTTCGTACAAAGTACTCCCCCATGATATCTTCCATGAGGTCGGCGCATGTAGTGCATATATTGTAACCTTCATACTGCCGTGTGTCCTGCGGGTTACCGCATATCAGACATGTGTCCATAGGTCACAACTCCTTAAACCTCATGTACTTCCCGGGGTGTTATGGCCTCACGGGTGAACATTATAGGGAATATATTGAGCACTGCCAGCAGGTCGCCCTTCTTCACCTGCCCTGTCTCCTGGCCCAGGACGTATGCGTAGTTGATCACGCGTTCATTGTCAACCGGCTTTGCACCGCCCTTTGCACCCACCTTAATAAGGGAAACAAATGCATGATGCGTAAAAGTACAGGGCATGGCCACTGTGTCAGGCTCCAGATATATTTCCCTGACACTCACTTTTCTGAACTCTCCGGCGCGGATGTCTGTGTCTTCGTCGCAGATTACCATCTCCCACCTGGCACGCGTGGCAACTGTGAATTCGTATGGTGCTGCTCTGACATTCTTGCAGACAAGTTCACCGTTATCCCTGCATACTACCCGGACCACTTCTTCTTTCATTCGATCACCAAAATGAAAGTACTATATCTATCTATATATAAGTTCCGAATAACTATCATGAATAATCATGATATCTACAAAGGGGGGTTCCTTTTGCGTATAGAAAGAGAGCTTTCCTTGTGACACTTTGTGGTCAGGATGCTGTATGATTTCTTTATGCCGTCCACTGCGGCGATTGGATTGAGTACGTCCTCTTTCAGGGTATGCACATCAAATGTCTGCACTTTCAAAAGCAGGTCATAAGGCTCAAGCAGTTCATATATCTCAAGCACATCCTCGATAGCTTTGAGGCTTTCTATCACGCTGGTCCTTTTCGTCGGCTCTATGTTTATCCCTATAAAGGTCGTGATATTGAATCCTACAACAGCCGGGTCTACCCTGATCGTGAACTCCTTGATGATACCTGAGCTGTGAAGCTTATCTATCCTTTTGTGCACAGTGGATGTAGCCACGCCAAGCTCATTTGCTATTAGAGTGCTGTGCATCCTGCAATTCTCGGAGAGACGTTCCAATATAGCGATATCTACCTCATCCATACAGATAAATATGCAATGTTAATAATATATTTTTCTGTTTTTAACCCTTTCCGGAAACAAATTAAGGGATCAACTCCCAAATATTTCATTATGGTTGTCCAAATGACACAAAATATGAGGGGCTATGTTCTCCGTCGGACAGGAGAACCAGCAGTAATGACAATAACACTTTTTATTATTGAGTTCTTTAATAACACAAAAAACGGTGAAAGACCATGAGAGTGAACGAAAACTGCGTAGGATGCGGCCAATGTGCTTCTTTTTGTAGATTTGACGCCATTGAGGTGAGAGGCAGGGCGAGTATGAACGGAAATTGTGTAGAGTGCGGTATTTGCACCGCTTACTGCCCTGTTAAGGCAATAGAGGGATAAGATGAAGGCAATTGTAATAGGCGCCGGGCTTGGCGGTCTGTTGAGCGCAGCCAGGCTCTCAGGAGAAGGATGGGAAGTAGAAGTGTTCGAACGGCTCCCCTTTATAGGGGGCAGGTTCACAAACATACCTTACCATGGATTCCAGCTGTCCACAGGTGCGCTGCACATGATACCTCACGGCCCTTCCGGCCCTCTTGCAAGGCTTCTCAGGGATGTCGGAGCAGATGTCGAGATAGTCCGCTCGAAACCAACCGCAGTTATCCGGGTGCCCCGGAAGAAAGGGGACCGGGACTACAAGTTCGGCCACAAGGATATCCTTTTTCAGGATTTCAAGGTGCCATTCTCCCTGGTGAACCGCCTTAAGCTTGTCTACTACATAATAAGCACCAGGAAGAACCCGCCTAAGGGAATCTCGTTTGCTCAATGGTGTACGGACCACATTGACCAGGACTGGACACACAGGATATCAGACTCGTTCTTTGGCTGGGCCCTGAGCCTCAGGGCGGCGGATGTGCCAGTAGAGGAGGCGTTCGAGATAATAGAGAACCTCTATCGCTACGGAGGATCGGGCGTGCCTATGGGAGGATGCAAGGGTGTGACAGATGCTCTTGTCAAAGTGATAAATTCCAACGGGGGCGTGATACATACCTCGTCGGAAGTGACATCCATAGCCGCAGGAGCAGCCGATGCTACAAAAGCCGGCAGTGTCATCGTTTGCGGCACTGAGCATGCGGCAGACATCATCATAAGTGACATTGGACATGAGTCCACTGCCACTCTGCTGCAAGGCTTTGAGGCCGACAGAAAGCTTCAGGATTATACACGCACAGCCGGCGAACTGAAACCCTCTGCCGGTATTAAGATATGCCTTTCATCGGATAAGCCACTCATCGGACATGGGGGTGTCATGCTCACACCGTATGCAAAGAGAGTGAATGGCATTAACGAGGTCACCAATATCGATCCGGGTCTTGCGCCTTCCGGAAAGCACCTGACCATGTCCCACCAGTGTGTCCGCTGGGAAGACCTTGACAAACTGGATAAAGAGATAGAACTTGGCCTGGAGGACCTCAGGGACATATTTGCCGGAAAGGATTATGAGGTGCTGCTCATCCAGTCATACTCCGACGGCTGGCCTGTAAACAGATCCCCTTCCGGAGCTGACCTGAAGAACAGGACACCAGTTTCCAACCTGTTCATTGTAGGGGATGGGGCAAAAGGCAGGGGAGGCATAGAAGTAGAAGGTGTGGCCCTTGGCGTGGAGCACACCATGAAGGAGATACTGGGAGGAAAGTGAACAGAGCCACAGTATACTCCCGGTACGGAAGAAGAACATTCAATTAAACTTATGTATATGTTATTGTATTCATTGATTAACGATGCCTGAATTCATAACTTTTTGTCGTAACGTCTTCATACCTGTCACCAATATCTGCAGGAATGAGTGCGGATACTGCACCTTCAGACGTAGTCCGGATGACCCGGCAGCCCGGCTGATGACCGGAGAGGAGATCGTCCCCTTACTTACCGAAGGTAAGGAAGCAGGGTGTACGGAGGCACTTTTCACATTCGGTGAATATGCCGAGGAAGTGCCGGGATACAAGGATCTGCTTGAGGGGATCGGATATTCTTCTACCGTAGAATATGTTTCCGACCTTTGCAGGATTGCCATAGAGATCGGGCTCCTGCCGCATACCAACGCAGGGCTTCTCAATTACACGGAACTTGAGACCCTTAAGCCATTGAATGCCAGCATGGGCCTTATGCTCGAGACCACGGCTGATCTTGATGCACATGCCGGCAGCCCCGGTAAAAGACCCTCGGCAAGGCTCAAGACCATGAGCTACGCAGGAGAGCTTCAGATCCCTTTCACTACAGGCATACTTGTCGGGATCGGAGAAACACTGGATGACAGGATTAATTCCCTCCAGTCCATTGCAGAACTGCATGAGAAGTACGGACATATCCAGGAAGTCATAATCCAGAACTTTATGCCAAAGCCCGATACACCAATGGCAGACTGCCTCCCTCCCACCGATGAAGAGATGATGCAGACCGTACTGATTGCAGGCGAGATACTTCCGCAGGATGTCACGATACAGGTCGCACCCAATCTCATCGATCCCTATGTTCTGATACAGTGTGGGGCAGGCGACCTTGGAGGCATATCCCCGACAACCATCGACTGGATCAACCCGGAGGCAAACTGGCCTGACCTTGAAAGGCTGAAGCAGATGGTAAGGGGTATTCCGATACGGGAAAGACTCCCGATATATCCGGAATACATAAGGAAGGGCTGGTACAGCGAACAGCTGAAGGATCTCATCCTCTCTGTCGCGGATGAGGAAGGATACCGGAAAGTTTGAAATGCTACGGCATTGTATAGTGGGGATAATTCCAATGGGATAAGCCCGGAAGAAGAGGTCTGCCTGAACACAACATACCGGAGAATTTCATGAAACCGACTATCAGTGACGATGTAATTGAGAATGCCCTGGAGGGAAGAACTACTAAGGAAGAAGCACTCTCCCTGCTGCAGGCGCATCCGTTCGAACTCTTTGAACTTGCCGACAGGTTACGTTACGAAACAGTCGGGGATGTTGTCACCTATATTGTGAACCGCAACATCAATTTCACAAACAGATGCATTGGCAACTGCGGATTCTGCGCCTTCAAGGATAATTCCGGCTATATCCTCAGTACCGATCAGATACTTGAAAAGGTGGAGGAGGCTGACAGGCTCGGGGCAACCGAGGTATGCATCCAGGGAGGCCTGCTGCCTGATGTGGATCTGGATTTTTACATCAATATCATTGAGTCGGTGAAGGAAGCGTTCCCTCACATAAGTACTCATGCCTTTTCTCCCATGGAGGTCTACCACGCATCAAGAAAGAGCGACATGGAAGTCGATGATGCATTGCTTGCTTTGAAAAAGGCGGGCCTTGACTCCATGCCGGGAACGGCAGCAGAGATACTTTCCGACAGGGTACGGAAGCTGATATGTCCCGGCAAACTGAACACCGCAGAATGGGCCGACGTGATCACAAAAGCCCACAGGACCGGCATACCCACCACAGCCACCATGATGTACGGTCACATCGAGACCATGGAGGAAAGGATAGAGCATATGATGCTTATCAGGGAGATACAGAAAGAAACAGGCGGCTTTACAGAGTTCGTGCCCCTGCCTTTCATGCCCTATAACAATAAGGTCGGCGAACAGATGCTGAGATCCGGGAAGTATGTCACCCCTGGCATGGAAGACCTGAAGATGTATGCCCTTGCCAGGATAATCCTCAACACCCATGTAAGGAATATCCAGTCCAGCTGGGTGAAGCTCGGAAAGAAACTGTCTCAGGTTGCATTGTACTGCGGGGCCAACGATCTTGGAGGAACCCTTATGGAAGAGAAGATATCCCGTTCTGCAGGTGCCACCAACGGAGAGTTCATGTCCGCACAGGAACTTGAATGGTTCATCAGGACGGCAGGAAGGCAGCCAAAGCAGAGGAACACGGTCTATACCAAGGTGTTCGATGCAGCCACCCCGGGAAAAGTGAATATAAGGATGGCATGAGGATCTTGCTTCCCGACCATATCATTGAGAATGCCCGCAGCGGAGATATAGGGTATGAAGATGCCCTGGGGCTGCTGGATGCAAATCCCTTCGATCTCTTCAGCCTTGCAAACGACATCCGCTATGATGCTGTAGGCGACACTGTCAGCTATGTGGTCAACAGGAACATCTACCTTACTAACCACTGCATCGGAACCTGCGGTTTCTGTGCTTTCAAGCAGAGCAAGGGCTATGTGCTTTCCAGGGAGGAAGTGCTCAGGGAAGTGAAACTGGCAGATGATGCCGGAGCCGCCGAGGTATGCGTGCAGGGCGGATATAATCCTGATCTCACACTCGATTATTATCTGGATATCTTCGAGGCTATCAGGTCCGAGTATCCCGGGATGAACATCCACGGCCTCTCACCCATGGAAGTATCCTATTCCGCAGCCCGGGCGGGAGTGCCCGTGGAAGAAGCGCTGACGCTCCTGAAGGAGAGCGGACTCGGAACACTTACAGGTACCTCGGCAGAGATCCTTGTGGACAGGGTGCGCAATATAATATGCCCTGACAAGGTCAGCACAGCTGAATGGACCAGTATCATCACAACTGCTCACGGGGTTGGGCTGCGCACCAACTCGACAATTATGTTCGGCCATGTTGAAAGCATAAGGGAAAGGCTTGAACATATATTCCTTATACGTGATATCCAGAAGCAGACGGGCGGATTCACCGAGTTCATACCCATGCCTTTCATGCCCTATAACAACAGGATAGGGGAAAGCATGATGGAAAGAGGCCAGTACATGACCGGCGGTATTGAAGATATCCGGCTGTTAGCCCTTGCAAGGATCATACTTAACACTCACATCGATAATATACAGGCACCCTGGGTGAAGCTGGGCAAGAAGCTTGCACAGGTTGCGTTATTCAGCGGCGCCAACGATCTTGGAGGAACGCTCATGGAAGATCACATCACCACCGCTTCGGGAGGCAGCAACGGGGAATACACCCCTGCAGGCGAGCTGGAGTGGATCATCCGGGAGAGCGGCAGGATACCAAAAAGAAGGAACGCCGTTTATGAGGAATGCAGATGAAAGCACTCATCCCTTACAAAAAACAGAACGCTAAATCACGACTCTCTCCTGCGCTTTCCCTCCGTGAACGGGAGCACTTTGTTGAACTCATGCTCAGGGACGTGGTGGGAAGCCTTCGGAAGGCAGGTGTCAACAGCATTGATGTCCTGACAACACCAAGCAATGGTGTCCCAAGTGATCTGGGAGTGAACATACTTCTCAGCGAGCACGACCTCAATGAGGCCATCAACCAGTATCTTGAGTCTGTCAGCGAACCCGTGCTCATTATAATGGCAGACCTGCCAATGGTGCTTCCCAGGCATATCAGCGAGATAGTTGCCGTAGAGAAGGACCTGGTCATAGTTCCCGGGAAAGGAGGGGGGACCAATGTGCTCTTCATAAGGAATCCGGGAAGTTTTCATGTTCGTTACTATGATTCCAGTTTTCTCAATCACTGCAGGATAGCGGAGGAAATGAGACAGTCCGTCCATGTATACGATTCCTTCCTGCTGAGCACCGATATTGATGAGCCCCATGACCTTATAGAAGTGATGCTGCACGGGCACGGCCTGTCAAAGGCATACGTTGACAGTAAGTTTGGTATGGAAGGCAATGGCAGGTCAAGGGCCAGGCTTGAACTCCTTCAGTAATGTAAAGTATTTGTAACCCTTCCGCCATATAGGATAACCTCATGCCATTCCCGGTTCTATGCCGTGGGACTATAGACTTCCTCACTACAGATAAAACGTTGTTAATACAGGTGATAATAAGTGGCCATCAAGGTGAATAAATTCAAATGCGGATACTGTGGTGCATGCGTAGGTGTGTGCCCTCCCGGTGCGCTTGAATTGGTCGAGACTTGGATCGAAGCGGATGAGAAGTGCACAAGTTGCGGGATATGCGCCAAGATCTGCCCGGTGGGAGCCATTGAGGTGTCCAGATGAAAGACCATTATGATGTCATTGTGGTCGGTGCAGGTCCTGCCGGATCCATTGCTGCCAAGACCGCAGCGATGAAAGGCCTCAGTGTGCTTATGATAGAGAAACGCCAGGAGATAGGGGACCCTGTCAGGTGTGCAGAGGGAGTGAGCAAGGTATGGCTGCGCAAGCATATTGAGCCTGACCACCGCTGGATATGCGCCGATGTCAAGGGATCACGTATCTTCTCACCTGATGGCACCATGATCGAGATGGCAGAGGAAATAGCCGGCGGAGAGGTCGGTTACGTCCTGGAACGTAAGATATTTGACCGTGCGCTTGCATACGAAAGTGCAAAAGCAGGCGCAGAGGTAATGGTCAAGACCAGGGCGACAGGACTCCTAACAGAGAACGGGTTCGTCAGGGGTGTCAGGCTGATGCACCTGGGAGAAGAAAAGGAAGTTCGTTCAAGACTGGTTATCGGCGCAGACGGTGTCGAATCAAAGGTAGGCAGGTGGGCTGGCATTGATACTTCGATCAAGCCTGCTGATCTCGAGACGTGCGCCCAGTTTCTCATGAGCGGGACAGGCATTGACCAGGACTACTGCTATTTCTACCTGGGCAATGAGATAGCCCCATGTGGGTACATATGGATATTCCCGAAGGGAGAGGACCTTGCCAATGTAGGCATAGGCATACTTGGTAACAAGTCCGGTAAGAAACATGCAGTTGACTACCTGAAGGATTTCGTGGGACAAAAGTTCCCCGATGCAAAGATACTTGAGATCGATGTCGGAGGAGTGCCTGTCAGTGGCAGTATAGAAAGGACCATTGCAAATGGCCTTATGCTGGTGGGAGATGCGGCAAGACAGTCTGACCCGATCACGGGCGGAGGGATAATAAACGCCATGGAAGCAGGCAAGATCGCAGGCGAGGTTGCATACGAGGCCATTTCCAGGAACGATGTCTCAACATCGATGCTGGAGCTCTATGAGAAAAGATGGCGCCAGACAATAGGTATGGAGATCGATAACAGCCTGATCGTTAAAGATGCTTTCATCAGTTTTACGGATAAGGAGATCAACTCCCTGGCGCACTCTCTGGAAGGCGTCAATTTCTCCAGCATGAGTCTCATTGACCTCCTATATGCCCTTTTCAAGGCAAACAAAAAGCTTCTCTGGGACCTGAGAGTACTTTTCAAGAACGTGGTCAAACACGAGCTGGACTTTGAGCGCTGACCGGCAGGAAACTGCCGATCACATTTTGTTTCCGGTCTATTTTTCTTCAGCTACTTCCACTGAAACAGCTGTAGCTCAGTCTTTCCAGAACTCGGGTGTCAGCATCACTATCACAGTGAACACTTCAAGCCTGCCTATCCACATGTTGGCTATCAGGAGAAGCTTGCCAAGGAAAGGGACAACATCAAAGTTAGCCATCGGGCCCACAGCATTGAAGCCGGGACCGATGTTACCCAGTGTTGCAATGGATGCAGTGATGGAGCTTATCAGGTCCATGCCCATCAGGGCAAGTATTCCTGTAGATATGGCAAATATCATCATGTAGATGACAACAAAGGAAACGATGGACTGCATGATTTCCTCAGGCACAGCTTTGCTATTATACTTCACAGGCTTTATCGCCTTGGGATGCAGCGCCTTGAACAGCACGTTCTTTCCGTACTTTAATAAAAGAAGTATCCTGACAGCTTTTACTCCGCCGGCTGTGGACCCCGCGGAACCTCCTATGAACATGACGGCCAGCAATACGATCCTTGCAGAGTCGCTCCATATATCAAAATCTGCGGAAGCATAACCTGTGGTAGTTGTGATAGAGACGACCTGGAAAACCGCATATCTGAAAGCTGTCTCAACTGTCTGCCCCATATCCTTCCAGAGGGAGAATGTCAGCACCAGGGTCGCCAGCAGGATAATGACAGTATAGAACTTGAACTCCTCATCCTTTATGAAACTGTTACGGTCAACATACAGCACACGGTAATGCAGTGCAAAGTTGGCTCCTGCAATGAACATAAAGACCACTATGATCCCTTCTATGAGGGGATCGTTGAATCCTGCTATGCCTGGTCCGTAAGGTGAGAAGCCGCCTGTCGACATTGTTGTAAAAGTGTGTGTTATAGCATCGTAGTATGACATGCCTGCAAGCCTCAGTGCAACTGCCTGCACAACAGAAATGAACACATAGACGGTCCAGAGTATCCTCGCAGTTCCTCTTATACGCGGCTTCAGCTTGTCCTCGGTGGGGCCCGGTGCTTCTGCGCGGAACAACTGCCTTCCTGCAACCCCGAGTTTGGGGAGGATAGCAATGAAGATCATGATGATGCCCATGCCGCCGAGCCACTGCGTCATGCAACGCCAGAAAAGTATGCTCCTGGAGTGGGATTCTATATCCTGCATGATCGTTGCTCCGGTGGTCGTAAAACCGGACATTGATTCAAAAAGAGCGTTAACAGGACTTATGCCATCCAGCACATAAGGGATAGAACCGAAGACGGCCACCGACAGCCAGCCTAAAGCTACTATGGCAAAACCTTCCTTGATCTTCCATTCGCCCTGTGCACTATATTTCCTGGAGAGCACCAGGCCGAGAGTACCCGTAATGACCACTGCTGCCGCGAAAGGCACAGGTGAATCACCATAGTAGAATGCCACAAACAGGGGGATCAGCATCAAAAGAGCAAGAAAGGTGAGAAGTTCTCCCAGTACGTTATAGATCACAGCATAGTTCACGTGTTGCACTCCAAAGTCGAATCAGACACTACATGCCAGACTAGTATAAAAAGCAATCTTTGCCTTCTCATGCTCTTATTGAGCATAAATAACAGAAATTGCCGAAAAAGTATATGTGGATCAGTCACTCCAGAATTCGGGAAGCAACAACACGAATACTGTGAACAGTTCCAGTCTTCCAAACAACATGTTCCCTATCAGCATCACTTTACTAAAAGCAGGGATCACGTCAAAATTGCCCCAGGGTCCTACAACATTCAAACCCGGGCCGATGTTCCCTATCGTTGCAAAAGATGCTGTAAGGGATGTTATAATATCCATTCCCTGAATGGCCAGCACGGATGCAGTGAAAAAGGCCAGCAACAGATATAATCCCAAGAATGAGACAATAGACTGTAATATGCTTTCGGGTACAGCTTTTTTATTGAACGTTATCGGTTTAACGGATTTGGGATGAACTAACCGGAATAACTCCCTGATACTGAATTTTACAAACAGGAGAGATCGGACTACCTTCACACCACCTGCAGCCGAACCCGAACAGCCGCCAACAAACATTGAGGCAATTATGATGAACTTTGCTGAATCGGACCAGAGGTTGAAATCAGCAGTTGCAAAGCCGGTAGCAGTGGATATTGATACGATCTGAAATACTCCGTATCTGAAAGCTCCAAAAATATCCGGATATGAATCCCTCCAGAGGATCAATGAGATAATGAGTGTCAGGCAAACTACTACAAGCGCATATATCCTGAACTCTTCATCATTTATCAGGCTTTTGCGATCTGAGTAGAATGTCCTGTAGTGCAGAGCAAAACTCGCCCCTGCAATAAACATAAAGAAAGTGATGATCCCTTCTACCAGGGGACTGTTAAAGGTAGCGATGCTATCGCCGTACGGCGAGAAACCTCCACATCCCATAGTGGAAAATGTATGGGTCAATGCATCATATAGGGAAAGGCCGGCAATCAGTAATGCCATTACCTCAAGGAAAGAGATAACCAGATAGACGGACCATAGTATTTTCGCAGTCCCCCTGATCCTTGGCTTGATCTTGTCCTCGAACGGACCCGGTGCTTCTGCGCGGAACAACTGCCTTCCTGCAACTCCAAGCTTAGGCAGGATGGCTATAACAAGGACAATGATTCCCATGCCTCCTACCCATTGGGTCATGCTGCGCCAGAAGAGCAGGCTTTTTGAATACGCCTCAATGTCAACCAGGATAGTGGCTCCCGTTGAAGTGAAACCGGACATTGTTTCAAAGAGTGCGTTAATAACTGTTACCCCTTCAAACAGGAAAGGAATCGAACCAAAAATTGCAGCGGAAAGCCATCCCAGGACAACTATGAGAAAACCTTCCCTGATCTTCCATTCACTTTCGGTTTTCCATATACGGGAAAGTGCAATGCCGGATGCGACTGTAATCACTATGGATGTCGCAAAAGGCAATAATGGCTCTCCATAATATAAAGCTACAACTAGGGGAAATACCATTATAAGCCCGAGAAAACGAAGCAGATTTCCCAATACATTGAAGACTATAGCGTAATTCAAACAAACGGCTCCTGAAGGATTATTTGAACAGACTCTCGACCTCATTATGTACGGACTGCAGGGCAAACACAACTACCCTGTCGCCTTCCTCAATTACATACTCGCCGCGGGGGACGACTGTATTCCCCTTGTGTACGACCATGCTTACAATAGCACCCGGCGGGAACTTCACGTTCTTCAGGGGCTTGCCGACTATCTTTGATTTCCTTGAGGTTGTGTATTCTATGATCTCGGCCTTCTCGCCTTCTATGGTCGTGACAGACTCAATCCCCTTCCCAAAGGTCAGCTTGAGGATCTCGCTGACAGTAGCCTGCCTGGGACTGACTGCGCTGTCCACGCCCACCATCTCGAACAGGGATACATAATCTGACCGGTCAGCCCTGGCTATGACCTTCTTGCCTCCCAGATGCTTTGCAAGCAGGGCACAGAGGAGGTTCTTTTCATCACTGTTGGTTACAGCAATGACGACATCCATGTCAGCAACACCTTCCTCCTTCAGGAGGTTTATATCGGTACCATCGCCGTTGAGAACCAGGACGCCATGCAATTCCTCGGCTATATGCTCGGACCTCTCCCTGTCCGCCTCGATTACCTTGATGTCGAATTCTCCGTTCGAGATCACTCTGGCAAGATAGAAGCCAACTATACCCCCGCCTATTATCATGACCTTACTGCGTTTCCCTGTCTTTTCACCGAACATGTCGCGGACTTCTTTGATGGAAGCCGGCTTGCCGATGACTACTATATGGTCATTCTTCTGTATCGTATCTTTACCATGGGGGATGATCACGTCGGAGTCACGGAAGAGTGCACTGACTATGCAGCAGTTGGCCAGGTTCAGTTCCTGCAGTTCTTTACCTACAAGCTCGCTGCTGTCCGAGACTGCAAACTCCATCATCTCGACCTTTCCCTCTGCGAAATACTCCGCGCCTATGGCGTACGGGATGGAAAGGATTTCCGCTATTTCAGAAGCCAGCGTCAGCTCAGGGCATATCATGGTATCAATGCCTATCTTTGTGCGTTTTGCCACCGGTTTATCGATATAGTCAGGATTGCTTACCCTTGCAACGGTCTTGAGCCTCTCCTTGTCCTTTGCCACCAGTTTTGACGCCATGCAGGCGACAATGTTCACTTCATCGGAACCTGTCACTGCTGCAAGGAGATCCGCATTATCCAGGGTTTTGCTGAGAATGGACACATTGGCGCCGTTACCCTGGATCACCTGTACGTCAAGCTCATCTGCACGATGGCAAGCTTCCTCACTCTGATCTATTATAATAATGTCATTTGAATGATGAAGTGCCTTGGCAATATGGTAGCCGACCTCGCCGGCACCGATAATAACAATCTTCATAAAATTCCTTCTTATTTATTTATTGGTAAAGATGAACGTAAAGAAGGCTTATTAAGAGTAGTGCCTTTTAAAACTTACCATCGGACAGTAAAAAAGAAAAAGGATGCAGGAGATTGTTCACGTATCAAAGGCTTCCTTAACCTTATCGAAGATGCCTTTTCCGCCTTTAGGGTTCTTTGACTTCCCGCTCTCCTCCGGCAGATCCAGCTTCCGCAGAAGATTCTTCTGCTCCTCGGTAAGGTTTGTGGGGGTCCTTACAACAACTCTCACAAGCTGATCGCCCTGGCCGCGCCCGTGCAGGTATGGCATGCCTTTTCCTTTGAGCCGCAGGATTGAATGTGTCTGGGTGCCTGGTTTGACGTTCATCTTCACGTTGCCATGAAGTGTGGGTACCATTACATCGGCTCCCAGTGCCGCCTGGGTAAAGGTCAGTGGCAGCTCGTAGAGTATGTCATCTCCCGCACGCTCGAACATTCTATGAGGTTCCACATGGAGGACCACATACAGGTCTCCAGGAGGAGCTCCCGGACTTCCCTGCTCGCCTTCTCCGCTGATCTTCAGCCTTAATCCCGTATCTGCGCCCTTGGGCACCTTGACCGATATCTTACGTACTTTCTTCTGCTTGCCGGTACCCCTGCATGCAGGGCAAGGCTCCTCGATTATCTCGCCGGTGCCTCTGCATACGTTACAGGTGCTTGTGGACATGAAGCGTCCAAAGGGCGTGTCACGGGCATGGGTGACCTGTCCTGTCCCATGACAGTTGGTACATGTCTTTGGACTGGTGCCGGGCTTAGCGCCGGTCCCGCTACAGGTATCACATATCTCCGCCCTGGGTACATTGATGGTGGTTTCCACTCCCTGTGCTGCCTGTTCCAGTGTTATGTTAAGGTCATAGCGTAGGTCCGATCCCCGCACAGGTCCGCGGCGCTGCTGCTGTCCGCCGAATCCTCCCCCAAAACCTCCGAAGCCGCCGCCGAATATGCTCCCAAGAATGTCGCCCAGATCCTCGAAACCTCTGAAATCGGCATTCCTGAATATGTCTTCCTGGCTGTAACGGCTGTCGATACCTGCATGGCCGAAGCGGTCGTACTGCTCCCTCTTCTCGGTATCGGAAAGCACTGCATAGGCTTCAGATATTTCCTTGAACTTCTCTTCAGCACCGGGTTCCTTATTCTTGTCAGGGTGATACTTCATCGCAAGCTTCCGATACTCTTTTTTGATCTCAGCTTCCGTTGACTCTTTCGATACACCAAGTATCTCGTAATAATCGCGTGTAGTGGACATAAATGATTCCTGTGGGTTACCTAGGCTGAATAAACATAAAAAAGTAAGGTACTGTGCCTGAGTACCTTACGTAAAGCTGTTCGGGATTACTTTTTGTCCTCATCGACCACTTCATAGTCTGCATCCACGATGTTCTCGTCGGATGAGCCTGATGAAGCTGAACCTGCGCCACCTTCACTTGAAGCGGCAGCTGCTGCTTCTTCCTGAGCCTTCTTGTACATTGCTGCAGAGATATCATATACCGCAGTCTGGAGTGCCTCGGTCCTGGACTTGATACCTTCGATGTTATCTCCTTCGAGTTCCTTCTTCAGGTCACCGATGGCGGATTCAACCTTGGATTTCTGCTCAGCAGTGGCAACATCCCCTGCTTCCTTGATGGCTTTCTCAGCTGCATTTATCAGGGATTCGGCATTGTTCTTGACCTCTACCTCTTCCTTGCGCTTCTTATCTTCCTCTGCGTGAAGTTCCGCATCCTTGACCATCCTGTCGATCTCATCCTCGGAAAGTCCTCCGGGCTTCTGGATGGATATGGACTGCTTCTTACCGGTGCCAAGGTCCTTTGCAGTGACATGCAGGATACCGTTCGCGTCTATGTCAAAGGTGACCTCGATCTGTGGCATGCCCCTCGGAGCTGGCGGAATGCCGTCAAGCATGAACCTTCCCAGCGTCTTGTTCGCAGAAGCGATACCTCTCTCGCCCTGAAGCACATGGATCTCCACAGAGGGCTGGCTATCTGCAGCTGTTGAGAATACCTGACTCTTCTTTGTGGGGATGGTTGTGTTCCTTTCGATAAGAGGCGTTGCAACACCTCCGAGGGTCTCGATACCCAGGGTGAGCGGAGTGACATCCAGAAGCAACACATCGTGGATCTCCCCGCCAAGGACTCCTGCCTGCACTGCAGCACCTACTGCAACAGCTTCGTCAGGGTTGATGTTCTTGTATGGGTCCTTGCCTGTTACCTTGCGGACAAGCTCGGTAACTGCAGGTATCCTTGTGGAACCACCTATCAGAAGCACCTTCTCAATGTCTTTCGGCTTGAGCTTTGCATCATCCATCGCCCTGTTCACAGACACAAGCGTCTTGTCAAGCAGGTCGCCTATCATCTTCTCGAACTGGGCCCTTGTAAGGTCCATATCTATGTGCTTTGGCTGGCCGTTGGAGTCCGCTGTGATGAACGGCAGGTTGATGTTGGTGGATGTGACACTGGACAGCTCGATCTTGGCTTTCTCCGCCGCATCCTTCAGGCGCTGCAGTGCTGCCTTGTCCTTTGAAAGATCGATGCCTTCGTTCTTCTTGAATTCGTTAACGATATGGTTGACTATCCTCTGGTCGAAGTCATCTCCTCCGAGGTGCGTGTCACCGCTTGTGGACAGCACTTCGAATACGCCCTCTCCCAGTTCAAGGATGGATACGTCGAATGTACCTCCTCCAAGGTCATACACCAGTATCTTGTGTTCCCCTGACTCCTTGTCTATCCCGTAGGCAAGGGCTGCAGCAGTAGGCTCGTTGATGATCCTCTTTACGTTAAAGCCTGCAATGGCCCCGGCATCCTTTGTGGCCTGCCTCTGGGAGTCGTCAAAGTAAGCAGGCACAGTGATAACCACATCATTGATGGTCTCACCCAGGTATGCCTCTGCATCATCCTTGAGCTTGCGCAAGATCATTGCGGAGATTTCCTGCGGAGTGTAGTCCTTGCCGTTGAGCGTGACCTTGTAGTTTGCCTCTCCCATGTGTCTCTTGATGGAGCTCACACTGTTCTCGGAGTTAGTTATGAGCTGCCTCTTTGCAACCTGGCCTACCAGTTTTTCTCCCTTCTTGGAAAACGCAACTACTGAAGGTGTTGTCCTTCCCCCTTCGGCGTTTGGAATAACTGTAGGTTCTCCACCCTCGATCACAGCCATGCATGAATTTGTAGTTCCCAGATCGATTCCCAAAATCTTTCCCATGATTATACCTCTTTTCGGTTACTTATAATACAGTTATGTTCTTCTTTTATTTGACAGCACTCTTTGCAAAGGAGGGTCATTCTCCCCCGGTCTCCGGTTTCTTCGAGACTGCTACCATGGCCGGCCTGATGACTTTTGAGTGCAGGTAATATCCCGGCTTACATACTTCCACGACAGTATTCTCCTCGTGCTCCGGATGCTCAACGTGCATGATAGCCTCATGAAGATGAGGGTCGAACGCAGCACCATGGCACTCTATCCTCTGGAGGCCTTCCTTCTCAAGGATAGAAGCAAACTGCCTGAACACCATATCCACACCCTTTACGACGGATTCAATATTGTCGGTCTGTTTTGCAGATGCTATTGCACGCTCGAAGTTGTCATATACTTCAAGCAACTCTGTGATGATCTGTTCAACTGCGAACTTGCGGTACTCTTCCTTTTCCCGGATGCTTCGTTTCCTGAAATTATCAAATTCTGCGGTGAGCCGCAGTAATTTATCACGAAGCTGTGCAGTTTCATCCTCCTGCTGGGTTTCAGCATTTGTTGCCTCTGAATCCAGGTCATCACATTTCTCAGATCCTTTATCCATCTCGATATCTCCACTGATTGATGCGCAATTATGCGCATTTGGTTTAATCATTGTTTGAAGTTCTATAAATAGCTTTCCCATCTTGAGAAGGTTTTGTCAACAATAACCCAATGATCCCTCTAAAAGATATGATGTAAAAGTTAATAAGATGACTGCAACTTATGTTGCAATAGCCGTATTATGAACATGCTCGCAACCATGCAAACGGCAAGTGCCGACAGGATCTGTTCCCACCAGAGTGCCCGGATGCCGCCGTTCAGTGCATATGTCACTCCTGTGAAAAAGGCCGTGGCCACGAAAGTGGCAATGAAGGATGCGATGGCGCCTCCGACCATGGAGCCGATATAGTCTGCACCGCGGCTTTCAAAAAACACGGAGCCTGCAATAAAAACTACTGCAAAGATGAGCAGAATGACAGCCGTCGGGACAGGCGTGGTGTCACTTGACGCAGCAACGTTGGATGCCATATTCATAATGCCAAGTGCCACACTTATCATGAAGAGGGCCATTACAGTTGAAACTGCCAGTGCCTGAACAAAAGGGTTATCAGCATTCAATTCCATTTTCATTCCTTGTCGGGTATTCACGTGATACTATATATTTATTTTTAATATACAATTAGGCTAACAGCAATAAACAATAGTAAATGATATATCAAATAATGCACTTGCATTCAACATGAAGATACTGCTGGCCGAATATGCAGTCGGGATCGGACTTGAAGGAACACTGCTGAAGGAAGGAGGAGCCATGCTGAGGACACTTGTGGACAGTTTCTCCAGGCTTGGCCATGAGGTGACATATCTTTCCGCAGGCCCCCTACTCCTGAGAGGCCGGGCAGTCAGCTCCTCTGCGGACAACTTCCAGGAAGTACTGGAAAGGGAATCATCTCATGCAGATGCCGGCCTGGTGATCGGTCCTGATGAACTGCTTGCAGAGCTTTCAGCTGTGGTCGAGGAGAACACTACAAACCTTGGATGTTCCTCAAGATCGGCAAGACTCTGTGCTGATAAGCTGGAGTGCACCAGGACATTGCAGTCCCACTCTGTCAGTGTTCCCCGTATATTGGAATGTGGGGTTGCAACCGCATGCGTGATCAAACCCAGATTCGGCTGTGCATCTGAAGGCGTCAGGGTAGCATCTTCCAGCGATACGGAAGAGGGCTTCATCGCTACCGAATACATTGAAGGGGAGCACCTCAGCGTCAGTATGATATGCGGCACCGGCTCTCTTCCACTCAGCGTAAATAAACAGCACATTGAGATTGATCGCAACAGGCCTGGATCACCTGTGACGTACAAAGGCAATATCGTGCCTTACAGGACTGGCCATGAGAAGGAGTTATTCGATGTTGCAGCCAGAACTGCAAAAGTCCTGGGATGCAATGGTTATATCGGAGTAGACATAGTATATGGTAAAGGACCGTATGTTGTTGATGTGAACCCCCGGCCCACCACCGCTGTTTACGGACTGGCCAGGACACTCAGGACCGAGATCGGAGAGCTCCTCCTGAAGAACATTTCAGGAGAGCTGCCTGATGCTGTGGTCACTGAAGGGGAGTTCTCGTTCACGAAAGATGACTTTGAGGACATTGTATGAAAACAATCGGGATAGATATTGGCGGCGCGAATACAAAGATCGCTTCTGCCGATGGTGAGATCATTGAACTGCATTATATACCCCTCTGGAAGGACACAAGACTTCCCGAAGCACTGGAAGAGATAGCCGAGAAACACCAGCCCGACAGGGTGAGTGTTGTCATGACGGGAGAACTTGCCGACTGCTTCGAGGACAAGATGGCAGGAATAAAGTTCATCATGGAATCAGTAGATCAGGCCTTTGAGTGCGAGGTCCGCTACATTGACAGTAACGGTGAATTCTATGATGGCTCCGGAGACCTGCGCAAGCTGGCAGCTGCCAACTGGGCGGCCTCGGCCAAGCTCATCGGCTCGGAGATAGGGGATTGCATCTTCGTGGACGTGGGAAGCACTACCAGCGACATCATCCCGATAAAGGGCGGAAAACATACAGCCGGCCTGACGGACTTCTCAAGGCTCATCCGAAGCGAACTGGTCTATGCAGGGGTGCTGAGGACGAACCTGGCATATCTTGCAGACAGCCTGGACCTGGCGGCCGGGAAGTGCCGGGTATCCTCGGAGCTTTTCGCAACCACAGCCGATGTGTATCTTTTATTGGGAGACATATCAGAGGAACTGTACACCTGCGAGACTGCCGATGGTGCAGGAAAGAGCAAGACCGATGCAATGAGAAGGATCGCACGTGTGGTCTGCGCCGACCTGTCAGAGATATCTCCCGACGAGATATACCGCATAGCAGAGCAGGTGAAGGATATGCAGGTAACCCTGCTGAGCGATGCGATCGCAGAGGTTGCAGAGAAGAACGAGCTTTCCACCATAGTGTCGGCAGGCCTTGGGGAGTTCCTCATCCGTGCAGCTGCAAAGAGGCTTGGCTTTGAATGTATCTCTGTTGCACAACGCTGGGGAGAGGAAATATCAAAGGTGTTCCCGGCATATGCGGCTGCAAAGATGTTCGAGGCCGACGTTTTAACAGGAAAGGACAAGGAATAAGGAAGGAACATGAGGATCGTGGTGAAGCTCGGGGGCAGCCTCATGGATGACTCCCTGCCGGTAATAAAAGCGCTGCAGGCAAGGTTCGGAGCATGCAACGATAAGGAGTGCACATCAATTCTCGTGATACCGGGAGGAGGTATCTTTGCTAATGCTGTCCGTTCCGCCAGTGAGAAACATAGGATAAGCGATGAAGCAGCTCACTGGATGGCCATACTTGCAATGGAACAGTATGGGTATTATATCCATGACAAGACCGGGATTGATATTACCGGGTCACTTGATGGCATTCCCTACGGTGTGAGGATGTTACTTCCATACAGGATACTGAGGGAGAGGGATGAGCTCCCGCATTCATGGGATGTAACCGCAGATACCATCGCCGCCTGGATAGCCAGACAGTTCGGAGCCCCGCTCTTTGTGAAGGTCACTGATGTGGACGGGATCTACGCCGAGGATGTGGTGCAGCAGTTCCTGACAGCTGATGAGGTCATGAAGATGGGCGCTACCTGCGTGGACAGGGCTTTACCTCTGTTCCTGAAGGAGAACAATATGGACTGCCTTATAGTGAACGGCCTTCACCCTGAAAGGGTAATTGATGCCGTTCTCGGAAAAGATGTAGTGGGGACTTACATCAAGGGGAATATTTAAATTATATACTGCGTATGTACTGAAATCATCGACATGCTGAATTTTTCAGTATTATATTGATCAGATATCACGCTTAAAGGAGAGTTTAAATGGTAAACAAAGTTGAGAACTGTACTTCCTGCAACAAGAGGCTTGTAGAAGCCGGATTTGCACGCTTCCCATGCCCTGTATGCGGCAGGGAACTTGGAAGATGTGAGAGCTGCAGACAGCAGAGCAACCCGTACACCTGCCCGAAATGCGGCTTTGTAGGCCCGTGAGGTGGACTGAATGGGAGATGTAGCAGCAACCATAAGGATCATGCCGGTTTCCGTAGAGACCGACCTCAATGATCTCAAAGAGAGGCTCGTAGCAGCCTTGCCTGAGGGTTCACAGTTCGGTACCTCCAAGGAAGAACCCATTGCCTTTGGCCTGAAGGCCATTATAATGGTAGTGCTTGTAGGCGACCTTGAAGGCGGCACCGAGCAGGTCGAAGAGGCCCTTGCAGCTGTCGAAGGCGTTGAGAGCGTAACGGTCACCGAAGTCGGCAGACCTGTTTAAGCCTCTTTTTTTACCTTTTTTAACCACTACTCATTCCGACCAGATCTGGGCTTGTAGATCAGGGGTAGATCGTTACGTTCGCAACGTAAAGGCCGCGGGTTCAAATCCCGCCGAGTCCACTAAAATAGTTTAGATAGTCCTAGTTTGATGGTGTTTTCAGTTAATTTAGAACAATAGTAAAGATAATCTCCTCGAGATATATAGACAATGAATCCCCATGACTCGTAAATTACCTTCCGTAGTCTTATTTTAACATTATAGTATGATATCTCAAAAAACGAGAACATTCTCTATATGATAATGCTCTGACAATAATATCAAAGATTTAGTGTACTTTATCTTCTCTATCAGAAAAACTTCGGCCTCTACAGGATAGAAGTAACCCTTTTCTGAATATTATAAGGCCAAGGGAAAAGTGCATTTTCTGAAAGGAGGATTATTACCTAATATTGAAGCTTCATTTAAAATATTAAACGTTTAATCAATAGATAATACAATAAGACTAATATATTTAATATTGCATAATATATGTAGATTCTCTTGGAGAAAATGACAAACAGATTAAAATACAACTTAAAAGTTAAAGAAAAAAGTGTAGTAATTCTTGTGGTGTTATTGTTATGGTGGATGTATATATATGCTGATGAAGTTAGCAATATTTGAAGATGTCAGCTTAGAAGATGATATTAAAAAATGTTGCAAGAAGAATAATACTCTTTATATTCCACTCATGAATAATCTTTTTGGCTTGCTAGCAGAGAGTTCTAATTTATCCTATGGATCTGAAGATTCAAGTCACGAAAATGAAACTAATGTTACAGAGTTTGTAGAAACATATAAGTGTACGCTTAAATCACTCGAAGCAAGAAAATCATTTTTTACTTCTAGACCAAAAGTAGTCTATAATGGTAAGATATTAGACAATAGATTTTTCAGAAATATCATTTCTTACTGTCAAGAAAAAAAAATGGATTTTTACTATGCGATAATACGCGATTCTACAGGTGATGAAGACAGATTTAATGAGATAGATCAGGTTAAATCCTATTTCGCTGAAAATGAAAGAGCGATTTTCATACGGGTGGGATTTTGTATAGATGGAGAAACTCTCATCTTTTCTAGACGTGGCTATATAAACTATTCAGGTGATCTTCAGAGTTTCAATAATAAAAAAGAAGAACTCCTTACAATGCTAAAAACGGGACTTGAGAACAATCATGATTAAGTCAATCATTGAGTCTCTAAGTGATTTCTTGACTTTGTTAGTGGTTGTTTGGGGTGTCGTGTCTTTTGTCGATGATATCTCAGATATGAGTCCCCTAATCACAAAATATGAGTATTTAATAAAGATGATACTGTCTTTGATTTTTGTTATAATAGTAATGTATAACTCAATTGTAAAAAATGCATTTTTAATTCAATATCGAATTCCAAGTAAGCCTATGTCTCTCGATTTATCTAAAAGGGTATTCGAAAATCAGGAAACTATAGAGTTAACAATTAGTAAAGAAAAAGAGAATAGCATATGGCTTCGGTTTCTTGGATTCATTGGATTTGATACATTCTTAAAATGGGAATATCCCATCGGAACCAATATTGATATGGAAAGAGATTATACGGAATTCAAGAAAGTTGAATCTGAGGATAAGTTACAAAGCAAAGTAGCTCAAGCAAAAATAAAGCTAACTGGTAGAAGACAATTAACATTAAATACTTTTCTGGAATCTAATACAAGTTTTGTTGGGAAAGACTTTTTACACCTAAAAATATATATCGGACCTAAGTCTAAATATCTTCGATGCATAATAAAGTTTGAATTGTGCAAACAGTCAATTGAAATATTACCATATAACGGATGATTCTAATGACTTCTATAGCAGATATAATTCCATTATGGAGCAAAGGTATAAACTTTAAAGCATATTCTATTGACAAAAACTTAGAATACGATCAAATTGAGAAAACATTAAAGCAGTTTAATGGAAATTTGAAGGAACAAAAAGAAGGTTGGCTCACAGACTATCCATATATCAACGATGGGAAAACGATATCTTTTGTGTACACACGTTTTGTAAATGATTCAAAGGCATCTCGTGTAGTTAATTATAACGTGCAAGTTCCAGATTCCGTGGGATGCTATTTTTATAAAGACAAAAAGATACTCATTGTTTCAACTGCAAGCGATTCCAAGATAAATGGGTTAGTAAGAAAAAAAATGTTTTCTGCAATTAATATTCTTGCAGAACCAAAATCTGTAGAATATTCAACCGATTTTCTTTTCTGGCTTGCATATAAACATGATATTGAAGGAATGAAGATTACCAATCACTTGAAAGTTGAAAGTGTAAAGGCTATATCAAGTGAGTTTGAAAAAACGAATCTAAGTGGCGCTGTAAGCTCAAACAGTAATGTTACTGATCATATTCAAGCTCAAATTATGCTTGCAATTTATGGTTTTGTAAATGGTGCAGAAGTAACATTTAACCATAAAGATGCTAAGTATTCTTTTAAGATTTCTGCAGACGGCAGGATAAGTGCTGGAATTCCTTCTACAGTTGAAAACAAAGAAGATAAGGCACAATTTGCTTTAATGATTCATAGCATCTTACAAGAGACCTATAAGATATATGAAATGGATAAAGACTCAGTTAAATGGGAAGAAAAGAAGAAACATTATCGATGCAATAAACTTGACAAATGTTCCAAGAGCATCCAAGACTTTAAGAAGCAAATGATGAACAACTAACAGTACATATAAATAATAATGAATTATGGGTCGATTGCTGGTTTTGCATTGTATATATAAGACTAATCTGGCTATGTCAGCAGGATATGGCTTGGTTATGTCTTTACGTATCTTCCGCAGTCCTACGGGCAGTTTATCCAAGTATTGGCCCTATTAAGTTCACAGCAGGGACACATTTAATTTTTCTTCCCATATAACCAGTTACCAGTCTCTAGTTTCTGTACCAATTCCAAAGACGGAGTTTTAATAGTTAGCTTGTCAAGCCAAGATATATTTTCAAACGTATCAGTAAATCCAGTTCACATGGCTAACTGGCAACTGATTTAACTTGTTCTTATAAAACTGCCATTTCGGCATGAATCTGTCCATGAGAACGATAAAGTTTGAGTTATGTGTTGGTTCCAGAAGATGAGATAACTCGTGCACTACAATATATTCTAGACATTCAGATGGCTTCTTAGCAAGTTCTGTGTTAAGTAAAATATTACCTGCCTTAGGATTACAGCTTCCCCACTTTGTTTTCATCCTTCTTATGAGTAAACGTTCCACTTTAATGCCCATTAGCTTCTCCCATTTGGCGATCAAGGGCAATGCAGCTTTCCTGAGTTGTTCCCGATACCATGCATCGATAACTTCCTGTTTCTTGTTCTCATCAGCTCCGGGACGTACTCTTAAAATCATCTTTTTGTGCTTCAACTCAACAGATGGTGCTTCATCTACTTCAAGAACCTCAAGCAGGTAACGTTTCCCCCATACATAATGACTCTCACGGTCTAGATACTCGCGTGGAGTTTCTCGCTCCTGTTCCTGGAGCTTTTTCTGTTGCTGTTTTATCCATCCAAGTTTAGAAATTGCAAAGATGCGAATTTTGTCTATGTCCATCCTTAAAGGAGCAGATATTCTGACTTTTCCAGTGGGTGGGTAAACACTTAGGTGTATGTTCTTAATATCCTTGAAGACTACGTCTGCTGTAATCTCTCCCAGTTGGATCTGAGTGACCATCAGTATTCCTTCTGCGCTTTGATTATAAGGAAGATACGCTCCACTTCATCCGTATTTTGCAGGATTTCATACAAAGCTTGCTTAATGGTCCTTTCCCGCGGTTCCACACCTCGCCAATCATCTGACCTGACACTTCTCACAGTTTCATCGATCTTTATTGCAAGATCAAGAACAAAGTCTTCTGAAGATGCATATGCTGAGATCCCTTCTGCCAAGATAGCAGAGTTTTCCCTGAAGGGCTGCAGATTATTATAGAGCGCACGCAGTGCAGGGCTTGCCTTGAGCTGCTGGGGTGTGTTATCCTCATGTCCTGCCTCGACTTTCTTTACAAGCTCGGCAATCTGCCGCAGGTATTCTTCATACTCTATCGCTTTGGCCTTCCTGGCTGCTATTATCTCGTCCAAGAGAGCTGACATCTTCTCATAGAAGGCAGGGTCGTTCAGGTGTTCCTTAATTATCCTGCTGCGGACATTGTTCTCAATGGTCTCTGCGATGGCATTTTTGTTTCCTTTCAGTCCGTTTAGCTGGGTATCGATGGCTTTGTTGATGCCACTTTTTACAATAAGCTCAAGGAGCGGGATAGTGTCAAAGGATGAGACTTTCCTGGGCTCGGCTGCCTCTATGTAAGTGTCGATGAGATGACGCATATCAGCCTCGTAGGCTTTCAGGTCGAGTGTTTCGCCACTGGCACGGCGTATTATCTCACGGATGTTCAGGTAATAGTCTATCTGTTGTCTTATGCGGGCTATACCTGCTTCACTGTACCCGGCAGACTCCAGTTCGTCAGAAATGTTGGCGAAGGCACGGACCAGTGAGGCTGTGGCCTTGTAGAGGGCTGCACGCTGTGTCTCACGTTCCTGCAGGTCAGTTGGTATCTCAGTGTTGCCGCAGAAGTAATGAATGTGCTCGAGCTCGCCTTTTGGTGGTTCTACAGGCTCGCATAACAGGAAAAGTTCCTCCAGCGCATTATCAAGACGTTCCCTGCCTTTCTTGAGGCGATCCTGCATTAAAACCTCTGGATTGGCACCGCCTGCGCTGTGGTCCAGTTCGGAAGAGTAAACCTGAAGGGCTCCTGTGCCCTTGTCGTTGACAAGGTTCTTGAAAAGGTCCTTGTAGTCCACGATGTAGCCAAAGTCCTTGTCCTCGCCGTCAAGCCGGTTAGTGCGGCAGATCGCCTGGAAAAGCCCATGATCCCTCATTGACTTGTCAATATAGAGATAGGTGCATGGTGGTGCATCAAAGCCGGTGAGGAGTTTGTCTACCACGATAAGCAACTTCATGTTTGCCGGTTCCTTGGTAAACAGGGCTTTTGCCCTCTCTTCGTAGGTCTCGGTCTTTGTCATGCTTGGCGCGGTATCGATGTCCTTGAGAAGCTCTGTATAGGTGTTGTAGAGGAACTGTTTCTCGGTCTCGGTGTTGGCACCGGTATCCTCTTTTGTCACATCCTGTGTCTGTGGGTTGTAGGATGTCACCACGGCACATCTGCCTTTAAAAAGTGTTTTCTGGAACAGGGAGAAGTACTTGCAGGCCTCATAGATGCTTGATGCCACAAGTATGGCATTGCCACGTTCGCTGGACAGGCGAGGCTTTACATTGAAATCAAATATTATGTCGCTCACCACTCGGTCCATTCGGGAGCGTGAGCTGAGCACCTTCTGCATGGTACCCCAGTGATTCTTCAGCTCATCCTTCTGCCAATCATTAAGGCCCTTTGTCTTTGCCTCGAACCATGCGTCGATTTTCTCCCCTGAGCCAAGGCGCTGGTCGATATCGCGCGCTTCGTAGACTAGGTCAAGCACTACCTTGTCCTCTACAGCCTCGCAGAACTTGTAGGTGTGGATGTAGCCGCCGAAGACTTCCAGGCTTGTCTGCTTGTCCTTCTTGAGCAGCGGTGTGCCGGTGAAGCCTATGAAGACTGCATTAGGCATTATCGCCTTCATGGTTGTGTTCAGTTTTCCACTCTGGGTACGATGGCATTCATCCACGAAGATGAAGACCTCTCCCACAGTTTTGCTTGGCTGTGCCTTCAGGTCCCTGATGAAAGCATCGAAATCATCAACTCCCTTACGACCGAACTTGTGGACCAGGGAGCATATCAGGCGTGGTGTTGCCTGGCCGAGCAGGTTCAGAAGCTCCTGGCCACTGGTGGTGCGCCTGATCTTCTCGCCGGCTTCCCTGAACACTCCCTCGATCTGCTTGTCCAGTTCATCGCGATCTGTGACAATGACAACCCTAGCGTTGGGATTGTTTTCCAATATCCATTTAGCCAGAAGTACCATGACAATACTTTTACCACTGCCCTGGGTGTGCCAGATTATACCGCTCTTGTGCTGCCTTACATGCCTCTGTGCAGCCTTGACACCGAAATACTGGTGCACCCTGGGCAGTTTCTTGACACCGCCATCAAAGAGCACGAAGTCATACATCAGCTCGATGAGCCGGTCCTTACGGCACATCTTCAACAGGTATTTGTCGAGCTTGAACCGGCTGTCGTCCTCCTCGTCTTCTTTCCATTTGAGGAAGTACTTCTCAGGTGTGCCGATCGTGCCGTATCTTAAGCCCTCGGAATCGTTGCCTGCAAAGATGAACTGTACGGTACTGAAGAACCATTCGTTGAACTCAGGCTTCTGGTTGGAGATATTCTGCCTGATGCCATCTCCGATACTCACCCTGCTGTTCTTCAGCTCCAGCACCCCTACTGCAATACCGTTAACATAGAGCACGATATCAGGCCGACGCTCGTGATTGCCCCGTAGCGTGACCTCCTCGGCAATTGCGAAGTCGTTCTTCTCCGGCTCCTGCCAGTTAATGAGCTGAACACTCTCTGTACATTCATCCACCTCAGTCTTCACAGGCACACCATAGCGCAGCAGGTTGTAGATAGCCTGGTTATTGCCGTAAAGACTCCGGCTGTGATTGTCAGCTTCTGTGCGCACGCGGTACAGTGCCATACCGATCTGCTTTTTGGTGTAGCCGTTCTTTTCCAGCCATGTGCCGAGCAGTCCTTCCTCGATGTTGCTGTTGTTGTCGCGGTCGGTCCAGTCCCCAAGGTAACGATAGTTAAGTTCGTCCCGGAAAAGGGAAACGATGCGGTTCTGGGTGACTCGTTCAGGCTGGCCGATTTTCATTACTGTGCCTCCAATGCTAAGAAATCAGGTTTTGCCCGGATCATGGACATCATCCTGTCTCTGGTAGTAATTGGGATAGTATTTGGGGTAGCGATTGGGACAGTACTGCCCCAATCAAGAAAGGTTGTACGCATATGGGCAGGATTTGCCTGGAACGTCAGCATGAAACCTGCCATCCAAAAATCATATTCTAGAGGCTGTATGCTACAGCATTCTATCCATTCAACCTGCTGATTCTCTTTCATACCAATCGAATCCTCCCTGTAAGCAGCTCCCGCATCATTCCCTGCTTCACCCTGCGGCTCTTTTCAAGTTTCTCTTCCAGCGCGGCGATCTCCGCATCCATGTCTGAAAGGACGGTGGCTATGCGAACCTGGTTATCCATTGATGGTAGCAGTACTGGATAATTTCCCACAGCGGCTTGTGATAGTCCAAAAAATGTAGTTCCGGATTTACTTTCCTCGACGAAACTTTTGAACCGCTGAGAGCACAATTGATAATACAAATACTTCGGATTGTAGCTATCTTTGATTGGACGGAAAAGAAGCAAATGGCTGTTAAGTGAGGCTTTGTGTGGGTAGGGAATTGTGTCGATGTAAAGAACTTTGCCGATTGTGCCGTCTTTAGTCATGAGCACATCAGAAGGTCTTAGTTGAATATCACTTGCAATTTCATAGCGGGATTCAGAAACGTGATACACGTCGTTCCACCTAATTGCTCCGTCTTTGAAGTTCATACCTGTGATTAAGAATGGATCTTCTTCATTGGTAGTGAACTCTATTTGCTTCAATCCCTGCCATCCAATTCGTCCTTTCAAGGAGGACACTTCTCGTAGCAATCGTATGATATCTCCTTGCTTTGGACGGAGTAACTCCTGCATAGCACCCTGCTTGATCTGGAGTTTCTTGGCGATTAGCTGCTCCAGTGATTCGATAAGTGTACCAGCATCGGTTAGTGCTTGGGCAATGGCTTCTTGTTCAGCCACAGGCGGAACTGGAATCTGTATTGAATTACAATTATTTTTATTTAAGTAAGAAACAGATGTTTTGGTTGCCAAACCTTCAATCTGGAATCTTTGTGCTGGAATGACATTCAATAGGAATGATGCATTTATTTGTGAAGTAGGGATAAAAGCATGTAACTGTTGATTAATCACAATTTCATTAGTAGTAATTGCTGTAATGCCAAGCTCTCCAGCACATGACATCAAAACCGAACCACTTGGAACAACTTTTGAGCCTATAGATCGTGCCTCATCTCTCGAAATACATAAACCTATTCTAGAACTAGTTACGTTTCTTCCATTATCCAAATCAGGTATCGTAATCCAAGGTATTTCACCATCGAAATTTCGCGGTTTATTACGCCCAGGAACTATGAAATCACAAACTTCTCCAACTCTTCTTACAGTCCAATCCTTTGGTATGACTCCAATCTCAGTCTGCTTATATCCCTGGGGGATACTCTCGGTAACACATTCTGCACTCATACTAATCGAATCTTCCCTACGAGTAGCTCCTGCATCATACCCTGTTTGATACTACGGCTCTTTTCGAGTTCCTCCTCAAGCATGGTAATCTCAGCATCCATATCAGAGAGAATACATGCTATTGCTTCTTGTTCTGCAAGAGTGGATGGCAATGGCAATAGTATCTTTCCAAGAGTTTTCGCACCGATATTCGGCGGATCTGTTCCTGCCATTGCTTCATTCATAGCCTCAACAAAACGGGACATCTGCAATTCATAGTAAATAAAATTCAAATTAGCGGTATGTTTAGTAACTATTTTTGCTACTCGTTGGTTGAGTAAGCATGGTAAGTCATTACTAGTCAGTTTTGCAATTTTTAGCTCACCATCTAAAATGGGACGAGTAAGAGCCATAACTACATCGCCTTTTTGAAGCAAATAAGATTGGTACTCTCTAATGTAGGATGAAGGTAAAAAAGAGATTTCATTCCACATTATCTTTCTTTTGCCAACATTAGCTATTTTCAACCAGCGAACTCCATTTGGCACTGTAGCCTCACTTTTAAAAGCATTTCCACCAAAATAAGTAACAACTACAGCAGATTCTACACATTCCCAATCTTCTGGGACGAGTCCCAATTCTGTCTGCTTGTATCCCCTTTTAATCTCAAATCCCGGCAGCCGCCTCTTCCCCGTCAGCAACTCCTGCATAGCACCCTGCTTAATCTGGCGTTTCTTGGCGATGAGCTGTTCCAGTGATTCGATGAGGGCATCAGCATCGCTTAGTGCTTGGGCGATGGCTTCTTGTTCGGCTATGGCTGGTGGAAGTGGAACTGTGAAATGAAGCATGTCTCCAACATTCAAATGTTTCATTGTCGTTCCAGTTTCAATTAGCTTTAGACGAGAGCGGCCGGGTTTACTGTTGAGGTAATAAGAAATGAATGCTGAAAATGATTTTCTTTTGTCAAACCTTGAAATGATTAGTGCATGACAATTTGAACCTGCTAACGATTCTGGGACGATTGTGGTCAGCCCCACGTCTCCAGTCTGCACAGTGAGCAAATCACCGCCTTTTAAACATGATTTCATGTGTGCGTTGTGAAAATCTTCAGTCACAAACTTTATTCCGTGAAAGTTAAACGAATTCTCTTCCACATTGTAGCCTTGGATGTAGAGAATTCCATTATCATTACTTGCATAATGTGTCGTAGCAGTTCCAACAAAACCATTAGTCATTAGTACTGTCAGACTGCCAAGAGTAGGAGTTTGCCAATCCTCCGGTATCACTCCCATCTCAGTCTGCTTGTATCCGGCCGGGATGCTCTCAGCAACGCATTCAGAGGTCATGTGTACTTGCCTCCAATTCTTTCTCTATCTTCTCCAGCTGCGCCTTCAATTCCGCCTTGGACGGAAGGTAGAGCTGGTATTTAGGGGCGAAGATGTTAGCTTCTTTTGGCAGGGTCAGTTCGACCAGTGCATCGTTCTTACGGCGGCAGAGGATAATGCCGATGGTGGGGAGTTCGTCGGCGGTCTTAACATGGCGGTCAAAGTAGTTCACATACATCTGCATCTGGCCAAGGTCCTGGTGGGTGAGCTTGTCACGCTTCAGGTCAATAAGCACGTAGCAGCGCAGGAGCCGGTTGTAGAAAACAAGGTCTACGTAGAAGTGGTCATTGTCGAAGGTAAAGCGCTTCTGTCGGCCCTCGAAAAGGAAGCCTTTGCCAAGCTCCAGCAGGAAAGTTTCCAGCCTGTCGATGATAGCAGATTCCAGGTCGTTCTCTGACCAGTAGGGTCGCTCCTCAAGACCAAGGAATTCAAGGACCAGAGGATTCTTGATCAGGTCCACCGCCTTCTCAACCACAAGCCCCTGTTCTGCGAGCCTGCGTATCTCTTCCTTGTTGCGGCTCAGAGCCAGCCGTTCGTAAAGCGAACTTGAGATCTGCCGCTCCAGTTCCCGCACGCTCCAGTGGTTCTGCGTGGCCTCTATCTCATAGAAACGGCGCTCATTATTATTCTCAATAGTCATCAGAGTCACATAATGTGACCAGCCAAGAGAGAAGCGCTTAAGCAACTCCATCATAACATTCTGCCATGAATCTGCTTTCAAAACAGTCCACTCAGATATCGCAGACGGTGTCTGCGATATTGGCAGCAATCCTTCAGACAGGAGTTTTGCATCTTCTATTCCGAATTCCGCAGACATTGTCTGCGAAATCTTTCTCTGCATCAGGTAGAACTTCCGGCATTGTTCAAGAGTTCTGACAGAAAAGCCTCGCCCTAGTTGTTCTCCTAGTTCGTCGGACAACTGCTTCATGAGGCCAGCACCATATTCTGCCCTGTCCCCTCCGTTTTGCTCATACTCTACTATATACCATCCAAAAAGCCAGTTGCGTATCACCAGATGTATATCCACGGAGCGCCCCGCACGCCGCTGCATCTCCTGATGCGTCTGCATACAGAGATTGACCAGTTGCTTGAAGCCGTAGTCATTACCTTCGCTCATATCTTGAATCCCATCCTCTCCAGGTGTCCTTTTACTTTAGCCTCCAGCTCAGCCACACGCTCGGTCATCTGTGGCAGCGGAGTTTCATACCTCTCTGACAGCTCTTTCACACGCTGAGTCAGAGACTGGCTAATTCGATCCATCTCTCCGTGGACAGCAGCATCCAATGCAGAGAGCCATTTATCATCAACTACCAGCGACTTGATCTCGTCCTCTGAGAGCCTAGGATACTGTGAATAGGCTTTTGCATCGAGGGCTGCCTCTGCATCCTTGACCTTCTTTCTCAGGTCTGCCTCATCGTTGGCTAGTTTCAGCCATTCATTAAGCACTGCAGCTTCATCCTTAGCCTCCCGGTCACCTTTGATCTCCTTCAGGCGGGCGCTGACACTTGCCTTGTTCACCTTGTCGAGTTCAGAAAAGGCACCTTCTTCCCCGCCTTGCTCCTCTTCCAGTTCAGTCCTGCTGGCAGTAACACTTTCCAGTTCGGCTGTGAGCCGGTCGATTTCCTCCTGCTCTTTAGAAAAATAACGGGCCACGATAAGCTCCTTGGGAACAAGGTCGCATGTCCAGCCCTTGTCCTTCTCCTTGCCCTTCTTGTCCTTCTCGATGATGCGGTAGGTCTGGGCCTTCCAGCCATCGGCGGAGATCATATAGCAGTCATCCTGCATGGTCTCAGCCCAATAGTCCATCAGGTGCTGATACACATCATAGTGGTTGATCAGCGGCTTACCTGTGTAATGTGCCAGCAGGCCCTCAGAAAGTTCAGCTATGATCTCCTTGGGATGGTTTTCAGCTTTCAACTGCTTCAGCATGGCAGAGAATCTTTCACGCCACTGGGCAAAGTGTACATTCATCCCGGCAATGAAGGCAGCAAACTCCGGGTGTTCATATATCGTGGATTTGATAGCAGACTTATCCACAGTAAGTTCTAGGTATCCAGGCCGCATATCCCTGAACAGAGCCACACGAAGGTGCGGGCAGACATCCCAGTAACGCTTGAGAGCATCGATATCAGCACAGGGGATACCTCCATGCAAGTGGCCTTCGATGTCCTGCAGGTCCTCAGCCTGCTGACTGTCAATGTAACGCGGGAGGTTAAGATTGAACTCATTCTTCTCGATCTCCTCAAGGCTTACCATACGTGAATATTTAGGGACTTCAGTCTGTTTTGTGAAAACATCCACGATCTTATGTATATCCTGGGAACGCAGGCGGTTCTTGGGTCCGTCCTTCATGAAACCGGCACTTGCATCTATCATGAAGATTCCCTTGCGGTTGTGTGCATTCTCCTTGTCAATGACAATAATACAAGCAGGGATACCAGTACCATAGAAGAGGTTCGCAGGAAGGCCTATAATACCCTTGATGTATCCCTTGCGCACCAGCGCGCGCCGGATGTCAGCCTCAGCGTTACCACGGAACAACACACCGTGCGGCAGGATACAGGCACCTTTACCCGTACTCTTAAGTGAGCGAACAATGTGGAGCAGGTAGGCATAATCTCCCTGCTTGGCAGGAGGGACTCCGAAAGGCTTGAAACGCTCATGCTCGTCCTTAAGCGGATCAAGTCCCGTACTCCACCGCTTGTCACTGAAGGGAGGATTTGCCACGACATAATCAAAGGTCTTGAGCGTCTCTCCGTCCTTGAACTTCGGGTCAGCCAGCGTATTCCCCTGAACTATAAGTGCTTCAGGGTTGTTGTGCAGAATCATGTTCATTCTGGCCAGACCGGATGTGGCAGAGTCTTTCTCCTGTCCATAAAGGGTGATCTTTGTCCTTGCCTCATCTGCGACCTTCAAGAGCAACGAGCCTGAACCACATGTCGGATCATAGGCTGTGGTGGAGCTTGTAGTCTCTGCCTGACGGATACCAAGGATCTGTGCTATAATACGGCTAACCTCAGCAGGCGTGTAGAACTGCCCTTTGCTCTTGCCGCTCTCCGTTGCAAAGTGCCGCATAAGGTACTCGTAGGCATCTCCAAGGATATCATCGCCTTCTGCGCGGTTCTTCGAGAAGTCAAGTGCCGGGTTCTCAAAGATCGATATGAGATTGGTAAGCCTGTCAACCTGCTCCTTACCACTGCCAAGCTTATTGGTGTCGTTAAAGTCCGGCATGTCGGAAAGTTTGTTGGCACTGACCAGAGGGCCTATTATCTTCTTGTTGATCTGATCGCCGATATCCGGCTTGCCCTTGAGTGCAACCATGTCCTTGAAGCTTGAACCTGTTGGAATGGTAATGGGTGCGTAGGGCTGACCAGCGTATTTGTCACTGACGTACTTAATGAAAAGCAGCACAAGCACGTAGTCCTTGTACTGGCTGGCGTCCATACCGCCGCGCAGTTCGTCACAACTGGACCAGAGGGAAGAATAAAGTTCGGATTTTTTCAGGGCCATTTTACGTCACCCGTAAATGCAATTTGAAGTGGCTTATTGAACGCGAAATTGAACTAGTAAACGAGATTTGTTTTACTTTACTATTCATTAGTGATTTTCATCCTTTTCCGTGTTTAGTAATAGCCAATTACAGTGGAAAGTAATAAGTGTGTTCTTTTTACTTAGAATATTATATTCTCTTTCTAAAAACTATATAGGGTGTTAATAAACTCTACGATTTTTTGCTATTGCCCTCCTATAAGGTGAAAGTTCAAGCAGTAAGCCCTTTGTTTTCTTCAGAAACAACTTTCGTAGACTCATTAGAACAAGGCATAAACCTATTAAAGTACTCTCGATAACACTTATCGCACCGGTGCACTACATGCCCGTCAGTCAATAGTGACTGATTAGATGCAGTATTGGAGCCACAACCTGCACATTGAGTGTCCAACTTCTCTTGAGCTAATTGACAATGTTGGAAGTGTGGTATATCTAAATCTAGTTTTATCTGTGTATAATAACAATTGATGAACTCATTTAAAACCTATTTTGTAGTCACTTAGTGAGTTAAGTGTTATACTGAACAAATAACATGTGTAAACAGGTTTTCAATTTTATTTACTTAATCAGTGATGAGAGAAGGAGAATTTTTGAACAATCTAGACTAATTTGACAGAAAATACCGTATTATTGCCGCATTATTTCCAAATTACTGATGAATTATTGACGAATTATTGACGAATATCTCTTGACAATAAATGAAAGCATCAAGCTCATTCCAGTAAATTCCTTGGAATGAGCATAAGCAAATCTGAGAGTGCTTGTTTCGGGAATTCAGGCTATAATATTGTACAGACTCTTATCATTATAGCACTATCACTTATCCAGTTAAGTGGAACTGCCACTTTTGAAGATAGTGCATCCTCTGAATTTGACATTCTAACTATTGATGGGTAACATCAAGTCATCGTACCTCTAACTCATTTGAAAACATTTTCTTGTAGATTAGTGTCACCTTGGCACCTAATGTCACCGAGCTGATATCTTGTCAAGGTGACAGGAGAAGCGCTAGCATCCTCCTCGGTACATGGAGGTGTCACCTTCTCTCTAGAAGACAAGGAAATATCTACTGGTGATAAGGTATTATCTCTTTTATCGTCTACTACTATACTATTTTCTATATTATGGAGATATGGATTAGTAATGTGGTCTTCAATTATCGTTTCATCTATCACCTTTTCAGATGTGATACCCTGGTGATAACTGGGTGATAGAGTGTCATTGTATGCCTTGTCAAAATCTTCAAAGAACTTAGACAAACAATTTTGTAGATTATTCATATCAATGACAGCAAACTTAGCATACTTGTTAAAGTCCTCAGTACCATAATAGAGATAGGAGTTTAATTTTTGCCTCTCGTCTTCATCAATTTTTTTATCTGTGTTTTCCCAGTTGATTTGGACTTTGCTTGTCAGACCGGACTTCCCATCCTTACCGTGCAAAATATTACGTACTGCAGTTTTTCCTACGCCAAAGTGCTTGACTAGTTGAGCAATAGTGACACTTGCAGGATATTGCGTATTTTTTGTTGGATACCTGACTTTGTTATTTTGCTCTATGAAATATTGTAAATATTCAAGCTCCTTTCGTGTTAACTGTGTAGCATTGCTGTCAGCTGACATTGAATATATAGAGATGGCTCTTTCAAAGTCTTCAAGTGTAGCAAAATAAACGCCGTTCTTTTCCTCTCGCTGGAAGACTTTATAGAGGCAACATGACCTAATCATATCTAGGAATTTTTTTATGTTCCGCAGTTTGGTCTTATCTGCCAGCTTAATTGCCTTTGCATAAGGGATAAGAATCTCGTAGTCTTTAGCTGATAAGATGTCGTAAATGCATCTACATACCTGCACATCAAAATCACTATAGTCAAATCGGCAGACCTCGGAGTCAAGTATGAAATCGGCCACTTTCTCAAGATGGTTAAAATCATTTTTGGTATCAAGTAGTACAAAGCGGTCTGCCATCTGGTCATCGTTGATACCGTTAACACTATTAATAAAAAAAACTTGTCTTTCTGGTGCTTCTAGATCCATGCTCTTACCATTGATCACGGTACCGTGTTTGATTCTCTCTTGGAAGTTTGAAGTTATCTTCTTGATGGTGTTTACTTGATCCTCATTTGAGTCGTCGTCATCAAGAATATTAATCCTCCTAGGAGTTGCCTTCTTATCATAATACATTTTCTTAGCTGACATTGAGCTATTTAAAATGAAACGTGGAGGTAACAGATGAATACATTTATCAAAAGCATCACTCTTCCCTGTACCTTTGTCTCCTGATATCTTTACATGCAGGCCCCGTGTATTCGAGATAAACATACTTGCTGCAGCAAGTAAACAACTCCATATAATAGACTCGTCTCCAAGATGGCGCTTTCCAAATGTATCTCGGATGAACTGTGCAGGATCTCCTTTGTAAAGAATGTCATATGCTGTTTTTAAAACTTCCTGGGGATAAGCTTTGATAATATCCTCTATTATCAATTGCTCAGTAACATGATCTCTTTTCTCTGTTACTGGTGTGTACTTTTCTGTCAGGCCATCTATGGCCTTCTTGATGGTGTTCTTTAGGTAAGTAGGATGTGTATCCCACTTACTACGATCAAGACTTGACATCCTCATGAGTCTCTCAACTTGACTTTCGTCCTGTGTGTAAAAAGAGATGTAGTTAGCAATACCCAGATCCGCTTCGCTTGCAGACGGATACGTACTTGTAGAGCCTTCCCACAAAGGTTTAAACTTATCTGCTATTGCAGACCCAAATAACAACGAAAGTATCTCATTGTCTTCCATAGAGGGACTTTCACTAATTACACTCTGTGGAAACTTGTTTAGATTATCTTTTGGTTTGTCGATTTTATCATAGATGGCTTTAAGAGCTTCAACAGGTGCATAGTTAATGGTTTTTGGTGTCTCCGGAAGGTGTTGTCCTGTCATTACAAAGAAACGTCCTTGGTCATACATCTCTCTGGGACCAGATCTGCAACGATTGTTACTGGGTTTCTTGCCTTTACAGATTACATGTGCACCCTTTCCACTCTGGGAAACCTCAGCATAGCTTTCTAAAAGGAGAATCTCCTGATAAATATCTTCATCAAATTCCCCTGTCTCCTGGTTTCTTACGTTGTCCCAGTCAATACCTACATAGTCATCGTCGCAAGAAAAAACAAATCCAATGCCATGATACAAACCCGTATCCAGAGCTTTAATGCATGCATCAAAGGTGGACCAAGTTGTTGGTTTGTCTGTCGAGGCCTCGAAATTATCGACAGTATAAGGAACCTTTCGGGGCTTATTTTCCCCTTTCTTTGAAATCAACTTCCACATTACCCACTGGTCATGCTCCTTCATCTCTTGTGGTATGCCGTCAATATTAGGGAGAAAATCCACTTCACATCACTCCCCAGCAACTATACGTTTGGCCAAGTCTACAAATATCAGGAGTGTAGGGTTTGTAGCCTTTATCAAGTCATAAATTCGATCATCCATTGAAGCATATTCACGTATAATTGGGTGACTTCTAAGATACTGCAAGTCATCCACTTTTGGAAAAGTATTAGTCTTGTGGCTTATGCTTGCATCCGAATTTTCCTCAACAGATGTTATTTTTTGACAGTCTTTTGACAACATTTCTGGGGTTTTACTTACGTCTGTTTGCGAGTAATTCATGTGTGACTCCTAAAGCCACGGGCCCAAAAATCAAAGAATGTGTTCAAAACCCTTTTATCTCAGTCAAACGTATACTTTATCTGTAAAGCGAGCAAATCGCTTTACGTACTAGTAAGGAAAGTATAAGTGAATGAGAAAAGTTCGATTTTTCTCGTTCTTGAGTCATGCTCCGGTATTGGCCGTATCGGAGTGTGGCTTATCGACTTTTAATCAGTTAGATAATTCCTCCATAGAGGGTATATACTGTTCAACAACAGCCCACTGTTTCATTCCATTTTCTTCCGCAAGCTGTTTTATGACTTCGTGTGTTGATCTTTTAACCAACATCTGAGTAAACTTTCCCTTATCGTACATTCCGCACCTCGTACAAATAGACTAATAATATACAATTTATACAAATCAATTTGTTTAGATATCCTCATACCGTTTTTATAGTTTACTTATGGAATCCGATGCTATCCAATGGTGATGTTCTTAGACCTTATAGGTACAATACCACTGTTATACTAATCCATAGGAGTTTTCAGCTTATATACTTTTCCTCTAATAATCCGGCGCTCGCTATCGAAATCTGTCAATTGTTTTATGAGTTTTAGCAGCGGGCGCTCTGTAGACAATTTTGTGTTACATTCCTCTAAAAGAGTCTACTTCCATGTCGAAAAATATCTCTCTATACAGACTACTTTAAGCTATAACTTGACAAGTTCTATATGTCAAAAAAGGCTAGTTTTTAAAAGTTATGACTAAATTTTGAATCAACACTCTTATATGCTAAGAATAATCCTTCTAGAAAGAGCATATGAGCGTTTTAGAACAATATCATTCTTATTTCAAAAAAGTATGGGATTTAAAAATAGACCTAATTAAATTAGAACATACGTTGGTTAATAATGCAGTAGCCTTATCCAGTTACAATTGTTCTAATTATATAAAGCACCTGACAATAACTCATTTTGAGATAATATCTGAATACACTACACTAGTCAATGAGTACTTTGATGCTTACAAAAAGTCAATTGAAGTCAGCAGAGAGATGTTATCTTTACTTAATGAAGTATTTGCATTTACATCTAGCCATCATGATTACTTAATGCAATGTGAAAAGTTTGATTACCCTCGCTTCATAGAAATGTGTAAATATCAAAGAGATTCAGCTTCTGATTTTTTATTGACTATTAGCTTACCTGCATCAAATCACAGAAATTTCTTTAAACTTGAACAAGAAGAAGAAGGAAAAATATTCAATCTTGAAGATTTCCTTAAAGATATAGAAGATTCGGAAAATAACCCTCTACTTTAATTGCCTGTTTTTGTAACTTTTAGGTTATCGCTCAGCGTTTGAGTTCCGCCAGCATTTGACGAGCTTTATTATTCTGCAAAACCAACTGCAATATATCAGGTAATTTTGCCTCATATTTCCCTATCTCATCAAGTGCCTGACGATCAAGGACAAGGGAGCATTGTGAACAGAATCTATCATCTGGCTTGAGTACATTACTGCACCTAGGACACTTTTTAAGAGTCACGTGACGCTTATCTTCGGTCTTAAGACCACACTTCTCGAAGATGCGGTCATTAATCTCTTGGTCTGTAAAATTACCATATATCTTGAACATCTGTGAGGATCCTTTGGACCATCCGGCCCGGTGCTTTATTTCCTGCTCGTTGTAGCCGTCCAGGATCCAGTGAGTAATCGCAAGGTGCCTGAAGCTGTGAGGGTTCACCCTCTTCTTAATGCCTGCCTTAGCCCCAATATCCACAATTGTCTTCCTCATGGACTTGTAGCTTAATGGTTCCATGTTCTTGTCCCTTGTAACCCACAGAGGGGCTTCCGGATCGTCCTTGAGGGGATGTATGGCCAACCATTGGTTAAGGTATCCTGTAGACCATGTGATGGGGATACCCTTGGCCGGTGTGGTCTTCTTTGACTTTGATGTCTTGGAGATGTAGATTATAGCCCCATATTGGTTGAACTCGACATTCTTTATCCTGCAGGACGCCAAGGCACCTATACGCATGCCAGAGTCAGCCAGGACAGCAATAACGGCCTTATCTCGGGGGTGCCTGCACGCCTCCAGGAGGGTGTCAAATTCCTTCTGTGTGAGGAGATCAGAGGGTTGTACAGGGGAATCTTCCTTGTTAAGCTTGAGGTCTCTTACCCACTTGGGAGGTTCGTCATTATGCATCCATCTCATGAGCTTCTTGATGAGCTTCTTGTAGTTCCACAGGCTTCCTGCAGAGAGCTTCTTAACGTCCTCCACATAGAACAGCAGTCTCTCAAGGTCTTCATGGTCGAAGTCCTGAAGGGGCTTGTCATAGCCTATTGTCTTAAGAGTCTGGTACATCCGTGTGGTATAGTTTACATACCAAGTAACTGTATTCTTGGCGAGGCCTTCCCTCCGGAGAGCTCTAAAAAAGGCTTCAAGCTTCTCCCGGTCTGCAGGCTCGATCTCTGCCCGGTTAAACCTATCCATGGCATGCTCAAAAGCATTGTCCAGACTGTGAATATCATCTACATTGCGAGTCATCACTGTCTAAATAGGAGTGCTAGGAATATCAACTTTTGGAGAATAGACCCGCCGAGTCCACTTGGAATATACTCAACCAGCCTAGGTCTTTTTCTTCTTGTATCCGATTCCCTCGTCCCATAGATGGCGCGTTAATAAGCTGTGGAAAGTTGGATAAGTGAAATATTCCGTGGTGGCAAACTCACTGTCATGCCATATAAGATAATCTTTCAATACTTTCAGATCCTTTTCCATCCTATCGGTCGCCTGCCATTTGCCACCTGAATCTTCCATGCCAGGATGTTTTGAAATCTCCTGGTCATGTTTCAATGTACTTGCGGTTGTATAGCTTGCGTGAGCTAGCTCACGCACCCACTTATAATCGACTTCCCTTACCAGTTGCTCCAGATACTCGATGTATTCCTCTTTGCTCATATCCCGGAGATGCTCATTATAGAAAGAGTGCTGGAATTCAACAGACCCTTCGTCGTAAAAGATCCCATTCACACCCTCAGTGTTCGCAACGGCATACCTCGCCAGTTCTCTGGGGGACTGGCCGGGGGGTTCCTTGCTTACTCTCTTCTTCAAAAACTCATCCTCCATGAGTGATTGCAGAAATAAGGATTATAAAAGATACACAAATTTAATGTGCTGACAATCTGATCAAAGCTCTAACGATGCATGAACATATTTATACTGAACTAAATAAGTTCCTAAGGTAGGACGAGACACCCTCTGTCACCACGCTTCAGGTGCCTCTTCCCTGCGAACCAGGATATTCCCCAACTTCCCGGCAACTTCTACTGTTGATAACCCGCGCGTTACTCCCGCGCCCACAATTAAAACTTAAGACTTCCTGTTACTTAACTTAATCCCAGCTTAATGAAAGAAGTGGTGATAATTTATTACCACAAATTGTTTTATAACGATCTTGTTCTGGCAGGGTCTTACAACTGCAATATGCACTTAGTTTAGGCGGTCTGCACAAATATGGATCTTCTCACAGTTTCCTCGGCCCTGAGAGTTTATTGTAAAATGTGGGAGAGTGCTGGAAACACACCAATCTGATCACTCTTCTGCCTTGTTTATAAATTCCGTTCTGAACTGATGATGTGCAAGGGTATCTCTAAAAGGGTGAATATTCCCAATGATTGATTTTCTATTCATGTGCAATCGGTGTCCATAATCCGGCTTACTTTGCTCTTTATATTAACAATGTATAATTTCTCGTGTACTCTGTAAATAGGTAATATTATTATGATGACTATTATTATATACAAAACTATAGATAATTTTAAATATTATAATAATAGCTCCTTTAATAATAAGAGAAAGGATGGTGCGGGATATCCGGATCATCCCCGATAAAAGTAACAATTATTAAAGGTGATAAATGATGGCAAACCTGAAAAACACATGCACGCTGGCGGCCATATTCATCATAGCCATGTCAGCTCTTGTTTCAGCAAATGAGATGAACGACGAAAACCAGATAATGATTTCCGGATCAATGGAAAATGCGACCAGGATCTTTCCGACTGTCGTGAAGACGCTCTACGCAGGGCAGCATATTGAGGTAGGCACTGTAACCGTATCCAGTGACGTTGACAACCTTACTATAAAGTATGAGACTACTGATAACTGGACCCTGAAGAATACCCATCTTCATATAGCAACATCCTATGAGAACATTCCGAAAACAGACAGTTACAACCCAATACCAGGCCAGTTCGACTACCAGGGTGAGAACCTCCCTTGCGGAACAACGAACGTTACCTATGTGATCCCCATAAGCAATGAGAACATCACTCTCTTCATTGCAGCCCACGCAGACGTATCAAAGATCAACGATAAGGAAGCAGATAAGAAGGACAGAGATAAGGAAGATAATAAAGACAAGGAAGAGAAGAGCGATGAAGGAGCCTGGGCTGAGGGAATAGAATTCCCCGGAAACAACTGGGCTACATACTTCACCTATGACATAGCCGAGTTCATCGAAGAAGAAAAAGAGGAGGATAACCCTGTAGATGAGGAAGAGGACGAATCCGGAAGCGAAGGAGAGGATGAGTCAGAAGATGAGGGAGAAAATGAGTCCGGAAGTGAAGGAGAGGATGAATCAGAAGGCGAGGAGGAAGACCAGTCCGGAATTGATGAAGAGGATGGGTCAGAAGATGAGGAAGGGGACAACTCTGCAGGTAATCCGGAAGAAGAAAACAAAGCTGACAATACAAAGAAGTCCGGCGGTTCATCAGGCTCAGGCAGGATGGTATCTATAACACCTTCCGCAAGCAGTGAGAATGACAATGCGTACATGAACTTTGATGTTCAGGAAGAGCAGCCTCCGATGGTGAGCATGCCGGAGCCGGTATATGAGGACGAGGATCAGGGAACCCTGGCTGCCATTATGGAAAAGGGTGGTAACTTCCTGTGGATAATCATAGCCCTCCTCCTTAGCGGAATATGGATAATGTCCGGCTACGGGCTTACCTTCCATTAAATTCATGGCTGACAGCCTGGCTTTGCCAGGCAATCCTTTTTTGCATCCAAACTATGTCTTTCATCTGCCCCTGCTATATGAACATCAGGATAACATCCCGGGCACGATGAAACTAATATACATATGTAAACATACTATGGAGCAAAAGTTCAGAGGTGGGCAGGAATTTCTCAATATCATGCATGTACGCTTTTTCCGGGGGATGCCTTCAGGGAGTGGCTCATAGAGGTCCTTGGGGACCGGATAAGTAATAAAGACTGCAAGGTCGATGTTTTCAGGTATGCGTCTGCATCGCATACTGTGTGCAGGTACAGGTTCCGGGGAGAGCACTACAGTGTGATGGCAAAATTCTTCGCAGAGCCGGCTGGTGAACTGAGGAACTATGACGCGCACAGGGCAATGCTGAAAGAGTATGAGAACCTGCAGAAAGCAGGCCAATTCGTCAGTGTATCAAGGCCTCTTGCCGTGCGTGCTGATTATAACTGCGTGCTGATCACCGAATATATCAGGGGTAATAACCTCCTATGGTATTTTAAGCATCGTGAGCAACTATATGATGTCCTGACATCAGTTGCGCTCATGTATCGCAGGCTCCATGACAGCACACGGACATATTATGATAAAGAGCGGGAGTTTGCAAACTTCCATCATATACTGGACCAGCACGCACTGGACCATCGTAAGAGGGAGCACTTCAACCGCCTGCTGGGAATGTGGTGGTACAGCCCTTTCATTGACAGGGACTGCGGCTGTATGATACACAGGGATGCCTCGCCACTTAACTATATTATCCGGGAAGGAAAACCGTACATGCTTGATATGGAGAGCTGCTGGCACAACGCAAATAACATAAGGGATGTGGGAACGCTGTGTGCAGAGCTGAAGAACTATTTCCAGCTGAACTGCGGGTCGGGGATGAAGGCCGAGCCCTATATCGGGCACCTTCTCTGGCAATACAGCAGGAACGAAGAGGAATTCCGCAGAATAAGCAAAACCCTGCCGTTCTTCATGAGCATAGGCCTGCTCAGGACTGCCAGACTGTACAGGCACACAGCATACTATGAGTATCTTACCAGGGAGGCTCTCGAGTGTTTGAAAGCTATAGAGTGAAGGGACTTATTTTTGACTGCTACCACACCATCGTGGACATCAAGACGGATGAAAGTGATTACTACACCTATGATACTGTAAGCAAATGGCTCCAATACCAGGGAGTGATGATCGACCCCCGGAGGCTGAAGGGCGAATATCATGCCCTGGCAAAGGAAACGGTGGAAGCCTCCGGGGAAGAACACGCCGAGATCAGGGTCGAGGAGATATTTGAGAGGATCTGCAGGGATAACTCTGTCTGGGATATCGATGAGCACAAACTTGGGATCGAGACCTCGAAGGTGTTCCGTTCGGCTTCATTACGGAAGATCGGGGTCTTCCCGGAGAGCCTGAAGATAATCGAAGAGAGCCCCTCTTTGATAAAGTGCATGCTTTCCAACGGGCAGCGCGTATTCTCCGAACTGGAATTGCGTTTCCTGGGACTCTACGACCTCTTTGATATCATTATCTTCTCCTCGGATGTCAGGTACAAGAAGCCCAACCCGAAGATATACAGGCTTGCACTTGAAAAGATGCAGCTTGAACCCTGGGAAGTGATCTTCATAGGGGACACGCCGGAGAACGACATTATAGCTCCGCAGGAGATGGGAATGCAGGCCATGCATATCCAGGATGCATGGAAGCTGCTGCCCTGAGAACGGATGTCTGTTCATCTAAGCTTCAATAAGCGCCTGGAGACCTGACCGTTATATCCATGGTAGCCGAAGCGATGGTTATCCTGTCGTCCTTCTGGAGGTCCTCAAGTATCAGGCGGCTAAGCCTGTCATGGATATACCTCCTCTGTCTTGCCAGGGTTATATATCTTATAGAGAGGTCTATCCAGTTGTCGGTCATCCTGAGGTAGATAGCAGGAACCTGCGTATACTCCGAAAGATAATATTTCTTGCTCAGCCCGGATATCTGCTCCTGTGCTGCAAGGGTCACTCCCAGGGTTTCCTCCCTGACTATGCCCATTATTCTTTCATGGGCACCCTTCCAGTCGCTGTGGTAGGTGATTGGGAGGATTATCTCGTCCCATATGAAGGGATTATCCTTACTGTAGTTGTTTATCACGCTGTCCAGGACCACACTGTTCGGAATGGTGGATATCCTTCCCGTGGGCTGGTCTGCATTGACCCATTCCTTCAGTTCAAAGAGCGTGGTATTCAGGATTCCAATATCGATTATATCGCCCATCTTTGAGTTGATCTCTATCCTGTCACCTACCCTGTAGGTCCCCGTTGTGAAAATTATCAACCCGCCCATGAGGTTCTTGAAGAAATCCTGTAAGGCAACGGTCACACCGGCAGCTATCAGTCCGTATGAAACAAGCAGGACCTGTGTATCTTCCACCCACACACGGATAGACACCAGCAGGAGGAGAACGACATATAATATGGAAACTATCCTGCTGAATTCGAATCTGGTCTTGTCATCCTTGATCTTCTTAGCTATCCGGTATTCCAGAACCACTTTGAAGAAAAGGTGTATTACCGTGAGCCATAGAAGTGTGGAGTATATCCTGAACAGGAAAAAGCTTCTATGCTCAACAGCCAGAAGCCATGCTGTAACGGTCAGCAGCAGGAGAGAGAAAACAACGATGAGATGTTTCATTGGTATATTTTTGGGAAGGATTCAAATAAATACCTTTTTGATTTGCTAATAACTATATTAAAAGTCTCGCGTAAACACAGTCCGCTTTATATGAGGAGGTTGTGAGTCTATAAGGTCAAAAGCAAGGAATGATCCGAAAGAATGATCCGCTATGGACCGGAGTAAGAAAATGAGGCAACGGTATGCTGAACATACCGGCCCGATATAAATAAGAACTAATTCAGGGAATTAATCTGCTTAATATCTCTTTGGAGGTCTGTGGTTCTGGTAGCATTCCCTGCAGTATACGGGCCTGTCACCTGAGGGCACGAAGGGCACCTGTGTTTCCTGGCCGCAGTCTGCACAGGTTGCAGGGTGCATCTCCCTCGGACCGCTTGGCCTGAAGCCGCCACTTCCGCCCCTGTCGTTCCTTGGACCGCTTGGCCTGAAGCCACCGCTTCCGCCTCTGTCGTTCCTGTCGCCCCTGTCATTCCTTGGACCGCTTGATCTGAAGCCACCGTTTCCGCCGCTGCCGCCTCTCTTATCGTTTCTCATGTTTGATTTCCTTTGTGTTGTATTTATGTGTAACTTCCTATGCGGAAGAGAGAACCTTCGCATGACTCGTTCAATCTGATCTTTGTATCTCTTATCCTACCTGACACCAAATCATCATTCTTAAGAGACAGCATGGATTTACCCCTGGCTCCTGAACTGTGATATGTGAACAGACCTAGCTGAGACGGAAACATTTATCCTGCAATCGATACGATATTCTCTTTTATTGTCTGCAATTAACCTAAAAGAAGTAATAGAACGGAATCATCCCTTTTCTTAACCCATCAAGTAAGTTAACTGTAAGTTAGAAATGCTCTTGCAGATATAAATCATTTACCGTCGTCCGGGAGTTATAAACGGGATCAAAGCAGATGATTTAAGTCTTTGAAGGAGCATAGGGTATTAAAAGCTGTACAGACGTCTGTAATTGCTCTTTAGCAGTTAATTTGAAAAAGGGAAAGAGGATTCTTACTATCATGGCACCTGAAACGAGTAAACCTGTGATCGCGGTCATGCGGCCTGAAATGTATCTGGGGACATCTGTGGGACTTGCACAGTCAGCAGGATTTGGCACTCTTGCAGTCCCCCTGGCAGAGCTCAGCAACATAAAGGATAGTGTATTCGACGGCTTTTTCTCACGTGTTATGAAAGGTGAGACCGACTGCGTGATATTTGCAGGCCCGGGAGAAATAGAGTATACCCTGAGGAAGATACCTTATCCTATCAGGCCCCAATTCATTGAAGCGCTGAACCAGAGGTATGTAGTGGCTGTCAATACTGAGACCAGGGAGTCACTTGAACAGGAGAATGTAAAGGTGCAGGGTATGCCCGAAATTTACAATACTGAGGAAGTTGCCTTTTACATGCAGGACTATGCAGATGAAGCTGTCATAGATGTGGTATATGGCACGCCGGACTCCAATAAGTTCACTGACAGCCTTCGTGATTTCGGCGCTACGGTTTTCGAGACAAGGGTTTACAACCTGATCGATCCGGACAGGGAGGAGCAGGTGCAATTCATCAGGACGGCAATGGAAGGCAATATCGATGTGTTTGCTTTTACGGACCCGATAACAGTGCACAATTTCTTTGACCACGCCAGACGCCAGGGTCTTGACAGGGATGCAGCACAGGTACTCAACAACTCAATTACTGCCGCAATCGGTGAATCAACGGCGTACACGCTGAAGCTGTACAAAGTAAAACCTAAGGTAACGCCTGAGAATTTCACATTCGAAGAACTGCTTCAAGCATCCATGAAGGCTTACAGGGATAAAAAAGGCAGCAATTGAGAACAGGGTGTAAGCAGTGGCGTGACCCGTGGAACGATGACTACTGCCATCAGGGAAAGCAGGGATGGATAAGAAGCCTCAGGTTTTTGGCCGGCTTTAAGTTCCAAACAAAAATATCGTTTTCATGCAGCCTCATCTTCACCACCCCATCTCTTCCTGATCCGGAGCAATGCATGAGATATAACTCCCAGCACAGGCAGCTCTATCAAAGGACCGATCACCAATGCCAGTGCTATCAATGGCTCCTCCGGGAAAGCCGTGAGTGCGATCGCCAGCACTATTGGTGAATTACGCGCAAGGGTTGTCAGATTCAGGCTTGCAGTATCCTCATATGAGAAAAGCAGTTTCCTTCCGATGACTTGTCCCACGATGAACACTATCGTGAAGAACAGCAGTACCGGAGGTATCAGTTTCAACAGCACCAGCGGGTTACGGACCAGGTATTCTCCCTGGGAAGCGAACATGGATATGATAGCAAGGTTCAGGAAAGAGAACTGCAGGTGGCCAAGCTTCGGGAAGACCTTTTCCTCAAGCCAGTACTCTCCTTTCATTCCCGGCAGGACCGCTTTTGATACAAGGGACAGGAAGAAGGGAATAAAGAGCACAAGGACCACACTCTCCAGTAGGGTTAAAGGGTTGATCGCTGCAATGGTTCCGGCGAATATGAGTAAGTAAACAGGCAGCAGTATCAGCTGGAGGATAAGGTTCATAGGAAGGATGGATGCAGAGAGCGGTACATTGCCCCGCGAGAGACCCGTAAAAAGCAGGTACCAGTCAGTGCAGGGAGTGACCATGAGCATGATGAACCCTATCCAGAGAGCAGGCACGTCCCTCAGGAACAGGAACCCAAGGACAAAGGCCAGCAGAGGATTGAATATGAAGTTCACGGCCCCGCTGACAGCAGCGAACCTCCAGTTCCTGAAGGAATCTCTCAGATGACCGAGAGGGACCTGCAAGAATATCCCGTACAGCATCACCATCAGGAAAGGAACTATGAAAAATGCTGCATGATCCTTGAAAAAAGGAACCTGCCCGAGGATGAGCCCTACGAAGACTGATAATAGTATGAATAAAGACTGGTATTTTTCAATTGAGCCCATGATAGTTCTTCTTTACAGATGGATTTATACTATTAGATATCTTTCTATTCTCATCGCGTTAAAATTATTCAATAACAACAGGCATCCATATTATGCCAGTAGTGACAAGGCTCTTATAGTAGTGTTCTAATCATCTGTTAGAATTGCTTTTTATATCGGTTGTATTCTCAGGAGCAGGGAGGACACTCTACCATGATACAGGACTTCAAGGAGACATTCAGGGAGGTATTGCAGGCTGTGCTGCCACTCACTGCAGCCGTGCTCCTGATTATGCTGGTCATTGGACTTAACTCCGGGATATTCATTTCCTTCTTCACAGGAACTATACTGGTAATTGCAGGCATGGTCCTTTTCCTGATGGGAGTGAAACTGGGTATGCTGCCTATCGGTGAGTCTATCGGCTCGGAACTGCCAAAACACAATTCGCTGCTATTCATTGTAGGAGTTGCCTTTGCGCTGTCGTTCATAGTTACCATCGCCGAACCTGATGTAAGAGTGCTGAGCACGATGATCGATTCGGTATCCGAGAATGGTATCTCCCGCAATACACTAATACTCTCCATCGCCCTTGGTGTGGGTTTCTTCGTATCGGTCTCCATGCTCAGGATAGTCTACGGAGTGCCTATAAAGTACCTGCTGACAGTGGGTTACCTGCTGGTCATAATTTTGTCCTTCTTCACAAAACCAGAGTACCTTGCCATAGCCTATGATGCCGGAGGTGTGACTACCGGTCCCATGACCGTGCCTGTGATCCTGGCGCTGGGCATAGGCGTAGTATCTGTGCTGGGAGAGAAATCGGAGCTTTCCGAAGGTTTCGGTCTTATAGGACTCGCATCCATAGGCCCGATAATAAGTATAATGTTGATGGGAGTGTTTTAACCTTGAGCGGCGCAGAGCAGGGATTGCTGGATATCTTTTGGGAGGTTCTGCAGGCATTACTGCCTCTTGTGATGTTTTTCATAATATTCCAATTACTTTACCTGAAATTCCCTTCCTCGCAGCTGGTGAAGCTAGCCCTGGGAATATCGATGACAGCCCTTGGGATGATATTGTTCCTTTATGGGGTGTATAACGGTTTCTTCCCTGTTGGAACGGAGATCGGGAACTATTTCGGGACAATGGAACATAAGTGGATAATGATACCTGTGGGCTTCTTCCTTGGTTTCCTTGCAACCTTTGCAGAGCCTGCAGTAAGGGTGCTGTGCTATCAGATAGAGAAATCTTCCAGCGGCTACATAAGATCTAAACTGATGCTTTACACGCTGTCCCTTAGTGTGGCGGTATTCGTTTCCATCGGGATGGCCAAACTTGTGTATGGGATCCCTTTCCTTTACATAATTGTACCCGGCTATCTTCTTGCTATATCGCTGATGTGGCTTTCGGATAAGGATTTCATAGCAATTGCCTTTGATGCGGGAGGAGTGGCTACAGGACCTATGGCTGTCACCTTTCTCATGTCCATGGCTGTCGGCGTGGCATCAGCCCAGGATGGCAGGAATGCTGTTACCGACGGTTTCGGGATGATAGCACTGATAGCGCTTGCACCCATCATCTTTGTAATGCTTTTAGGCGTATATATACGGTATATCGGAGGTAAGAATGATGTATGATGAGAATGACTTGGTCCTGATAGTGACTATAGTGAAAAAGGGATGGGGCGATAAGGTAGTGAAAGCGTCCAAGAAGGCAGGTGCCAGGGGCGGTACGATAATATTCGGGCGCGGTACGGGAGTCAATGAGAATAAGAGCCTCCTTGGGATGCTGATCGAACCCGAGAAGGAGGTAGTGTTCACTATTGCAGAGGCTATAAGTGCTGACAATATAATAGAGAACATCAGCCAGGATGTGGGCCTCGATAAACCGGGACAGGGATTGGGGTTCGTGGTCCCTCTTGAAAGAGTGTTCGGGACAGCCCAGATCTTATGCGACCTGCACCAGCACTGTGAATCCGTCACTAAGGAAGATAAGGAATAGTTCTGAGACGAATCCGTATAATGCAAAGCTCCCTCCCCCGGGCAAGCTCAAACAACTAATGAGTCCTAATAAATATTCGATGACAGCAGACACCTTTACTACAAAACCTTTTTTAGTATTAAACCAATTCACCCAAGATAGAGGGGTTACAAAATGGACCTGACATTATTCACTGACATTGAGATCATTTTCGGCTTATCGATCTTCATACTCCTGCTATTCCACAGGCTCAGGCTCTCGCCGGTCCTAGGCTTCCTTGTTACGGGAATGGTAGCCGGGCCTCATGTGCTTGGTATAATCCGTGATGTGGAGCAGGTAGAGATACTCGCGGAGATAGGAATAATCCTGTTGTTGTTCACGATAGGCGTCGAGATGTCCATCAAGGAACTCTGGGATATAAAACGATTCGTGCTGCTGGGAGGAGGACTGCAGGTCATAGTCACCTCAGTGCTTGTGTACTACGTCGCCCTTACCATGGGATACAGTTCCAGCACTGCGCTGTTTCTGGGATTCCTCGTATCGCTTAGCAGTACGGCCATTGTACTTAAGCTGCTTCAGGAAAAAGGGGAGATGTATACGCCCTATGGCAAGATATCCCTTGGGATACTCATATTCCAGGACATCGTTATCGTACCCATGATACTGCTGACCCCGATACTCGCAGGTGTCCCTTCCACATCGGGAGATAGTGCCACTTCTTTCCTGATAAAGGGGCTCGGCATTATGCTGATGGTCATTGTGAGTGCAAGATGGGTAATGCCTTCCCTGCTGTTCCAGATAGTCAAGACCCGGAACAGGGAACTGTTCCTTGTGACCATCATATTCGTCGTGTTCGGGACGGCATGGCTCACATCCAATGCCGGTCTCTCGCTCGCTCTGGGAGCTTTCCTGGCAGGCCTTATAATATCGGAATCCGAGTACAGCCATCAGGCCATCGGTAACATGATGCCCTTCAAGGATGTGTTCATGAGCTTCTTTTTCGTATCTATCGGCATGCTGATGGATGTAAGCTTCTTCCTGGAGAACATTGTCATCCTTCTTGCGCTGGCAAGTGTTGTCATATTCCTGAAATCATTTGCAGCCGGGGCTGTTACTTTCATAATGGGGTATCCACTGAGAACAACGCTCATTACAGGTATGGCACTCTCACAGGTGGGGGAGTTCTCCTTCGTGCTTTCCAGCTTCGGACGGGAATATGGCCTCCTCGATGAGAGACTTTACCAGAGCTTCCTTGCAGTCTCCATTGTCACTATGGCAGCCACTCCCTTTGTGATGACATCATCTCATCGCATATCACATAACATACTGAAGAGAACAAATAATAGGATACTCATCAACGGCCTCTCTTCAAGAAATACGGAACCGGATAAAGTAGATGAAGAGATGCATGACCACCTTATCATCATTGGTTACGGATTTAACGGCAAGACCGTGTCCAACGCTGCAAAGACGGCAGGCATACCCTATGTAATTATCGAGACAAATCCCGAGACAGTACGTACTGAGAGACAGCATGGGGAAAGGATACACTATGGTGATGCAACCCATGAGACTGTCCTTGATTCAGCGAATATTAAGTCTGCCAGGGTCCTGGTCGTGGGAATCTCTGACTTTATAGCCACCAGGACTCTTATCAATACTGCAAAGAGGATGAACCCTGATATCTACATAATCGCCAGGACACGGTACATGAACGAGATAAAGGCATTGAAGAGCATGGGTGCCGATGAAGTTATTCCAGAGGAGTACGAGACCTCAGTGGAGATATTCAGCCGCCTTCTTAAGAAATATCTTGTGCCGGAAGAAGAGATATACAGGTTCACCAGGGAAATAAGAGCAAACGGTTATTCCATGCTGCGCCAGCACTCAATGGAAGGTAATGAGAACATATTCAATCTGAAGGATGAACTCCCGGGAGTGGAAGTCACATCCTTTAAACTAAGGGATGACTGCAGTTTCCATGGAAAGACGCTGACGGAACTGAACCTGAGAAAGAAGTACGGGATAACTGTGCTGGCTATAAAGAGAGGGAAAAGCATGATAGCAAATCCCACAGGAGATGTAGAGTTGCTGTCTGCCGATACCTGTATAGTGCTCGGGAAGCCTGAAGGACTGTATCAGTTAAGAATGCTGATGGATGGGAATACATCTTCCGAAGAATGCCCTCTCTGATAGGGGCAAAGTTGGTCGTGCGGACGTCAGCGCTGTCGATCGCGGTCCCTGCCAGGAGCCTTGTGCGTCACCTACATCCGGCTCTTTGAGTGCATGAACGAGCACGGGCTGGAACTGGCAGGCCCATCAAGGGCATTGTACCTCAACGATCCTCAAGAGGTCGCAGAGGAGGAGCCCATGAGCGAGATACAACTTCCCGTAAAATGGGCGAAGATACTGTCAGAGAATATTCTTTCCCTGACAGTTTTAATTCTGAATCAACCGGAGCACCTATTCCCATTTATGGGCGTGCAGTTCATCATATTTCCAGAATGCCCAGTCATCTACCAGCTCATCTTCCGGAAGGTCCTTCATGAACTTTGGCAGGATGCCGATTGTGTTTCTGATGTCGTCTACTGTTTCTTTATAGGCTTCGTTATATACTCCCATATATGATACCCCAAATTGGGTATTTACTTACTGCCTTATAAATATGATCATTGGCCCACAGGCACTTAGTGCTCAGCGGTGGTGGCTGAGAGAAAAATAAATAAATTATGAAGCCGACCAGTCACTCATGTTCAGCAGGCATGATGAAAACAGCTATATTGAAGTCCTTCCCGGCATCCGGATGAAAACCACGGTTCATGGTGACAGGACCCTGATGACCGAGTTTGCCATGAAGAAAGGAAGCATACTTCCCGAGCATGACCACCCGCATGAGCAGACCGGATATCTCATTTCAGGACATATATGCCTGTCAATCGGTAACGAGACGTTTGAAGTGAATGCAGGCGATTCATGGAACATTCCCGGCAAAGTCCCTCACAGCGCCCGGATAGTCGAGGACTCTGTTGCAATTGAAGTGTTCTCTCCGCGCAGAGAGGAATACATACAAAAAAGAGAATAAAAGAGAACTTGAGAAATCTTAAAAATAGGTTTTTTCCCTGCGGGTATCGTTGCAGAAGCCCGTTACAGGAAGAAACTTACTATTGCCAGTATTATGAAGATTATCACAAGCCACTTTGCAATCTCCATGGAAAATCCAGCAACTCCCCTCGCTCCCAATATATAGGCAACGATTGCCAATATCAGGAATATAACAGCTAATTCTATCAAAGCCATTTCATATTACCCCCTATAAAATTACAACCTCACTTCTAAGATTAGCCCGAGAGTATTTAAAAGTTAGTATTATAGAGCTATAATCAAAAATATAAATACCAAATATCAGTGTATGACATCAGCACATAGTTTCCTGTAACATTCCTTTATCAGCGCAGGGCTTGCAGTCATCTCAATGATGTTGAATTCGAAAAGACGTGCGAACTCCTCCACCATTGCATTGAAGTCTTTTTCATAGTACAGTCCTGTATCCATCCTGGCAACGTTCTTGTATCCGGCATAGTCGAAGACGAACTTGGACATCTTTATATCATCAGGGTTCTGGGTCAGGCCCGCCGATACCACCATCTCACGCCAGTGCGCTGCCCACATGGGGGTCATGAAGAAAGTGCCTATTCCCCTGGAGCCGGTCAGTTTGGCAAGATATGCGGCCCTGCCGCCAAGCACGGCACCTATGCAATCGTCCACAACTGTGCCGTTATCCTCTTTCAGTATGCGGACAACACAAGGACTTGAGCTGAAGTCCTGTTCCACCTTTCCGAGGACATTGCCACAGAGACCATAAAAAAGAAGGATCCCGTCCGAATGTCCTGACAACTCTTCGACCTTTTCATATACAACCTTTTTCAGGTTGGCAGGAACAGCATGCAGAGCCAGCTCCAGCATGTATACGACCAGGGTCAGCCCGTCCTCACCGCCATCTTCAGACCTGGCAGGAAGGGCCGGGAGTAGAAGCAGATCATAATTACAACCGGCAGCTTCAAGCTTGCCTGCAAGTCCGGAGCAGTCCTCGTTATCCACAATGACGACTTTCCGGATACAGGGGTCACTTTCGATAATGTGGGTGATCTCATCCTCGAACATCCTGCAGGCAATGAAACTCAGTACTGTCATTATAGATACTCCTTATTACTTGACCAATTAATGAAAAGTGAACTCCGACGTATATATAATAATGCCATTGACTATGATAATGGTATCTTCAGAGGCTGGATTAAGGATGTTGCACAGCCTTCATTCAACTTTGAGCATGTCCTTCCTGAAAATGCCGTAATCGTCAAAACCCCGGTGCATCATAATAAGGATACCGAGGAGTACGTTCACCAATGTGGTCACGTAGATCGCGACCATGATAGCGATCTGGTACTCAATGGCGATCAATGGGCTTGAGCCACCTATTATCTGACCTGTCATCATCCCGGGAAGGAAAACGATGCCTACTGTTGCCATGTTTGCGAGGGTTGGCCGAAGCGCATTCCTCAGGCTCTTTCTCAGGTACGGTTTGAGCGCCTCATGCTTTTCAGCACCATGGGACAGGCTGAAAAGGTAGCGATTCTCGTTCCTCTGTATCTGGTCACAAAAATCACTTATCCCTACGATGCTGGCCCGGAGGGAATTGCCTACGACCATCCCTGCCACAGGGATGAAGTAACGTGCCTCAAAGAGATCGTTCAGACCGATCACAAGCCCATTGAAATAGAGGAGGATCCCTATGTTCGTGACCGCAAAAGAGATAATAAGCGGCAGGATCAGGGAGCCATACTTGAGCTGCACGCTCCTGAGGACCGTATAGGATGCAACAGCCGCCATGATCATTACCCAGAGGATGTTAAGCAAAGAACTGTTGAGCTCAAAGACAAATGTGAGGAAGAATCCCACAAAGACAAGCTGGACGGTCATCCTGAGGGTGCTCTCAATGGTAGGGCCTGTGAGCCTGAGTTTCAGGTGATAGCTGACGATGATGGGGATCAGCAACAGGAGAAAACAGAAGACCATTCCCGCGAGGGATATGTCAACTGCAGTCATTGACACCCTCCTGCATCCTTTCAAGGTCGATGACCCTTACACCTTCACGCTCCCATTCGGAGTCGTGGGATATTACAAGAACTGTCCGGGAAGGATCACTGACAAACATATCCACTACCTTTTTCTTCAGCCCGGCGTCAAGGTCGGATGTTATCTCGTCCAGCAGGAAGATGTCCTTCCGTGTGAGCAGGGATATGATGATCGCTATGCGTTGCTTCTCTCCGCCTGACAGGTTCTCGAACCTCTTATCAAGGACATCTTCCCGCAGGGAAAGTTCCGACATCAAAAGGCGCAGTCTATCCGGATCGAGCTTCCCTTTGTTCTCATTATAGGAAAACACCTCATCCAGCATTTCCTTCACCCTCCCTTCCCCTATATCACTGTCCTGGGAGATGTGTGCTATCCTCTTCCTGATGTCCCACGCAAGCCCTGCATCAAGCGGACGGCCGTCGAAATAGATAGCACCCGAAGAAGGTTTCCTGAAACCCATCAGAAGCCTGAAAAGGGTTGTCTTGCCAATGCCCGAGCGCCCTTTAATGAGCACTTTTTCCCCTCTGCAAAGAGACATGTCAAAACCCGAAAGGATACTCCTGTCTCCCGCAGTGACACAGACCTTTTCCATCCTTATCAGTTCTTCCATTATGATGCAAATCCTGAGTTGAATCGGTTCTAAGAATGACAGAACATTCAGTATTGGCTTAGATATAAATGTCTCCTTCCACCTCCTTTTACTTCTTTCACCCGTACAGCTACAGTGCATCTGCCGACATCGCATTCCTTATACACCGGGAGAGCCTTCACCACAATAGGTTCTGCTCTGAGATTGAGTACAAAGGAGTGAAGAAAATGACAAACATCACAATATCCGAAGGCCAGTCCGCTCCCTCTTTCTGCCTCCCCGACCACGCCGGCAACACCGTGTGCCTGGAAGACTTCCGCGGCAAGTGGCTGGTCCTATATTTCTACCCCCGCGACAATACAGCCGGCTGCACCCGCGAGGCCCATGAGTTCTCCTCCCTGAAAGACGATTTTGCTGCCGAGGATGCCTCGATCCTGGGAGTCAGCAAGGACGGTGTGAAGTCGCACCAGAACTTCATCCGGAAACAGGAACTCACAATAACACTGCTCTCAGACGAGGACACCGGCGTACACCGGCAGTACGGCGTCTGGAGAACAAAGAAGAATTATGGCAGGGAGTATATGGGCACCGTGAGGAGTACTTTCCTGATCGACCCTGAAGGCGTGGTGGTGAAGGTGTGGGATAATGTGAGGACGGCGGAGCACGCGGGAGAGGTGCTTATTCAATTGAAGAAGATAAAGGAAAGTAAATTCCTGGCCGAGCCAGTATTTAAATAGGTATCAAATGCCGCACTTTGGTATAAATAATAATATAGCCCAGCACAAGCATCATCAGGGAAATAAGCCATGCCCACCTGATGATCCTGGCAAGGTTCTCAGGTCGGGACAGTCTTATAAAAAAGCGATCGACCAGGTTTGGGCGATCATTGGGTGAGTTCATAAGGGGTTATCCTTTGATCCTCTTCAGCCTGAAGGTGTTTTCCCTTTCCATCTCCTCGAGACGGAGCCTGATGAAGTTCATTGCTTCTTGGAGCTCGGGGATCACCTTGAACTCGAGAGCGTTGACACGCCTCTTTGTCTTCTCGATATCATCGAGAAGCTTCTTCATGGTGGTCTCGATCTCCGCTGCAAGGATGATCTTCTCAACAAGGATCTCGTATGAATCTGCTGCCTCATCCGTATAGGAACTGGTACCGACGATACCGTATCCACGCTCATCGAGTGCTTTGTGGACACTGGATGACTCGATCTTGGGAACGACGACACCCATGATATTGCGGCTTTCCAGCTCGATCTCCGGCTTGCCCTGAAGGGCAAAGGAGGTGGATTTGACGGTGATCACACCGTCAACAGCTTCTGCGATGGCTATCCTGCGGGAAGCTACTTCATAGGCGGCATCCAGCTCGGTCCTGACGTCCTTGGCCTTGCCGAGTATCTCGAAGAACTCAAGGATAAGTCCGTCCCTCTTCATCTTGAGCAGCTTGTGGCCGCTCTGTGAGAGCTTGATCTTCTTCTTGAGCTCGATAAGTTCGGACCGGGTTGGTTTCACATCTTTTACGCCCATGTAGGATCACCTGTCTTTACTTGCTCTTGTGAGCGGGGTGGTACTTCTGGATGTACTTGTTGTCCACTCTTGTGAGCAGGGCTTCCGGAAGTTCTGCAAGGATGCTCCAGGAGACGTTCAGGGTATCCTCGATAGTCCTGTCCTCATCCCTTCCCTGGCGAACGAACCTGTCCTCAAAGAGGTCCGCGAACTCAAGGATCTTCTGGTCCCTCTCGGAGAGAGCTTCCTTACCTACGATGGCAACGAGACCCCTGAGGTCACGGCCTTCTGCGTAGGCTGCATACATCTGGTCAGAGACTGCCTTGTGGTCATCCCTGGTCTTGCCTGCACCAATGCCTGAGTTCATCAGACGGGAGAGTGAAGGCAGCACGTTGATAGGTGGATAGATACCCTTTCTGTGCAGTTCCCTTGAGACCACGATCTGTCCTTCGGTAATGTAACCTGACAGGTCAGGGATCGGGTGGGTGATATCGTCACCGGGCATGGTAAGGATCGAGAACTGTGTGACTGACCCCTTCCTACCCTTGATGACACCTGCGCGCTCGTAGAGCGATGCAAGGTCGGTGTACATGTAACCAGGGTAACCACGCCTTCCGGGAACCTCTTCACGGGCCGCACCCATCTGACGCAGTGCCTCACAGTAGTTGGTGATATCGGTAAGGATGACCAGTACGTGCATGTCATGCTCGTATGCAAGGTACTCGGCTGCGGTGAGTGCCATCCTTGGTGTGATGAGACGCTCGACTGCAGGGTCGTCTGCGAGGTTGAGGAACACCACTGCTCTCTCAAGTGCACCGGTCTTCTCGAAGTCCTCCATGAAGTACTGTGCTTCCTCACTGGTGATACCCATTGCAGCGAACACTACCGCGAAGTCCTCGGTGGAGCCGGGAACCTTTGCCTGACGTGCGATCTGCAGTGCGATCTCGTTGTGGGGGAGGCCTGATCCGGAGAAGATAGGCAGCTTCTGGCCACGTACAAGGGTGTTGGTACCGTCGATGGTTGAGATGCCTGTCTGGATGAACTCCTCAGGTGGCATCCTTGAATAAGGGTTCATTGATGCACCGTTAACGTCTACCCTGTCCTCTGGGATGATGCGCGGTCCGCCGTCCAGTGGCTCACCGGATCCGGAAAGGATACGGCCGAGCATGTCCTTGGAAACCGGGAGCTTGATGGTCTCGCCTGTGAAGACTACACCGGATTCCTCGTTGAGTCCGCCGGTACCTTCGAATACCTGGACTGCTACCATGTCAGCGGAAGTATCAAGGACCTGTCCTCTTTTGGTGGTCCCGTCCGGAAGGTTGATAGTAACCAGTTCATTGTAACCTACAGGTTCGGTCTTCTCAAGGAAGACCAGTGGTCCTGAGATCTCTGTGATTGTCTTATATTCCTTGGTCATTTTTACTTACCTCCAAGCTGCGCGAATTCCTTATCCATCTTGGTAAGGACAGCGTCAAGTGCACCCTGGAAGTTCTCTTCGAACTTTACCTTCGCAAGTTCATCCTTTGACTCGAGGGACAGGATGTCCTTCATCGGGACGCCTGCTTCAAGTGCAGCTGTTGCCATCTCACCGTACTTGGAGATTGCTTTCAGTAACTTGTACTGCTTGTCGAAGGGGCAGTATGTGTCCACAGGGTGGAAAGCGTTCTGCTGCAGGAAGTATTCCCTGAGCATACGGCAGATCTCGAGCACAAGCTGCTGGTTTTCAGGCAGAGCGTCGGAACCGACCAGCTGCACGATCTCCTGGAGTTCTGCTTCCTGCTGGAGAAGGTCCATTGCATTGTCCCTGAGGGTTACCCAGTCGGGTGCCACATTCTCACCGAACCAGTCGGAGAGTCCCTGTGTGTACAGGCTGTAACTCGTCAGCCAGTTAATGGACGGGAAGTGCCTCCTCTGTGCAAGCTTTGCATCCAGGGCCCAGAAAACCTTCACGATACGAAGGGTGTTCTGTGTGACAGGCTCGGAAAAGTCTCCGCCGGGCGGTGATACTGCACCGATAACGGTGATAGAGCCTTCCTGACCTTCGAGAGTGCGTACGTATCCTGCTCTCTCATAGAACTCGGAAAGTCTTGCTGACAGGTATGCAGGGTAACCTTCCTCACCAGGCATCTCTTCAAGCCTTGATGAGATCTCTCTCATTGCCTCTGCCCACCTGGAAGTGGAGTCTGCCATGAGTGACACATCGTATCCCATGTCACGGTAGTATTCCGCAATGGTTATACCTGTATAAACAGAAGCCTCACGGGCTGCCACAGGCATGTTTGAGGTGTTGGCGATAAGCACTGTACGTTCCATGAGCGGGCGTCCTGTCTTTGGGTCCTGGAGCTCGGGGAACTCGTTAAGCACATCGGCCATCTCGTTTCCACGTTCGCCGCATCCGATGTAGACCACAATGTCAGTGTCACTCCACTTTGCAAGCTGCTGCTGGGTAACTGTCTTACCGGAGCCGAAGGGACCGGGGATAGCTGCAGTACCGCCCTTTGCAACCGGGAACAGACCGTCAAGGATCCTCTGACCGGTAATAAGGGGCCTGTTCGGCATAAGCTTCTTGCCTACAGGACGTGGCTTCCTGACAGGCCACTTCTGCATCATTGACATCTGCGTGCCGTTCTCAAGAACACATATAATTTCATCGACCTTGAATTTGCCTGCCTTGATCTCGGAGATAGTTCCCGAGATTGTTGGTGGGACCATGATCTTGTGCTCGATATTCTCGGTTTCCTGCACAAGACCAATTACATCTCCGCCCTTTACGGAATCACCCTTCTTTGCAGTTGGCCTGAACTCCCACACTTTCTCGCGGCTGAGTCCGTTTGCAGTGACTCCTCTCTGGATGAAGTCACCCATCTTTTCCTGCAGGACCATCAAAGGTCTCTGGATACCGTCATAAATACTTTCCAATAATCCGGGGCCAAGTTCTACTGAGAGGGACATGCCAGTGTTCACTACAGGCTCTCCCGGCCTGATACCGGCTGTATCCTCGTATACCTGGACAGTGGCCTTGTCACCTTCTATCCTGATCACTTCACCCATTAATCCTTCGTGACCAACCTGGACCACATCGTACATTTTAGGCTTGATGCCCCTGATAGTGACGACAGGACCTGCCACGCGATAAATTTCACCTTTCATTTCCACAGATCAACACCTACCGATTGTTTTATTTTTTCCCTTAGGTTCGAACTTTGCGCACTACCTCCAAGAGTCACAATTGTTGGCTCAACAGAGTCATTGATAGTGTTTCTTAGCATCTCCGGTAGTTTATTGAGATCATCGCCATGCATTACAAGAATACCTACTTCCTCATCCTCAAGTATCCTGTGCACGGCAGCTTCAAGTTCGCCATCATTAACTTCATATATTTTTCTGACACCTGCGAGCCTGAACCCTGTCACGAACTCGCTGCGCCCAACCACTGCTAATTCCATCAGATCACCAACTGTTCCCTGATAATTTCATCACTGAGGTTGGCCTCTTTGCCACGTACTATTATCCGCAGGTTGTTTACCTCATTCTGCTTGGTTAGCATGTAGTCCATGATTGGTACTATTGAGAGTGGATAAACATGTGAGAAGCTTGCTGCAGATTTAAGCCTGTATTTCTTGAGGCGTGTCTCAACATCGATCAGTGATTGCATACCCGGGTTCACTATGTCGGATATTTCCTTCCAGTATGAGTACTTGTCAAGTTCCTCGATGAACTCTCCAAAGGGTAGTGGCATCAACCTCTGTATATCCTTCTGCCCGATCTCAAGACCTCCCTCGATCATCAGATTCATCATCTGGGGGTCGGTGATCCCGGCCTTCTTCAGGCGGAAAAGGATCATTAGGTTCTTTATGTCAATGCCTGCCCTGATGAACTTGGCAAACAGTTTGCGGTCTTTGGATTTAGAACCGCCTGCTACTGCAAAGAGTCCTGCATAGTACAACTTATCGAGCTGATTCTCTATATCCGAAAGGTTGGTACCGTCATAGTTCTTGATTATAGGATAATATTCGGTACCCTCAAATGCAGATATGACATCTTCCGTTTCCTTTCCGGCCAGGCCTGAGAGGAAAGTGTAGGTAAGAGTGCCTCCGGCAACGAGAGCCTCCAGAATCTCTTCAGTTGAAGCCCTGCAGTATTTGCCTCGGAGTATAGTCTTGACGTTCCAGATATCGTATTCCTTGAGGTATTCCGCAATAAGGAAGTTTACCTCCCCTTCGGAGATGTTCAGGAGTTTCCTAAAGGTAACAGACAGATTCCTGTTCAGTGCGTGTTCAATAAGGTCCACACCGTCATACTTCATTGCCAGTTCATCGACATCCTCCTTGTACCCGGACTCGCCTATGAACCTGGTGATCTCATCGATACTCATGTTCATGAGTCTCGGGTAGGTCTCTTTTGGCAAGAGCTTACTCTTCATTGCACGAACACGTGATACCGTGTATGCGTAGTTGGTATGGCCTTTTGCATCTGAACTGGAACCACGCTTAAATTTCTGCAACAGCCGCATTTAGAAATCACCCGAATAGAATATCAGATGTTTGCTTCAACAACTGCTCGCTTACACTTCTAAGGATGACATCGTAGGTATAATCCAGCCTTACAGTCCCATCTTCATTCTCGATGACAACTCCACCGAGACAGTCGATGTTACCAGCATACTCAAGAGAGGTCAGTTCCCTGACAAGTTTCTCTGAAGCTGCATTGGAGTATATCCTTTTACCGCTGGCTTCGTTTTTCTCAATTATGGATTTCAGAAGCTCTCTATTCTTTTCTTGAGAAAATGCGGCTATGGATTTTTCAGCCCTGGCATATACATCTTCTAGCAATTCCTTACGTGCATTGAGCAGTGTGCGCTTTACTTCAAGATTCGCGCTGGAGGTCTCTTGCTGTCTCATTTTACGGATATCATCCTCTGCCTTTGCAAGACGTTCACCTACGATCTTTTTCGCATTCTGCCTGGCATCATTAAGTATCAGTGAAGCCTCTGCATCAGCCTCGCGATTCAATCTGGCTACTTCCGCCTGCGCAGCATCCATGATATCTTTAACAACAATTTCAAGTCCCATGCTCATTCACCTTCAAAATAAATTTAAGAGCAAAGTGCGCTCTTAAACTATCTTATAGAGACAATAGTGCGACTACCAGGCCGAAGATAACGATCGTTTCTGGGATAACAGTCAGGATAAGTCCCTTACCGAAAAGAGCTTCATTCTCGGCCATTGCGCCTACTGCTGCAGTACCGATGTCCTTCTCTGCAATTGCGGATGCAAGACCGGTAAGTCCTACTGCAAGTGCTGCTCCTATTGCTTTCAGTCCCTCTGGGCTCATTGTTGTTACTACTGCTTCTGTTGCCATTTTATTTTTCCTCCGTGTATTTTCTTATGTATCCGAATGGATCGTATTTGCGTCCCCCACCTTCGTAGAATTTACCGAAGAACTCTACATACTGTAACCTGAGTGCATGTAATCCGGGGGCTATTATACTCAGGGCAGTGTTCAAAGCGTGTCCGAATAGGAACACTACAATCGCAAAGATAGTCATCACACCAATTGGTGATCCGGGCTGCCACATCATCTCAAAGGCGATAAGGTTGACAGTTGAGGCAATATAGATGGATGACAATCCGACAGCTATTATACGAGTATAGGACAGAGAATTGCTCAGAAGGGACGGCAACTCTACCGGACCCTTTACTCCTTCTCCTTTTACAAGCATGGCTACACCTACAAGGAACACAATGGCCCCTATGATTATCGGTAGCATATCGAGGTAACCAAGCACTGCGAGGAGGATGCCAAGCTCTACAACTATCCAGCTGCCTTTCTCGAAGATAGCTGCAGAAATACCGTGTTTCCTCTTCTCATTGATGAAACCCACCACATACCCGAGGTTAAGGTGGATCAGACCAACAAAAACAGTCGCCACGATGAATGTCATTACAAGGTGAGTCCTGTGCAGGGGGAAACCGATCATTTCACCAGCGGCAAAGGGACTTACAAACAATTCCAGGGTTTCAAATCCGGGTATCAGGCCTGGCTCAATACCGTGTTCCCCGTGGTAGCTTGCAAGAGGGAAACCAAGGAACTCGCCATATAATATACCAAAGAACAATGTCGATATCTGACAGTAGATAAGAATGTTCATCAGGGGCTTGACTGCATCCGTTGAAACAACCTTTTTGATGATAAGTGCACCTATCAGCAGGATAAGGGCGTAACCAATGTCACCAAGGATCATTCCGTACAGGAGTGGGAATGTTATGAATATCAATGCTGAAGGGTCAAGTTCCTTGTAGGTCGGACGCCCGTAAAGATTCATGATCTCCTGCAGGGGAGACACGATCTTGGGATTGTCGTATTCAATAGGGACCTTCTTGATATCAGGCTTTGTGATCTCCTGGGAGGAGACAAATGCACGTCCGTTTGTCGCTGCATTGACAGTGCGCTCAAGCTCTGCATATTGATCCGTAGGGAGCCATCCGTCAATAATGAAAGAACTTTCCGTGGTTGCGATCCTTAGGGGTGCTTCCGCCTTTTCGATCTCTATGGACAATACCTCGTTGCTTGCAAGAATCAGATCGCTGTATTTGAGCTTCAGGGCCTCGATCTCAGTATCGATTGCCTGTATCTTTTTGCTGATATCAGCTTCTCTGTTCTCGAGGTCCACCAGCAGTGAAGAAGGGGAACCGGTCATATCGGGAATCTTCGATTCCCTGAAAGAGGTACCTGCGAGCACTTCAGCAATCTGCGGTGCCTTTTCCCGGACAACAAAGAGAACTATTGCGCCAGACTTCTGATCATAGAACAGCTCATAAGAAGAAGTTATTCTGGCTATATCAGGCTCAACGTTTTCTTTTACGTGACCTGCAAATACAACTAGGTTTTCGTATCCGCGATAAAGCTCAAGATCCAGGCCAAGATTAGTAAAAGGAAGGATTTCTTTCTTAGAAGAGCCTATGTCCTTAAGCTCAGCTTCCAGCGCATGCTTGTTCTCAACAAGCACTTCCAGTTCCTGGTCCAGTGTGTCAAGGCAGCTGTCAAGCTGGGAGCAGACCGTAGCAGGATTCTGCTTTGCAACTGCAACGTCCTTTACACCAAGCAGGCTTGCAATAGATCGTATCTTGACGAGTCTTTTTGAAACTTCGCTTCCTTTCTCGAACGGCTTGCCTATCTTAAGATCAGAGCCATCCTCATTAAAATCTTCTATGTGGAACAGATTAGCTTTATGCAGAGCATCGACCGTTTCTTCAAGGATGTTCTTATGGCCAACTATAACGGCTCGACTCATCTGTTTTGGCTTAAGCATGTACTGCCCTCTCAAATTCAGTCAGTAACATGTCAACTGCTTTATCAACTTTGGAAGATGCCTTCTTTGCGATTGCTTCTGCCTCGCTTCTGCCTGTCCTGACGATCTCCTCCTTCTCTGCAGAGAGTGTCTCTTCAGCGGATTTGATCGCATTCTGTGCAGATCGATGGGCATCGGCTTCCGCCTGCTTCAGGATCTCCCTGGCTTCTGCACGTGCACTGGTGATACGGTCCTGTTTACTCTTTGCACCGTTTTCAACCATTTTCCGTGCATTGCCTTCTGCGTCTTTTATTTCAGACAAGATTTTCTCTTTGGCCATGCTAATCCTCGTGATGATTGATTATAATTATCCCGAATAATTCACTCCCTCTAGTGTTAAATGGGATATAAAGGTTTCGTAGACGTGATTCATAAATAGGTAATGATCTTTCATTACAGAGGGAGGGCGAAAAACACCAGCTGTGGCATTATTCGCAAAACTTGCCTCATCCCTCTGCAAGCATAAGGACAGCAGTTTCATGTTTCCTATTGTTTTATATAGGGGATCCTGCAGGAGATCAGTCCTTTTGCAGGTCCACTCTCAGGGGAAGCCGTTCACCCTCAGGTATGGTGTGAATATACTTTTCCCTGAACTGGGGATTACGCATCATGCAATAGTCCGCAGATGACCTGTATGCTGTATGCTTTCCCATGCGTTCCCATATGACTCCAAGATCCTCTTCGCGGATATTCCCGAAGGAAAGGGGTGTATAGGCACAGGGGAGGACATCGCCGCCTGCAGTGGCATGCATCCAGCGCCTTCCTGCAAAGCACCCGAACTGGTCAGGTCCCAGGAAATAAGGAAAAGCAGTAACCCTTGGTCCTTCGGGCTTCCGGTTGGCGGACTTCTGGAAATCGGCCAGGCGCTTCACGTCTTTCTCACCGATGACCTCATCCTCGTGTTCCAGCCAGCGCCCCACGGCCACGATCTCATACACGGACATTTCGTGCATGCCCATGTCGGCAGCAAACTGGTAGAAGCCATCAAGATCATCTATGTTGTGAGGCGATACCACAACAAAGAGGTCGGCAAGGATGCCTGCGGAGAGCACGTTCTTCACGCCGTTCACAGTATCCCGGAAAGCTCCTTCGCGTCCTCTCACCCGGTCATGTTCCTTCTCGTCAGGGCTGTCAAGGCTCATGTGTGCAGCAAAAAGTCCTGCTCTTTTCAATTCGGCTGCCTTCTGCTCGTTCATGGAAAAGCCGGATGTGAAGCAGGCTGCTACAGCACGGCTCTTGTCCACGGCATCGACCATCCTGGCCAGATCCTTGCGCAGCATTGTCTCTCCGCCATCAAATGAAATATAATAAGTTCCAAGATCAAGAGCCCTGTTAACCGCACCATTGATCTCATCGATCGTCAGTTCAGGGTCTGCAACGATGCCTGCAGCACCGCAGTGTATGCAGTTGTTCGGACATCTGCCTGTGATGCCGATGGAAAATTGATCCGGCACTCTCTTCTTTAGAATGGAGGCAACCTGTGCACTGATCATCCTGTTGAACACCTCTCCGGGCATGGGAGGGACCCAGGTGGAGAAGGTTATGCTCTCTTCCTCGGACAGGATCGGCTTTTCTTCCTGAAATATGCTGTTTATGCGTTTAATTATGGGTTTTGCCACTGCAGACAGGGGCCCTTCGGTGTCAAGTACGACCTTACCATCTTCAGTGTTTGCATTGACTTTTATTACTGACTTATCATATACTCTCATGGATACACCTGGCATATAAAAAGGATTTAAAAGGCGTTCAGCCTGTCCCGAGGACGCTTTCGGGCAGCATGTCTACTGTGATCAGGTTGGTTACCAGGAGGAGCTTGTCCTTTGCAACAGAATCACTGAAGTTATCCAGTATCCCCTTTGCCTTATTGACATGGATGAGAACCTCCCTGACCGTAAGAATCACCGCCTCTTCGCGACCGAAGCTTCTTTCGTAAAGCAGTGGCAGAGTGACGGATTCAAAGTTTGACTGCTTATCCTCAAGCCTGTTCAGATATTCAAGCAGGTCATCCACTATCTGGTATGCGTTGCCGACGCTTTCGCCGAATGACCTGAACATCATTGCCTTTTCCCTGTCGGCGCCCGCAACATAGGCACCGATGGCAGCACTTGCAGCAAAAAGGGAAGCCGTCTTCTTGCTTATGCATTCATAGTAGTTCTGCCTGCCAAATTCCGTCCCGTTACTGGAAATATCAATGGTCTCACCCTCGGCCATATACATGCCGGCTCTGCCGAACTCAAGCACTGAATCCGTACCGTAGGAAGATATCAGGGATATGGCTTTCGATATAAGGAAATCGCCGCACAGTATGGCTGCAGGAACACCGTATTTCTTATGGGCCGATTCGACACCCCTGCGAATAATGCCGTCATCAAGTACATCATCGTGTATGAGGGATGCAGAGTGAATGAGCTCGATGGCAAGAGCCGCATTGACGCTTTTGTCGCGGTGGCCTCCGCATATCTCAGTGCATAGCATCAGTATGATCGGCCGGATACTTTTGCCACCGGAGCTACAGACATGCAGCAGCATCTTCTTCATTTTCGAGCCGTCATCCATGCAGGCAACCAGACCGTCCATTGAAGCCTTTATCAGCCGGTATTCTTCAAGGTTCTCTATTTCCATCATAACGTCCCGTTTTCTGGTGTCACTCACTATACTTTGAAGGGCATCCCATAACTATCTTATTAGCCTCGATCCTGCTTTCGGATACCATCCTGCCGCTGACTGTCAGGCCTGCGCCCTCTGCCAGGTTTGCAGGAAGGACGCCGGTGTAGACCACCTCTACCTCGTATGCCTCATCCTCCGGATCCTCCAGCATGAACGAGATACCTGATGTCGAGACATCAAGAGTGCCATTCTTCACAGTACCCATTGTATTTACGTTGTGACCCACATACTTATCCGGGTCTTCCAGCAGTTCTGAGACCAGCAGATATCCCTGCGAAAAGTCCACGTTCCACAGACCTGCAATACCTACGACGGCAATAAAGGCAATTGCAAGCATGGTCTTGTGTTTTTTATCCATTTGAGCACCTATAGTATCCGACTATTCGTTCATGTTCCTGTGCTTCTTGACCAGGGAAGTACGGGTACGTATAAGGTGAAGGATATATGCAGCCAGAACGACCCAGGCAGATGCAAGTGCAAGATTCAAGGCGTTAATACATGTTCACCTCTATATTACTTTTGATACAATATAACTCTACTAAGATGATTACCGACAAGAATAAACAGCCTGCTGCAGCTTTGCATGGCTTGGACATTATTGTACCGATGACTAATTATTAATATGGGTGCGGACTAGTATAGCCCCATCCTATATAAGCAGAGTGGAACTTTCATCGAAACATATAAAATGATCAACATGGCCAGACCTCCAAGACTCATAGCATGGGAAACCACTGCAGGCTGCAACCTGTCCTGCAGGCACTGCCGGGGATCATCGACATCCCAGAAACCAGCGGGCGAGCTTAGTACCAAGGAAGCTATGCGCTTCATTGATGAGATATCCGGTATGGGTAAGCCCATATTGATACTCAGTGGCGGTGAGCCTCTTGTCAGGGACGACATATATGAACTTGCCACATATGCAAACGGAAAAGGTCTCCCTGTCGCACTCGCGACCAACGGGACCCTTGTTACTCCTGAGGTGGCCTCAAGCCTGAAAGAAGTGGGTATCAGGAGGATCAGTGTGAGCCTTGATGGTGCAAGCCCTGGAACGCATGATGATTTCAGATGCATGCCCGGGGCCTTTGAAGGGGCAATGCGTGGAATCGACGCCATCAGGGAGGCAGGCATCAGCTTCCAGATCAATACAACTGTCACTAAGCGCAACCTTGCGGAAATACCAGCTATCCTCGAAATGGCAACTGAGATCGGGGCCGAGGCGCTGCACATCTTCCTGCTGGTTCCCACAGGCAGGGGCAAGGAGCTCGAGGATGAGGAAATACCTCCGGTCGAGTATGAAAGAGTGCTCAACTGGTTCTATGACCAGCAGAAAACTGCGCAGATACAGCTCAAAGCGACCTGCGCTCCCCATTACTTCAGGATAATGCGCCAGCGTGCCAAAAAAGAAGGCGTCGAGATAAATGTCAAAACGCACGGATACGAAGCCATGACAAAAGGATGTCTCGGAGGCACCGGGTTCTGCTTTGTATCAAGTATCGGGGAGGTCTATCCCTGCGGATACCTGCCTGCACTTGCCGGCAACATAAAAGATCAGTCTTTCAGCGATATATGGGAGAGCTCCCGGGTCTTCAACGACCTCCGGGATCCCTCAAGGCTGAAAGGGAAGTGCGGGGACTGCGAATACAATAAGGTGTGTGCAGGATGCCGGGCACGCGCCTATGCAGCCACAGGAGATTACCTGGCTGAGGAACCCTACTGCATATACACACCCAAAAGACAGTGATCCCAATGATATACCTTGATGAAACGGACAAAAAGATACTCAACACCATACAACATGAGTTTCCACTTGACACTCATCCATTCCTTAAACTGGGGGAGGGGCTGGAGATCAGCGAAGAAGAGATCCTCACTCGTCTCAGGAGGCTGCAGGAGGAAGGAGCGGTCCGGAAAATAGGCCCGGTCATCAACCGTAACCGGGTGGGAGGCACCAGTACCCTTGTAGCGGTGAAGGTACCCGAGGAAATGATCGACAAGGTCGCAGATTACATCGATGAGTATGCAGAGGTATCCCATAACTACCTCCGTCCGGACATATACAATGTGTGGTTCACGCTGTCTGCATCCGATGAGGAGAGGATACAGGAGATCCTCCGGGAGCTCAGCCAGAAGACGGGTCTTGAGTTTGTCAACCTGCCTACGGTACGATTGTTCAAGATAGGCGTCAGGTTCAATATCAGATGAAAACAGGTCAAAGTTATCAGGTAAAAGATATGGATGCAACCGATGAAATGATACTGAAGGCCACCCAGGATGGCATACCGCTCACAGGATCACCTTTCAGGCATATCGCAGAAAAGCTGGGGCTCACTGAGGAAGAGGTAGTGGAAAGGATACGCCTGATGAAAGAAAAGGGGATAATAAGACGATTTGGCGCATCTATCGGACACAGGGACATAGGTATTGTGGCCAATGCCATGTGTGTCTGGAATGTCCCTGATGGAATGGTGGAGGATATAGGGAGGATAATGGCCTCCTTCCCCGAGGTAACCCACTGCTACGAAAGACCACGGCATCCAGGATGGGACTACAACCTCTTTACAATGGTCCATTCCTATACAAGGAACGATTGTGAAGAAGTGGCTGCAAGGATCTCGCAGTCCACCGGCATACAGGATTACAGACTCCTGTTCAGCGAGCGCGAGTTCAAGAAGACTGGTGTCCGCCTCTGAACTGTCGCAACGTTTAACTAAGTTCCGGTTCAAGGCAAATGAAATCCGGAGAGAACCGCATGGCACAAGAAAACTGCTTTCTTCCACTGCTGATAGATATGTCCGGCCGCAGGATAGTCATCTTCGGCGGCGGTTCCGTGGGCGAACGCAAAGCGCAACTGTTTTCCAGATATGCAGACGTAACGGTCATCAGCAGGGATTTCACTCCCTGCATCCGCCAGATGCACTCAGCAGGCGATCTTTCACTTGTGGAGGCTGATGCCGGAGGACTTAGTGCTGCCCGGCTGGACAAGTTCCTTGAAGATGCATTCCTTGTCATACCTGCAACCAGTGACAGGGCTGTCAATGAACGTATCACATCTGCTGCAAGGAGGAAGAACATACTCTCAAACCAGGTCGATGCTGTCGGGGATGTCACGGTTCCCTCGATCATAAAAAAGGGCGACCTTACCATCAGCATATCGACTTCCGGCTCAAGTCCTGCGTTTTCGAGATTTGTCCGGCAAAGGATCGAAGAGGTCATAACCCCTCAGTTCTCAGACATGATAAGGGTCCAGGAAAACCTCCGGACATACCTTAAAGAGAATGTGCCCGGGCAGAAGGACAGGAAGGAAATGCTCTGGCAGGTACTGGAAAGCAGCGAGGTATGGGAAGCTCTCCAGGTGTCCTACGAAAAAGGGTATAATGTAGCACTTGGTATTATAAGTGAAAAAATAAACGGGAAAGTCCGATAACATGTCTGGTCATAAAAAGTTTTCAGCATTGAGAAAGAACATGCGTGGTGAGTCCCAATGACTGAGATATCCAGCATGGTCATCACCCATTCCAGGGCAAGCGTGGAAGAGATGGAAGAGGTATGGGACGGGGACCTTGAGAATATCCTAAGGGACATATATTCCAATGAACTCGTTCATGAATGTGCAGTCCTTAAGACATGCAACCGGATTGAGATGTACGTTGTCTCCAATAAGGGCAGCAGCGTAATGTTCCAGTTTGCAAAGAAGCTGGGGCTTTCATCCAATATCATCGACTTCTACGACCACGAGGAATCCATTATGCATCTGCTGAGACTCTCTTCCGGCCTTGAGTCGATGATTATCGGCGAGGACCAGATACTTGGTCAGATAAAGGATCTCTACCAGGTTGCAAAGAACCTCGGCACTACGGGGAGGACTCTGGACACGGCATTCAGTAAAGCTATCCAGGTAGGTAAGAGGGTCAGGACGGAGACAGACATCAACAGGGGAGCCCTCTCGATCGCATCTGCTGCTGTCGACCTGGCAGAGGATACGGTAGGCGACCTCAAGAACAAGATGGTGCTTGTGATCGGTACCGGGGAAATGGGAACCCTTGTCACGAGGGCTCTCTCTCACAGGGAGATCGAGCTGATGTATATCGCTAACCGTACCTATGCCGCAGCAAAGAAGCTTGCTGACGATATGGGAGGTCACGCAGTGCACTTTGACCAGATAGAAGAGAACCTGAAGAAAGCCGACGTTGTCATCTGTGCCACCGGTGCGCCTCACTTTGTGCTCAGGCACGAGCAGGTGAAAAAGGCAATGGAATCCCGGGAGAAAGCACTCCTCCTTATCGATATTGCAAACCCCCGGGACATAGAGCCCAGCATCGGCACGATCCCGCTGGTCACACTATATAATATAGATAACCTGCGTGTCATCAATGAGAAGAATCTGGAGATGAGGATGGAGGAGGCCAAGAAGGCCCAGGCCATCATTGACGAGGAGTTCGGCCTTCTGATAAGGCAATACAAGCGCCAGAGAGCCGATCATATCATTTCGGGGATGTATGCCCAGTACTACCGGGTACGCAGCCAGGAAAAGGAACGTGCCCTGACAAAGCTTGGCGCATATCACACGATAGGGGATATAGAGCAGAAGATAATCGATGATATGACCAATTCCATTGTCAACAAGATACTCTCGGAGCCAACGAAGGCCCTGAGGGATGCAGCAGAATTATGTGATGACCAGATGCTGGATATGGCCTTCAGGCTGTTCAACGTAGATAGATGCAACGAGAAAAAGAGAATAAAAGGAGAGTTGCCGCCATGTTCCCGGAAATCAGAATGAGGAGATTAAGAAACGGAAGAATTAGAGATCTTGTGAGGGAAACCTCGCTCTCGGCAGATAACCTCATCTACCCCATGTTCGTGGATGAGACCATAAGCACGGTCCAGAGTACAGCATCAATGCCCGGCGTGGACAGGCTTCCCCTGGACAGGGTCGCCGATGATGCAAAGGAAGCTGCAGACCTGGGGATACCGGCCCTTATACTCTTTGGCATACCTGCACACAAGGATGCACAGGGAAGCTCTGCCTGGGGGGATGAGGATATAGTCCAGCAGGCTGTCCGCGAGATCAAAGAAGAGCTCGGCAGGGATATGCTGGTAATTACCGATGTCTGCCTCTGCGAGTATACGGACCATGGACACTGCGGCATGGTGGATATGGAAAAGGGGGAAGTGCTGAACGATCAGACCCTTCCCCTGCTTGGCAGGACCGCAGTGAGCCATGCAAAGGCCGGCGCAGACATGGTGGCACCTTCAGGAATGATGGACGGGATGATAGGGGCCATAAGGTCGGCACTTGACGAGAACGGTTTAAGGGATATTCCCATTATGTCCTATGCCGCAAAGTACTCTTCTGCATTCTACGGCCCCTTCAGGGATGTTGCAGAATCCGGCTGCTGTTTCGGTGACAGGTCTACCTACCAGATGGACCCTGCCAACTCCGATGAGGCTATGAGGGAAGTGGAACTGGATATCATGGAAGGCGCCGATATAATTATGGTCAAACCGGCACTCCCGTACCTTGACATCATATACCGTGTCAAGAATGAGTTCAAGATGCCCACCGCTGCATACAACGTCAGCGGGGAATATGCCATGATCAAGGCGGCCGCACAGAACGGCTGGCTGGACGAGAAGAAGGTGATGTACGAGTCCCTGCTTTCAATAAAGAGGGCAGGAGCCGATATGATACTGACCTATTTCGCAAAAGATATGGCGCGGATGCTTAAATGAGCAAATGGTGATCCAATGTCCTTAGACAAATCAAGAGAATTATACAAGAAAGCAAGGACCCTCCTTCCGGGAGGGGTCAGCAGTCCTGTCAGGGCCATCAAGCCCTATCCCTTCTATACCGAATCAGCCTCCGGCTCAAAGATCAAGGATATAGACGGGAACGAGTATATCGATTACTGCCTGGCATACGGTCCCAACATCCTGGGCCATGCACACCCCCGGCTAAAGGCGGCCATCATAGCCCAGCTTGAGAAGGGCTGGCTTTACGGTACGCCTACGGAGCTTGAGGTCCGCCTTGCAGAGAGAATAGCAGGCATATACCCGAGCATTGACATGCTTCGGTTCGTGTCCACAGGTACCGAGGCCACCATGAGCGCACTGCGTGCTGCCAGGGGGTTCACTGGCAGGAACAAGTTCATCAAAATAGAGGGCGGTTTCCATGGGGCCCACGATGCGGCCCTCGTGCAGGCAGGATCTGGCGCCACGACCCTCGGCAAACCGGACTCCCTTGGAGTTCCTGCTGATTTTACAAAGCATACGCTGCAAGTGCCATTCAATGATATCGAGGCACTGACCGACGTGATCGAGAGGAACAAGGAAGATGTGGCTGCACTTATAATGGAGCCTGTGCTCGGCAATATCGGACCAGTGCTTCCTGAGGGTGATTACCTCCGTGATGTGCGCGAGGTCACAGAGGAGAACGACGTTGTACTCATATTCGATGAGGTCATCACAGGTTTCAGGCTCGCCATGGGAGGCGCACAGGAATACTACGGTGTCACCCCGGATATGACCACCCTTGGCAAGATAATCGGTGGTGGTTTACCGATCGGTGTTTTCGGTGGGAAGAGGGAGATCATAGAGATGATAGCACCCTCCGGGGGCGTGTACCAGGCAGGCACCTTCAGCGGCTCCCCTGCCTCGGTTGCAACCGGACTGGCTGTACTGGACGTGCTTGAGGAGGAGGATGTACACAGGAGACTGAATGCCACCGGAGACATGTTCAGGGGCAGGCTCATGGAAATAGTAGCTGACCTTGGACTGGATTACAGCGTATGTGGCATATCATCGATGTTCAAGATCTTCTTCGGTGACAGGCCGCTGAACTACAGTGAAGTGCTCAGGTGCGACAAGGAAGGATACCTTGGATTCTTCTTCAGGATGCTGGACAGCGGCGTATTCCTGCCGCCCTCGCAGTTCGAGACAAATTTCCTGTCCACCGCCCATAGCGAAGAGGATATCGAGAGAACCCTTGCAGCATATGAGGCAAACTTAAAATGAACCGGAGAAATACATGATAATAGGAACCCGCGGAAGTGACCTCGCCCTCGCACAGGCAACGACCATCGAGCGCATGCTGGCTGAGAGAGGCGTCAAAACCAGCAGGAAAATAATAAAGACCACAGGCGACACCTTCACGGATCGTCCATTACACGAGGTTGCAGGCGTGGGCGCCTTTGTCAGGGAGCTTGATGACAGGATGCTGGAAGGGGATGTGGACATCGCGGTGCATTCCATGAAGGATATGCCCACGGTCAGGCCGGAAAGGCTTTCAACATCAGCAGTCATCAAACGGGATTCGCCCTGCGATGTGCTCCTTACCATAGACGGCTCGAAACTGGAAGAGCTTCCCGAGAATGCCATCATAGGGACCACCTCCATGCGCAGGCGCGCACAGCTACTTCGCTACCGCCCCGACCTTGAGGTGCACGACCTGCGGGGCAATATCAACACCAGGATAAGAAAGCTGGAGGAAGGACAGTATGATGGTATCCTCCTGGCTGAAGCGGGCCTGCAGCGTATGAACTGGGACCTGGACGTGCAACGTCTTGACCCCAAGCATTTCTGTCCCTCGGCCAACCAGGGCACCATTGCTGTAGTGACGCTCGCCGGAAGCGAGGCAGAGAAGGTGACCTCAGCACTGGATGACCGAAGGACCAGAATAGAGACTGCAGTGGAGCGCATAGTAGTGACCCCTGTGGAGGGCGGATGTACCGCACCTGTAGGCTCCTTTACCCACTTCATCAATGACAGTGAATTACATGTGCTGGCAGAAGTGCTCTCTCTTGACGGTACAGAGCAGGTGCGTATCGATGAGGTGATTCCCGCGGAGAACTACGAAGAACATGCCCGGAAACTCGGCATGGAACTGGTGGAACTGGGCGGGAAAGAGCTTGTGCAGAGGGCAGTCTGCCAGCTCGGCAAGAGAGTCTGAGCAAATACAGGAACTAATACTCGATAACATGATAGAGATCACAGGACTTAAGCTCAGGAACCCTGCCATACTGGCGGCGGGTATCATGGGCACTACGGGTGTGTCCCTTGCACGTATTGCCTGGGAGGGCGCCGGCGCGGTGGTCACGAAATCCATCGGACCGGAGCCTAAGGCGGGCCACAGTAACCCAAGTATGATAAATCTTGGATATGGATTCCTGAACGCCATGGGACTCCCGAATCCCTCATACCCGGATTTCTCAGGGGAGCTGGAGATAGCAAAAAGGGAATCGGAGGTCCCGGTAATTGCCAGCATCTTCGGCGGGAACGCACATGAGTTCGCTGTTGTCGCTGACGGCCTTATTGATGCGGGACCCGATGCCTTCGAGCTTAATGTCAGCTGCCCCCATGCACAGGGCTATGGCGCCTCCATTGGCTGTGATGCATGCGCCGTGGAGGAGATAGCAGCTGCTGTGTGCGACGTTACGGAACTGCCGGTATGGGTCAAGCTCACACCCAATGTAACGGACATCGTATCCATAGGCAAGGCCGCCCAGAGAGGAGGCGCTGATGCCATAGTAGCCATCAACACCGTGCGCGGGATGGCCATCGATATACACAGCGGGTATCCGGTACTGGGTAACAGGTTCGGCGGCCTGTCCGGAAAAGCAGTTAAGCCGGTTGCCATCAAGTGCGTGTACGACCTCTACGCTGCCCTCGACATACCTGTTATAGGTGTTGGCGGCATATCCTCATGGGAGGATGCCGTGGAAATGATGATGGCAGGTGCCTCTGCCGTACAGATAGGCTCTGCGGTCTACGACGGACCCGAGGTGTTCCGGAATGTTGCCGATGGTATTGAGGATTTCATATCCTCCGGCGGATACAAGGACATCGGGGATATTGTCGGGCTTGCCCACAGGAGGACATAATGTACCCGATAGATGTAACAATAACGAGGATCGTACAGGAATCTCCCTCCAACAGGACCTTCTTCTTTGACAGGAGCTTCGATGAGGCTCTTCCGGGCCAGTTCGTCATGGTGTGGATCAGGGGCGTTGATGAGATCCCCATGACCCTCTCCTACAAGAATGCCATCACGGTCCAGAAGGTTGGGGATGCGACAGCTAAACTCTTTGAGATGAAGGAAGGGGACCATCTGGGCATACGCGGACCCTTTGGCAGGGGTTTCACATTGCCTTCCCGGGATGACAATATACTCATTGTGGCCGGCGGCGTTGGAACTGCGGCAGTTGCCATGCTTGCGGAACATGCCATGTCCCAGGGCACATGCATTACCACCATCATGGGTGCAAGGAATGCGGATGAACTGCTCTTCACTGACAGGCTCACAGCCTGCAAGGAACTCCACATGACGACGGATGACGGTTCAGCTCATCGCTGCGGCTTTGTCACCGACGTGCTGTGTGAGATAGATGCCTCCCAATATGACCGGATATACACGTGCGGGCCTGAGATGATGATGAAGCGCGTGTTCGATATCCTCCAGGAGCAGGACGCCCTTGCCAGAACCGAGTTCAGTCTGCACAGGTATTTCAAGTGCGGCATAGGGGTGTGCGGTGCTTGCTGCATGGATAATGACGGGCTGAGGGTATGCAGGGACGGTCCGGTGTTCAGTGGCATGCAGCTTATCGGCTCAGAGTTCGGGAAATACATGAGAGGAGCGAGCGGGAACAGGAAAAAGGTCTAAACGGCAAAGGATCTCCTCCTCACCATCCTGGTCCGATATCAAAGCCTGAATTAAAAAAGATGAATCACTGGGTGCATTCCTGCACCATTATCTTTGAGGCCATGCCTTTGCCAAGCGCATAGTTGCAGCCGTTAAGATCCACAATAAGGGCACCCATATTATCTTTCTTGACCCTGAGGAATGAATTCTCTATAAAGCCCATGGATTTCAGGCGGTTCACAAGGGAACGACCTGCATTGATCGATATGATCTTACTGACCTTGCCTTCGGGCATCATTGCCAGCGGCATGATTGGAGCCATATTCTACCTCTCTTAGTCCTTGATGTCTGTTTGTCAGGTTGGCATGTCTTAATAGGCATACCTAATATTAATCGACACTGCGATATAGTGTTTAATGGTATATATAAGTTGTCGGCAGCTAAGAAAACTTGACAAGATGACAAATCCACTTGAGCAGATGACAAACGATATAAGCCATGCCCCCGCTTAAGCAAACATGCCTGAGGCCAATGAAAAAGTAAGCACCCCGGAACTGGTAATGGGAGTCCGTAACCCGGCATCCCTTGGAGCCTGCAAGGAAGATGCCGATGCAGTCTATTTTTCCCTGGACCGGCTCAGCCTCAGGTCAAGAGCAAAGGAGATCACAACAGAGAATCTGGCAGACTTTGTGGGACAGATACATGAGTGTGGCCTGAAGGGCTACCTTGCGGTCAATTCCGTCATTTATCCCCGGGACCTGCAGGAGCTTAACAAGGTGATGGAAGCTGCGGCATCTGCATGTGTCGATGCTGTCATAGCCTGGGACCCCGCTGCCATTATGCAGGCGGTGCAGAACGACCTGGATCTGCACATCTCCACACAGGCTAATGTGTCAAGCCATCAGAGCGCAGAGTTCTACAGATCCCTAGGAGCAAGCAGGGTCGTGCTTGCAAGAGAGTTGAGCCTGGAGCAGATAAAGGAGATCAGGGCCAATACGGACATGGAACTGGAGGTCTTCGTCCACGGGGCCATGTGCCAGTCAATATCCGGCAGATGCTACCTGTCGGCACACCTGCTGGGCAGATCCGGGAACTGCGGGGAGTGCAGTCAGCCATGTAGATGGGAATGGTCACTGTATTCCGACAGGAATGAGAAGGTGAGCCTTGAAGGAAAGTACCTTCTCAGTGCAAAGGACCTCTGCATGATAGAACATATACCTGAACTGATCGAAGCCGGTGTCGATGCCTTCAAGGTGGAGGGACGGCTGCGTGATCCCGGATATACCTCCGCGGTCTCAAAGTGCTACAGGAAAGCCATTGACGCTTACATCGACGGTACTTATACCCCCGAGGCTGCCGGTCTGCTGAAAGGGGAGATGGGACTGCAGTATAATCGCGGTTTTTCAACAGGTTTCTATTTTGGCGATCCCGGCTCAGAGGGATTGGCCCTGGACCAGGCCATGAATGCCTCTCCTGTAAAAAAGCAGGCTGTAGGTATAGTGACAAACTTTTTCCCGAAGAAGAATGCCGCGTCTGTTAGGCTCCTGGAGGGAGGACTGGACCTGGGGGATGCGATCGTTATTGAAGGCAGTACTACCTATATTGAACAGAAGGTATCATCTCTGACAGTTGAAGGGGAAGACGTCCTCTCTGCAGAAAAAGGCCAGGAAGCAGGGCTTGCGGTAGCGGGCAAAGTACGGAGGAATGACCGCGTGTTCAGGATATCCAGTAAATCTTCTTAACCTCATCCGGTCAGCAGCAGTCACAGGGGTCAGCCGCATCAGCGATAGTATGGGCGTTGAGACAAGGAAGGATATAGCATCATGAGAGGGCCTGCCTGTATTTTTCGACAGGTCGCTGGCCATCAGGAAGTTGCGAACAGGTCTAACTTGAGAGATATATAATATAAGAGTTCACTATATGATATAGTGACCACTATGTGGTAACAATCCATATCATGGAGGAAAGAGCAGTGGATAAGTTCATGCAATCTGCTATTGAAGAAGCAAGGAAAGGACTTGCAGAGGGAGGTATTCCCATCGGTTCGGTGCTTGTGAAGGATGGAGAGATCGTTGGCAGGGGTCACAACATGAGAGTGCAGGAGGGCGACCCCATGGCACATGCAGAGATATCCTGCCTGAAGAATGCGGGGAGGATTGGCAGTTACAAGGATACTGTCCTTTATTCCACATTGATGCCCTGCTATCTTTGTGCAGGCGCAGCCGTGCAGTTTGGTATCAGGAAGGTGATAGTGGGAGAATCAGAGAATTTCCACGGTGCTCCGGAGTTCATGAGGGAGCATGGCATAGAAGTTCTGGACCTGGGCCTTGAAGAGTGCAAGGAGATGATGGGCAGATTCATCAGGGACAGGCCTGAGCTGTGGTATGAGGACATCGGTAAGTAAAATCTCATTAGGCTTTTTTGAAGGTTGCCCAGAATATGCTGCCTACACCGGCAGGACCATCCTCTACACCCACCCTGCCCCCGTGAAGGTCAACAACTCTCTTGGCTATTGCAAGACCAAGACCGGTACCTTTGACACTTTTTCTTTTTTGCGTGAGCCGTTTAAAGCGGTCAAACACAAGCTCTTTATCAGTAGTGGATATGCCGTCGCCGAAGTCCCGGACATTCACTTTCCACTCCGTGCCTATATCCCCAACTTCGATAACAATGCTGCTATTGGCAGGTCCGTATTTGATGGCATTGGAGATGTAATTGGTGAAAACCCCTTCCGCCAGGGGATTCACCCTTGCCGGGTAGTGATCATTGATCCTTATATCCATCGTTATGTTCCTTTCAGCCAGCAGGGTCGCGAAACTGTCTGCAGCATCCCTGATTATGGGTCCAAGATCAAGGACCCTGAACTCAAGGTTGTCGGTATCCTCGAGCCTTGCAAAGTGGGCCGTAGACTCGATCATATTAATGAGCCGTGAAATATTATCATCTATGATCCTGAGCTTGCGGACCTTGTCACTATTGTCCTCGGCCTGTAAAAGCATGCCGGCAAACCCTTTAGCAATCCCTGCAGGATTCATGAGGTCATGCGCCATTATGTCGATGAAGAGGTCTTTCAGGTCGTTAGAGTATTTAAGGTTATGAGCATACTGCTTCAATTGCTTTTCAGCTTCCTTCCTAAGTGTGATGTCCTCTCCCGAACTGAGAACACCCAGAGAGTTACCATCCTTGTCCAGAATAGGCTTGCTACACCATGAAACGATTCTTTCTTCCCCGTTTTCAGTTATCAGGGGGCCTTCATAATATAATTCTGCCCCGCTCTCAAGATCCATTGCTTTGAGATGGTGTTGCCTGGCCTCATGTCCTGAGGACTGCGGTACAAAGGTATCAAACCAGCTGAGCTCCATAATATCCGACTCCTCGCAGCCGAGTATGTCCATAGCCCTCCTGTTGACAAGAGTTACCCGCTGATCCCGGTCGAGTGCGAGCATCATAACCCCGGCAATATCCAGGTAGTTCTGTGCCTGGTCCCTTTCATAGATCACTTTGTCGTGCAATGACTTGATCCTCAGCAGGGACGTCACCCTCATCCTCAGTTCCAGCCTGTCCACCGGCTTGGTGAGAAAATCGTCTGCATGGCATTCAACACCTTTAAGGCGGTCCTCTCTTGAAGAAAGCGCGGTCACCAGGACTACCGGGATGAAGTGGGTTTCAGAGGACTTCTTGATCTGCTCACATACCTTGTACCCGTCAAGCCCAGGCATCATCACATCCAGCAGAACAAGGTCCGGTCTTTCCTCCACAACCAGCCGCAGGGCCTCAGAACCGCAGTATGCGGGAATAATGTCATACTCCGCAGTAAGATAAGCCTGGAGCAGTTCTACATTCATCGGCTCATCATCCACTATAAGTATCCGGGGTCTGGGAGATGGGGACATATGCTGTTTTTTTAAGGTGCCTTCCGTTCTAAAGAACACTCTGTCTTGGGAAATCAAACTGTATGGAACTTAATAGTTATTATAGATATCTCAAAAAATAAAGCCAATTATTAAATTAAGATGGAATATATAAAAATTGATGACGCAAGTCTTTCAACAGGAGAACGGCAGGAAGGCTATGATGGCCGGGAGATGCAAGCTCACTCATCATTATCACAATAAGCATATCGCAAAGAGGAGGCACTTTTATATATTTAGGGGAGAATGCATTGATTGGCCGTAGTGCAAGAGTGATACTGTACCTCTGTCATCGGACAGAAGCCTTCTGAAGGCACGGCAAGAATATCTAGCGGAGTATGAGCGGACCGGGGGGTCCATGTCATTATTCGAAGAAACAGTGTGTCATTAGTAGCGAAAGCTGTCTTTATCCTGTTGCTGGTGTCGTTCAATATGGCATCAACAGACTATGCCGGCGTACCTGCCACATATACGAGTGACAACAGTACAGGGACGCATAGGATCATCCTGCCTGTGCCTTACCATAACCAGGGGGATACAAGCTGGTGCCTCTACTATTGCCTTGCAATGATGGCAGATTATAACAACAGGCATATAGAGCCGTGGATGATAGCGTCGCATTTCAGCTCCGGTAACAACGAAACTTTTTCAGGCCAATACAACCCTTTCGACCATTCGCTTGAGGATCACATGGAAGAGAACTATTCTCTCGTTATCAGAAAAAGGGTATGGGGTAACAGTCTAAAACAAGTGGATGCCGAAAGTCTTAACTCTGTGATAAAGAGTAACATTGACCGGGGTCAGCCTGTCCTCATGGCCTTCCAGTACAATACCCCGGAAGGCACAAAGGCGGGACATGCAATTCTTGCAGTGGGTTATGATGATAGTTCCATCTACATCAGCGACCCCAGCGGAGCCCTTACCGTGGATGTCTTTGGAAAGGGTGGGAAATACATTGCCGTACCCATAAGCTGGGAAGAGTTCAATGAACAGCTGGCGGGAAATGTAAGACCCTCCAACATGGCGTTCACCATAGAGGTACTTGACAGCGCGCCAGCCAGTACACCTGCCGGGTCGGTGTATCTGGCAGATTACAGTGATCACGGATATAGCTACCTTAGTTTTGTGAACAGGACGGACAGCATGGATATCGGCCTGCTGCGTCTTGACGGCAGCAGGAGAGGATACTATATTGCCCGTGCATCGGATGTATCCAGCTACCGGGAGCCCACTTTGAACGACAGCATGTGTGTCTTCTTTACTGTAGCTAACCCGTTTCCGGAAGAAAAGACTTATGTTGTTGTGAACGAGCTGATCCGGAAGGATACAGGGGACAGCATGAAAAACTTCCGTTGCCTTATGGAAATGGAGGCCCCTGCATATGGCATGGCTTCAAAGGGAGTGAACTATTCTAACCAGCTCGGCGCTGTCAGCCCGGGAGCTTATTCCGTTGTGGTGACCCTTCTTGACAGTGAGATGCAGGAGATTGCCTCAACATCCGTCGATATTAACATTTCCTGAAAGAAGTTTCAATTTTAGAGGAGTCAAGCCGGGTGAGACGGACTGCACTGCATGCATGTGGAGTCCACCCATAACCTTTAATCTTCAAAGCCGATATACAGCCGGAAAGCAACAGAATCGCGCCGAAATGGATATTATGATAGGTTACATCGCAGGTACACTCACTACCATAGCTTTTGCTCCTCAGCTCATCAAAGCCCTTAAGACAAAATCCACAAAGGACATATCCTTAATGATGCTGTTATGCTCCACAACAGGCATGACCTTCTGGCTGGTCCACGGACTCGTCATCAATGATTACGCGCTGATAATCGCAAACAGCATTTCAGTTATACTGGCATCTGCTTTGCTCTTCTATAAGATCAAAAAGGACTACTTCAGAAAGCAAACAGATATAATCTGACAATTAAGCAATAAAAGAAATAAATTCCGGGTAACTCCCGGCTGAAATGTGGCATGGCGGAGGGAATATTAACCGTCATCCCCGATCGCATCTACCGGACAGCTTGCCATAGCTTCATCACTGGCAGCTTTCTCCTCATCATTTTCCGGTTGCTTGTGAACATATGCATGTGTTCCGTCATCGGTCATTTTGAAATTTGAAGGCGATGTATCAACACACACTTCGCACGCAATACATTCTTCATCCACATAATACGGACCCGGGATATTTTCGGGCACTTTAATATTCTTATCAGCCATTGTTCCACTCCCTAACTAATAATGTCGTGAAATAGTACCACCCCTAAGGAATAAGTCCTTTTCGATAACAATGTTTTCTCGGAAATGTGCAATGTAGAAGGAAGTATCTTGTAATCAGATATGTCCGGGGCTGGTAGGGTAAAATCGGGAAAGTTGTGCGAATATATTTCTCCTTTTTGTCATAATTATCCGAAATAATAATACCAAAATATGCAACTTATGAATAAAAAGACTTATAACTTACAATTACCATACACCTATGGTAAGGGGGTATTAATGCGAAGAGCATTAAACGATGTGCAACACTGATAGGTATATTTCCCATCGGGTGCACGGCTAGGGGGGCAACGATGTAAATGAAGATTACATGTGGGAGTAGAGGCAAACAAGCAGTCATGTGAGATATCTTTACACATCTGATTGCTCACAAATACTACTTTCACTGAAACAGAAAGCCTATTCAGCTCATCTGCAACATGAGATCAGATGACATTACACATAACAAACGGGGGTTAATTTATGCGAAGAAGTATAGTAATATCACTTGCCATCCTTTTGGCTGTGTTTTTCGCGATAGGCTGCACAGATACAGGGAGTGAAGAGAGGACAGACGATAAAGGGAGCGAAGGGGAAGTAAACGATACAGAGGTTGTGCCTGTCATAGAAGACGAGGAATCAATTGATGCTCAGGCAGTCAATCAGGACGGTACAGCCAGTGAAGAAGGATAATCTATATCGAATAATCTTTTTTCATCGGAAATCAGGATAATAAGATCTCATATTAAATAAATGGGGGTTAATTTATGCGAAAAGGAATAGTAATATCACTTGCTGTGCTACTGGTTGTGTTTTTCGCGATCGGTTGTACAGATACAGGAACTGAAGATGAGACAAATGACACGGTCGTTGTACCTCCTACTGACAACGAAACAACGGATCAGCAGGAGGAGCCTGTAACGGATGATCAGGCCCAGGAGGATCAGGACGTAGTCGATACCACTGAAGTGACTGTTAACGAGGACGGTTTCAGTCCGGAAACTATCAGAGTCATGACAGGAGATACCGTGACCTGGACAAATACAGGCCAGGAAAATGCTACAGTTACATCTGATGATGACTTCTTCGACTCAGGCATACTCGGCCCGGGAGAGACATTCAGCTACACGTTCGATGTAGCCGGAACCTTTGACTACGGTTCGGAGGAAGACTTCCTGACTTCAGGCACCGTGATCGTGGAGCCTGGAGAGGAGGAGAATGCAGGCACAATGAACGATAATCAGACCGTCACCACTGTTCCGGCAGGCAATGGAACCAATGTGACTGCTGAGGACAGGGGTTTTAATACTACCGGTGAGGGAGATATCGTAGTAGAGAGCGATCAGCCAACTACTACCACCATCACGCCGGATGAGGAAGAGAACGATACTCTCTGAATCTGAAAAGATGGTAATATAGGAGGAGGTGTGATGTATCCTCCTACTATTCTATTTGCTTTTTCCCGATCCTGCTTTAAGCGGATACAATCCATAAAAAGAGTTGTTTTTATATTTCTTTCTGTTTTTCTGTTTTTCAATCTCACCCGGAGGACCTTATTTTAGCTGCAAGTTCCTTCCCCAGACTGGCAATGTTGGCAAAGTCCTCATCCGAGGCAGGGCCGTTTATTTCTATCGCGCCCACCACCTCTATCTTTGTTGGCTTGAGCATTTCCGATAGCTGCCTGACAGCACCTCCTCCCCAGCCGTAGGAACTGAGCGCTGCCCCATACCGGAGAGGCGGCTTGAGGATCTTAACAAGATGAGTGGCATAGACTGCAAGCGGATGCATCTCCCCAAGGACCGTGGGAGTTCCAAGCACGATAGCCCTGGAATCCACAAGCTCCCTGGCGATATCACCTATGTCGGAGTTGAGGAGGTTGAAATAGCTTATCTGTATCCCTTCGGACATCAGTGTTTCAGCCATGGCCTTGATCATCTTTTCAGTGGCACCCCACATGCTGGCATACACCAGTATGGCTTTCTCCTGGGTCTCCCCTGCAGTCCATATGCGATACATATCCAGTATCCTTTCAGGATTCCTGTATATAGGGCCATGGCTCGGGGCAATCATGCAGATATCCAGGCCGCTTATCCTCTCAAGGGCCTGCGCCCCCTTTCCTTTGAAGGGCATCATGATCTCACCGAAGTATCTTTTAGCTACCGGTATCAGGTTTTCGACTTCATCATCATAAAAACCGGCTGCTGTGTGCGCACCAAAGTAGTCGCATGGGAACAGGACCTTATTCTCCTCCACGTAGGTGAACATGGTCTCGGGCCAGTGCAGCCAGGGAGCTTCTATGAAATGCAGTGTCCTGCCACCAAGCTCCAGCGTATCGCCATCTTTTACAATCACCAGCCGCTGCTCGGGTATCTTGTAGAACACCTGTGCCATTCTGGCCCCTTTTCGGGTTGTTACGAGTTTTGCTTCGCTGGAAACATCCATCACGGCCTTAATGGCATTGGCGTGATCCGGCTCTGCATGGTTCATTATTACATAGTCCAGTACTTCCGCATCAGTGAGGCTGCGTAGCTTATCCAGGAGCTCGCCCTCGAATCCCGGGTTCACGCTGTCTATAAGCGCAGTTCCCCTGCTTCCTTTTATAAGGTAGGCATTGTAGCTGGTGCCATCAGGCAGCGGTATTAAAGCGTCGAACATGCGCCGGTTCCAGTCTTTTGAACCGACCCAGAAGATACTATCGGATATTTCCGGTGTATAACGTTCCATAATATTCGCTCCATTACTGCAAAACAGAACCAGGTTGTAGTAAGTGGCATTTTACAACTCTATATGGCTCCCTGTTCCGTCCCACATGTACATATTGGGAACAGGATACTTAAGTGATTTGTCAGAAGCATAAGGGCTGACAGATATTATCTGAATTGCAGCATAATATTGCACTCTTTTGAGCTTATGTCCCGTATAGAAGTAAGCAAAAATTAAAAGAGCTCATTAAATTAAGCAAAGGTATAATTAAATAAGATGGTTTGATAGTATTTCATATAGATCATGGCGCGGGGGAGCTTGATCTATATTATACCACAAACCATTATCTGCGGATGATGGATATGAACGGGCAACTCCGGATACATAGGATGTTGCTCCTGTGTTACTGAAACAAATAAGAAAGAGGGGATTAACTATGTGTTTTTGGGTTAGGTTCTGGGAAGACGAAAACAATAAGGTGCTGAGAGAAGTACCTGTGCACGCAGAAACAACAACAGAAGCTAAGGATATATTCCAGCATGATTTTCCTGGCGTAAGCCATTTCGAGCTAAGAATGCCTTAGAAAAAGACGGAGAACAATTGTGGTCCCCCTTTTATTTTATACTTCCTGTTGTATTGACTTCCTGTCGATTAACTGATTGGATAAGCCTGTGTAATGGTTTTGTCTTTACATTTCCCTTTGTATCCTAACGATCTCAAAAAAATGTTTCCTTCTTTTTTCATGCACTTCCGAACTTCCGCATTCATGTGGCACTCATGCGATCTATACTTCCTCCGGCAAATGTCCTTTTCTTGCAGGAGATACATTCATAATGAAATTATACAATTCAGATTCACTTTTAAACTAGAAGCCACATATATCACATATACACAAAAAGTGTAACGCAAAGGGGAGTATGAGATGGGATTAGAAGACCTCATGAGAGAGATCACCAAAGAGACTGAAAGTATCGTAGACACGAAAACACTTATAGGTGACCCAGTTACCTCCGCCGGGAAAACCGTGATGCCTATTATCAGAGTTTCTGCCGGTTTCGGAAGTGCCGGAGGGGAGCGTGACGGGCAGGCAGGCCAGATGGGATTCGCAGCCGGAGGCTACGCGGGAGTGAATATGGAGCCTATTGGCTTTGTTGTCATATCCAAGGACGATGTCCGCCTGCTGACAGTATCCGGAAGGCACACCTTCAGCCGGATAGTTGACATGGTGCCTGAAGTCGTGAGCAGGGTAAAGGAAGGCACCGAGGTGTCCGAAAGAGCGCCCGGGGGCGAAAGAACAGGCAGGAGCGAACGGTCCGAAGGAAGAAGAGAGGGCTTTGATGAAAGCCATCGGGAGTTCAGCAGCAGGTCCATGCCTGAAGGCGGAGCAGGCGGTGGCAGCCAGGCCATAGCAGGAAGAGCAGGGGCTGAAGTCCATCGTGATGAGGGCTCCACTGGCGAGAGAACATTTCCTGATGAGAGCCATAAGGAATTCAGCAGTCGGTCCATGCCTGAGGGTGGAGCCGGGGGAGGAAGCCAGGCCATTGCAGGAAGAGCAGGAGTAGAGAGCCGCTCAAGGGAAGGGGGTACGCAGGAAGGATCATTCCCTGATGAAAGCCACCGGGAGTTCAGCAGCAGATCCATGCCTGAAGGCGGAGCAGGCGGTGGCAGCCAGGCCACGGCTGGCAGGGCCGGAGCCGAGAGCAGCCGCTCCAGAAGAAGAGGTTCTTCCCGGGAAGAAGAATGCTGATCATGTGAATAACACTTGTTGCTGTGGCCAGTTCTGTTACTGGCCCACACAAACATCAGCATCTTTCAAGCAGATATCATGCAATATGCAGAGAATACTTCATACAACTTTGATAAGCTGAGTCGCTTCACTTAAGCGCACGCATCGAGAGAAGGAAGCATAAATTGACTGACAGTTTTGACATGCTTGTATTCTGGGCCGTGGTTATGGCCCGTTTCTTTTTACCGCTTGTTATTCCTCGGTACCCTCTTCCCGGTGTAGTGGCAGCCCTGATCCTGGACGGTGTTGACCAGACTATATTCCAGTTATTCACAAGCTTACCTCTGGAAGGTTACCAGAGTTATGACAAGGCCCTTGACATATACTATCTGACCATCACATATCTTTCAACGATGCGCAACTGGACCAACAGCTATGCTTTCAGAGTGGGCCGCTTTCTTTTCTACTACCGCCTTGTGGGAGTGGTAGCCTTCGAATTAACACAGGTGCGGGCATTGCTGCTTGTTTTCCCCAACACTTTTGAGTATTTCTTCATCTTTTACGAAGCCGTGCGCCTTAAGTGGGACCCGGCGTCCCTGACGCGGAGGCAGGTAATTGTTGTCACAGCCCTCATATGGATAGTCATCAAGCTGCCCCAGGAATACTGGATACATGTAGCTCAGCTGGACACTACGGACCTGATAAGAGCATACCCGCCAGCAGCACTCGTGCTTGCTGCCTGGGCGGCGATCCTGGTTATGATTTCACTCCATATGATCAGATCTTTCCCTCCTGCAAAGGAAGGACTTGCCATAGCTGCAGAGTCCATTCCTGCGGACACCTCTCTGAAAGAACACAGGGCCCGGCAGGAAAGCTTCTTTAACAGCGCCCTGAAGGAGAAGATAGTGTTTGTATCCCTCCTGGGCACAATTTTTGCAAATATGCTGCCCGGCGTAAGGGCCACCAGTCTCCAGATAGCCATAGCCACAGCATTCATAATCATTGTAAATACCGCACTGAGCCAGTGGCTTGCCCGGCGTGGGACGCACTGGAAGTCCATCATAAGGGAATTCATATTCATGGCATTTGCCAATCTCCTGACAGTACTGTTCTACATCTTCCTTCTGCGCAGCTATGAAGGTGCAATCAATCTTACAAACACGCTGTTCTTTATATTGCTGCTGACACTGAATGTGACACTCTATGACCGGTATCGGCAGGTGTACCGAGAGAGGCATCTGGTGTAACTCTTGCAGCTTTGAGATAATATAGTTATCAAGAGGAATGAATAGGGATAAATAGCAGTGTACTTAAACCTGTTAAAGGGAAGTGGACGGGTTCACAGGCGGGCGGACAGCCATCACTGGATGTGCAGTCATATCATTCGGTAACCTAGGCCTTAACCTGTGCAGCTCCTGCTATCCGTATTTCGAAGGGGGTATTTGATGGAAAAGATATATGATATACTGAAGCAAGAACATGAGAGGGTCATGCAATTGTTCGATGAAGCGATAAGCAGCAATTCAAAGGATGTTTTCATGCAGCTCAAGTCGGAACTGGATATCCACATGACAGGGGAGGAAAAACTGTATTATCCTCAGCTTGAGAACAAGAAAGAGGCCACCGAAGTGACTCTTGAGGGTTATGAAGAGCACCATGTTGCTAAAATGTTGCTCTCCGAGCTCGAGAAGACTCCTGCGGATGATAAAAGATGGCTTGCCAAGATGAAGGTCCTGAAAGAGACAGTCGAGCACCATGTAAAGGAAGAAGAATCGGAGATATTCGAGAAATCCCGAAGCGTGCTGAGCGACTCACAGGCAGAGGAGATCGCAAGCAAGTATATGGATTTCAAGCAGCAGGAACAAAAAAGTTGAAGCTGCAACGATGTTTTAAAGCAGGCAGATCTTGCTTGCTTTTTCTAATTTTGATACCGCCGTTCACATAAGAAAGCGAGTTATGCAGGGCTCTGCTCCGGGCCTGTTTTCATAGTTTATGTAAGAAGCATGAATTATATATCTGTTTTTAACTTTATGAAATATCCTAAATTATTTTAAATAGGCCTGTGACATATATCCACTGGGATTTCCAGGAAAATGCCTGGATCAACATGCCGGAAAATGTGATACTAATGATGGAGCTCTTGGATATTGTGTTCATGTCAGAGAAGAGAAAAGGAGTTCTTCTTTCCCTGTATACCGGCTCCAAGGAGATGCAGGCTCTTCTCAAGTCACTCCGGACAACCAGGCAGGCACTCCTTCCGCAAATCAGGATACTTGAGAACAGTTGTCTCGTATCCCACAATAAGGACACATACGAGCTGACAGCTATCGGCAGGCTGATCGCTGACAGGATGATACCTCTGTTAGGCACTATTAAAGTACTGGATGTTGATATCGATTACTGGGGCAGGCATAATATCGACTTTATCCCTCCCTATCTGATGAAACGACTGCAGGAACTTGGGGAATGTAGTGTGGTTGTGCCTTCACTGCAGGAAATGCATGAGTTTAACAGGGATGTGCACAACAGATCGCTGGAATCGGGATCCTTTTTTGAAGTGTCCTCCTCCTTCAAGTCAGACTTCCGGATGCTGTTCTCAGATCTGGCCCAAAGGGGAGTCAGGATGTCATTTATTATCTCTTCCGAGCTGATGGACTATCTTAAAAAAGAACGTTATGAAGACTTTAAGCAATATCTGGGGACAGATGGAACTGAGTTTTACCTGTACCCCAAAAGGATGCCTTTCATAACTTTTGTTCAGAACGATTTCTGCCTCCTGCTCGAGATGCTGACAAAGGAGGGGACCTGTGATAATACACAACTTGTCTGCTGTGACCCGGGTGCTCTTAACTGGGGGAGGGAGTTGTTCGAGCATTTCAGGCATAACTCCACACTCATAAGCGGGATATGATCCCAGAATAGTTAAAATGCATCTATAAGAAAGAGAAATGGGCCCGTTTGTGGAAATCCACTTACAGGGTCCACTGATAGGTGCCTGGCAGTTAGCAGTGGGGATTCAGTATGGAGAATCCAGTAACGGGGACCTCCTGCCAGCCACACTATGTAATACTTAATTTTTTAAGATAATTAAGATTATATATTATAGCGCCTATTTATTTTTGCAGTTAAAAACGTCCGGGTGGTAGCTTGAAAAGATGGCTTAAGACCACATACACCAAAGCTTTTTGCATTCTCTTATCTGTTCTGGTAGTTATACTTCTGGCAGGTCTTGTATACTCCGAGGAGTTCAGCGAGAGTGAACAGGCTAAGAACAAGCCAAGACTTAATGCATATAAGGTTTCCGGTTCGCCTGTCATACTCGTAGACAATCCATCGGCACGCAATCCCACATGGGAAGAGCTGATGGGGTTCCTGGAAGAAGATGATACCGATCGCATCCTGTATCAGCTCGATAGTTTCAATTGCATCGATTTTGCAGAACGGCTGCACAATAATGCCGAGCGCAGGGGCTTCAGGGCAGCTTATGTATCTGTCAGCTTTCATGACAGGCAGAACGGACATGCTATAAACGCCTTTGAAACAGCAGATAAGGGATTGGTCTTCATCGACTGTACAGGCGCCGAGAACCCGCTTGGGGAGCTGGATAGCAACGACAAGGTTGCCTATATATTGCCGGACCGGGAATACGGGTCGATCTCAATATATTATACCGACACCCCCGAGTATGAGTTCTACGAGCTGAGAAAGGATAAGCGTTTAAAGGGTTTCTTTAAAAGTATCGGCACGGTCAAAGGTACAAGGATATTCTGGGAAATGTGATCTTCAGGACATACGTCCTCGGATAGGGATTCACAGAAAGTTACTAAAATCCGGGCTTTATACTTTTTTATATTCATGAATAATAATCTATAGTCCTGTCTTTATTTAATTCATTATAAATACAATTGGCATATTCTCTATGTTGTTGGAGTGGAGAGTATTGAAATTACGATTACCTGAGAGGATGTACTGAGATGAGAAAAACGTTGGTTGATGTATTGTTCATGTCTGAAAAACGAAAGAATGTGCTATTATTGCTGCAGGAAGGTCCGAAGGAAACCCAGTCAATCCTTGATAAGCTAAAGACAACAAGGACTGCGTTGCTTCCCCAGATGAGAGTGCTTGAAGAATCTTTTCTTGTTGTTCATTATGATGATATCTACGCCCTCACAAAGATCGGGGAACTGATCGTTAATGAAATGAGGTCCCTGCTGGATACTGTTGATGTCCTGGATGTGGATATAGAATACTGGGGAACGCATAAGCTGGATTTTGTCCCTCCTCGCCTTCTGGCAAGGATAAATGAACTCGGAATATGCAGGGTGGTAAGTCCCTCCATCACAGAGATCTTTGAGGTCAATAATGAATTCCATGAGACTTCAAAAAGATCACGTTCCCTCTTCAGGATCACGACCTTCCTGTACCCTAACTATCCCATGCTCTTGTCGGAGCTGATATCAAATAATGTGGAAATTAATTTAATTATCACTGATGAACTGCTCAATAAAATAAGAACCGATAACGATCCAGGACTCAGGGAACTGAGCAAGACAGGCCTGATCAAAATTTCAATTTACCCCGGTGAAATGGGTTTCCTGTCCTTTGCATATAATGACTATCAGCTATTGCTGAATCCGATAAAGACCGATGGGGATTTTGACAAAAAGCACATCCTTTCTGAGAATCCGGGTGCACTGGAGTGGGGAAAGGAACTTTACGGGCACTACCTGAAAGATGCAGTCCCTGTCAGCGATATATGGCAGGTCAGCAATCCTGGGTTAAGCGCTGAATGAGATGCTATAATCGACATTATTTGAGGATTCTGTGCTGTTAACAGATTAATGGAGCCATTAAGGCAACATTTCAGGAGTAACGCTGTGAAAATGCCCTCTGCAGGAAATCCTGAATCCTGATCAGAACGCCTTTTATAGAAGGAGGGCAGTTTTAGGCTCAGTGCGAATAAGGTAGTTCGAGACACCTGGAAACCACCACGCTTTAAGGTGTCTCTCTCCTTACGAATCCGAAATATTCCCCAATATTTCTTCTTAGGCTTGCGAGTGACCCATACTCGCACTGCCTTATAGGTGCTTTGTTTATATAACCTAACCTGTTCTTAATCTCGCGAACGACTATGTAATTTGCTGGCAGGTAATGTTCTAACGGCATTAAAAGTTGAGAGGGCATTTAAGATTATAATCCCGCGTACTGAATCCGGAGGATATTCAGAGTTAAATACATAGACATAATACATAAGAGTATATGCCAGGCCGGAGGTTCCAGCATGAAGAAAGATTTGCTAGAGACCATATTTGCTTCTGAAAAACGGAAAAATGTGCTTTTAATGCTACTTGAAGGTCCTGCCGAAATGGAGACTTTTCTGAGGTCCATTAAGACTACAAGACAAGCCCTACTTCCACAGATCCGCGTTCTTGAAGAAAGCAACCTTGTAAGGCAAAAAAAAGACATTTATGAGCTGACCACCATCGGAAAGCTGATTGCAGAAGAAATGAAGCCTCTGATAGGTACGCTTGGCGTATTCGACAGCAGCATGGATTACTGGGGAGAGAGGGAAATGGGTTTCATTCCTCCTCACTTGCTCCTAAGGCTTCGTGAGATAGGTCCATGCACGGTCGTTTCAAACATCCCTCCCGCAGAGAGTTATTCTCCCAGCAAACAGGCAGTAGAGAGTGGAAAGAGGTCAAAGAGCCAGATTTCAGTCACTACATTCCTCTTTCCAAATTTCCCATCCATACTTGCCGACTTCAAGCAGCAAGGAGTGAAGATGTGTCTGGTGGTTTCCCCGGAGCTTCTTGAAAAAATGAGACAGACCAGGGATGACAAATACAGGGGCCTCTTAAATAGTGACACAGTTGATATCTTTGTATATCGGGGCAGGATGGACTTTATGGCATTCGGATACAACGACTTCAGCTTCATGATGAGAATGTTCACAAAAACAGGCGAGCCGGACCAGAAATACGTAATATCCTCCAGTCCTTCTGCACTTGAATGGGGAAAAGAGCTTTTTAATCACTACCTGAAGGATGCTGTACCGGTGACTGAAATATAAGCTTATGACACGAGACTCACGTTCAACAAGACATAGAGGCAATTCTGCAGATGTCCCATCAGGGAAATACCCCTGGAAGGAAGGCATGGACAGTAGTGGGAATCCTTTTTTATACTTATAATCACACTCAAGCGCTGAGTGTATAAGATCATCTGAGATGGCTGGAAATAATGACGCTTTAGCCTGTCTCTGTTCCTGCAAAGCGGGATATCCCATATCCTGACGTGTTCATAAGCTTTGTATTTATGTAGTAGAATGAGGCGCCTGGAAACCACCACGCTTTAAGGCGCCTCTCTTCTTAACGGATCCGAGATGTTCCCCAGCATCTCTCTGTCATTCCGCTCCCCATTTGCGAGCACCCCTTCGCCCGCAACATATAGTAAGTCCTTTTTTTATATAACCTGAACCTTTCTTAATGTCATGAACTATATTGTGTTTTGTTTATCAATGATCTTTTAATGATATTGAAATTTCACAGCATATTAAAACAGGCCTGTTTAATGTTTTATGATGGCTGTTCCATATAAATAATACAAGTTACATATTGTTTGCAGGAATGTTATACGAATATGCTTTCCCGAGGTTGTGCCGCATATGAAAAAGTTGCTGCTTGATGTGATATTCGCATCAGAGAAAAGGAATAGGGTGATCCTGCTCCTGCAAAAAGGCCCTCTGGAAATGAAAGTCCTTCTGAGGGAACTGGATACGACAAGGCAGGCATTACTTCCACAGATCAGGATCCTGGAAGATCATCATCTTGTCGCTGGCTCTAATGACTCCTACGAACTGACAGCTATCGGTAGGCTGATAGCTGATAAAATGGGGCCTCTTCTGGGAACTCTCGCAGTTCTGGATAATGATGTCGATTACTGGGGAAAGCATTGGATCGACTTTATTCCGGCTCATCTTCTGGAAAGGATCAGTGATATCAGGGGTTGCAGTATAGTCCAGCCCAGCCTGATGAACCTGTATGAGATGAACATGGATTTCATTGAAAGTGCTAAAAGATCCGGCTCACTGTTCTTCATATCTTCTTTTATGCAACCCAATTTCTCCCAGATACTGCGACAGTTCGTCGAGAACAACATTGATGTTTCGATCATCGTGAACCGGGAGCTGCTGGACAAGATGAAGAGGGAATCACATGTGAGCTTTAATAAGTTCATATCCACCGGCAGAGTTAGGTTCTACCTTTACCCAGGGGAATTCAAATTCCTCTCCTTATCACTTAGCGATGATTGTGCAGTCCTGAGGCTATTCACCATAGGTGGCGGGTTCAGTAATAAACAACTTGTCTGCTGCACTCCCGAAGCTCGCGGGTGGAATAAGGACCTTTTCGATCACTACCTCAAGGATTCAATCCCAATAACCGATTGATGTGTGCATCATCGTCTGTAGGGCCGTGGTTCTGCGCCGCTTGCAGGGGTGTGGGAGCGATTCAGGGGATTTAAGTTTGTGAGGCGGATAGTTACATATTATCTGTTATCAGGTTCTTTGTGTCCAAAGTTAGATCCTTATTTTATTTAAATGAGTATAAATATTATGAGACGCATCTCTAATTTGCTTAAATTACTGTGTCTGATATGAAATGTATGGGATCGTTATTCCAGCAAGGATGTGCAGCAATTGAAGAAGCCATTACTTGACGTTGTATTTGCATCTGACAAGCGAAAGAATGTTCTCCTTCTTTTGCAGGACGGAGCGAAAGAGATGGGGAATCTTCTCAGTGCTTTGAACACAACGAGAACTGCATTACTTCCTCAGATACGAATACTCGAAGAGCATTATCTCGTTTCACATATCCTGGATCGCTATGAACTGACACCTATTGGCAAGCTGCTCGTCGATAGTTTGTCCTCTTTGCTGGCTGCTACTGAGGTTCTTGATGAGGATATCGATTACTGGGGGGACCATAAGCTGGATTTCCTTCCACCTCATCTCCTGAAAAGAATAGGCCAGCTTCGGAAATGCAGGATCGTGACTCCCTCTTTTGCTGACGTGTTTAATCTCAATGAAGAGATCCTGAGCACATCGCCTATATCAGGATCACATCATGGGTTTGTGACTTTCTATCATCCTTTGTTTCCTCAGTTCTTTGCAAAGATGGTCTCAAACAATGTAAATATATACATGATAATACCGCAGGACGTACTTGACAGATTCAAAGCAGAAGAGTCGATGCTACTTAAAGAGACTATGAAAAGTGAATTATTCCACTTGTTTGTGTATCCCGAAAAACCGGATTTCATCGCTCTTGTGTATAATGACTATTATACTTTTGTACGCCTGCTGAAAAATAACGGCGAGTTCGGCAACAGGTATATCATCTGTAACTCAGAGGAAAGTCACGAATGGGCAAAAGAGCTTTATGACCACTACTTAGGAAAGTCTGTTCAGATATCGGAGATATGACCGGCTTTTTTATAAGTGTCCCTATCAAGGCGTTTTCAGTCTGATCTTAGTGCTTAAATGAGCACTTTATAAAACAAAACCGGCCAACGAAGTCAGATCTCTCTTACAGGAACGGAATCCTTCAGATAGTACTCATAAAGCTCTCGATTCCAGTCAACCGGGTCATGACCTCTGCATAGCATGAACCTGTGGTCAAACTCTCCGTTGTTCTTTAACATGCATGTAAGGGAGTGAGTATCGTCAAATGTGAAGTACAGTAAATCCATATTTTTATTGTAGACATACATGTTAAAGGATTCATTCTTAATTAAATCCGCAAATACCGCCTGATATTCTGCTTTGATCTTGTCAAAGACCTCACGAGAAAATATGTAGTGTAATGTAAGGCCAGATTCCAGCAGTTCTTTGATTATGGGCTCAAAATTAGGATATAGTATAGTAGTAACCGTATAAACCGACCTGGATAAGCTATAACCGGGGTTAAGGGACTTATGGATAGAGAATAGTTCTGTAAGGTCAGGATTTATTATTTCGCAATTTCGCAGCTTGTATATTTTCCCGAAGAGATGGGAGGGGATAAAATCAAGGTTGCGGCTTCCCCAGTAGTCAATATCGTTCTCAAAAGGCTGGATTATACCCAGCAGATGGGCCATCTCATCAACGACCAGTTTTCCAATGGTTGTCAGTTCATAGCGATCCAGGGTGTGTGAAACGAGATAATGCTCTTCGAGCATCCTCATCTGAGGAAGCAGCGACTGCCTATTCGTTTTAAGCGAGACGAGAATGTCATCCATCTCCTTCACTCCATCCTGCAAAAGAAGGAGGACATTCTTTCTCTTGTCAGACGCAAATATTATATCAAGTAGTGACTTTTTCATCCGCTGCTCATCCTCTCTGTAAATCCGAACTCTCTTATTTCTACCCTGCCATGGTAGTTATGTGCCTGCTGCTATTTATACTCGTTTAAATGCCAATCACTGACTGGCTATGTAGAAAACCTGCCTCCTCATTTGAACCACAAGAGTTCACAGAGAACACAGAGGATTAAAACAAATTGGAGTATTCTTTGTGAACTCTTGTGATTAACAACATTGTTATGTGTGGCTTTGTGAGCATTTCTGCGCTTAATGGAGGACCCCTGAAAAAGGGGTCATTTGACTATCATAACTCTTGTCCTTGCATGTCTGGCAACGTCCAGGGCCACACTACCAAGAATCACTCTCTCCAGACCTGTCCTGCCCAAAGTGCCCATTACGATCAGGTCAATATCGTTCTTCTCGGCAAAACCTATGATCTCAGAACCAGGATGACCTTCAAGCAGTACAGTTTCTATCTGTACACCTGCCCTGTCCCCCATTTCTTTTACGGCTCCAAGTGCCTTCCTGCCATCCTCTTCAAGTTGATCATGCAAATCATGCTCAGCCGGAGACACATTTCTGGATGGCTCTATAGGTACTCCGAAGTAAGAAAGGTGTGGTATCGTTGGCATCACATTCACTGCATAAAGTTTAGCCCCGCTCAGCCTTGTGATCTCGATCCCCGAAAGAGCTGCGTTGTTAGCATTTTCAGAACCGTCAGTTGCAACCATTATTTTCCTGTACATTTTGCTTTCCATATTACACACCCTATAACCGTATCTTAGCGTCTAGCCAATTAATGCCTTATTCAAATGACCTAAAACTAGTCGCTTGAAGATGCGTTATTTTATAGATCGTTACTGCAAATCCAGATTTGTCTGAAAATACATAACACAAACCATGGTGAACTGTCAACAACCACGGTACATGGCTCCCTGGTAATTACTTCTACAAAGGTATGCATATATCAGTATCTTATGGATTTTGAAAGAAAGCTGTGATTTGCAGAAGTCTTGCGATTTGCCACATCCCTTGTGACATGCGAAAATCGATCGGCATGCATGTTTGAAAGCGTGATCTTTCTGGTGCAACAGGCTTTATCAACAAACAAAAGTAATTACTATCTAAAGCAGCTATCTTCTCTTTTAGCATCAGAAAGACCTTAAGAAAAACTAAATATAACCCTTTTACCCCGGAATGCTAACTTAATCAAGAGCTTAATAATGTTAAGAGTTAGCCACTAATATTTAAATTTTATTTATAATACGTGAAAAATAAAAAGGCATCTATTTAATTTAATATAAGTAGAATATCAGCATAATCATTTTTGCTAGCTCCAATTACAACTTATTGGGATGCGTCTCTATGAAAAAGCCATTAATCGAAGTGATATTTGCATCAGAGAAGCGAAAGGACGTTCTCCTTCTTTTGCAGGATGGATCAAGGGAGATGGAATATCTTCTCAATTCTCTGGACACAACAAGGACCGCATTACTTCCTCAGATGAAGATACTGGAAGAACATCAGCTTGTATCCCACGATAGAGACACTTACGAACTGACGCCTATAGGGAAACTCATAGTTAACCGGATGAGCCCCTTGTTAAGGACAGTCGATGCATTAGGAGCAGACATTGATTACTGGGGAAGCCATATTCTTGACTTCATCCCGTCTCATCTATTGGAACGAATAGGTGAGATCGGGAAGTGCAATACTATAATTCCTACTGTTCCGGAAACACATTACATACTTAGAAAGTTCCACGAAAGTTCAAAGGATTCTGGTATTCTTTATAGCATAAACACGTTTTTTCACCCGAACTTTGTCGAACTATTTGCTGACCTGCTTCAGAATGATGTTGAAATACACTTTATCCTTTCCCAGGACTTATTGACCGATATGACAGACAACTATAACAAAATATTTAACAGTCTGATCGATACAAATAAATTCCACTTCTATTTACATCCTAAAGATCTAGGTTTCATGTCTTTAGGAGTAAGTAAACATTACTTAATGCTGACTTCATTACGGACAGATGGTTTTTTTGATAACAGCCGTATCCTGTGCAATAGCCGGACTGCTGTTGAATGGGGAATAGAGCTTTTTAACCACTATCTGAAGGACTCCACACGAATAAATGAAGTTTAGATCGATCTTGAACCAGCGATATTTTGAACTGGGCATATCACAAAATACTATTTCAGAAAAATGGAATTAACCGAGAGATAAATTATAATAACGGTCATACCTCAGTGATCGGTATGGAACCTCCCAGGTAATGATCAAAAAGGTCCCTGCTCCACTGATAGGACCGAGGGTCATTGCATAATAATTGCTTGTAACTGAAATCCTTGTTCTTTGAAAGCAGCCTCAGGATAAAACAAGAATCCGTTATTGACAGTGTTGTTACTCTCAAATCTCCCTGATATATGAAAAACCTGACTCCGCCGTGAGCAATAAATCCTTTAAACGAGTCATAAAGTTCCTGTGTGAACCTGGCATATAATTCCCTGGTTACTATCATCGTAACTTTCCTATTGTCCTTGATGAACTCTGAGAGAAGGGAAGGAAACTCCGGATGCATTATCGTGGTCAATAAGTAAATGTGACTTGATTTGGAAGCGCTTTTCACAAAGTCCTTATTGATCTCGAACAGTTCTGCTATAGTGGGACTAAGAACTTTACAACTTCTGAGTTCATCGATTCTTTCTAGGAAAGAATGAGGGATGAACTCCAGGTCATGCGACTCCCAGTAATCAATATCCATATCCAGGACTTCAATAGTGTTTATAAGAGGGGACATATCGTTAACGATAAGCCTTCCGACAGTTGTCAGCTGATATATGTCCTTTTTGTGAGAAACAAGATAATGATCCTCCAGGACCTTTATCTGAGGAAGTAATGCTGTTCTTGTTGTGTCCAGAGAATTGAGAAGATATTCCATCTCCTTTGGGCCATCTTGCAATAATAGCAAGGTATTCTTTCTTTTCTCGGACATAAAGATAACATCAACCATCGTTTTTTTCATAGATATGCATCCTCAGGTACACATGTAATTAAGTTTAACTCCACTCCACGTTGAAATTACATCCTACTGCTATTTATACAAATTTAATCCTGGACATAACAATTAATACAAAGTCTGATCCAAGTTTGAATAGTATTCATCTGCCCTGCATTCTAATCTTTCTTTTATACAGGAGTGCTTTGAACGACTCTAACAAAAAAAGTAAAGAAAGGGTGTTTGGGCTTTAAGGTAAAGGGTGTCAAGAAAGTAGCTGCTCTTTTGAATTAATATCGCAACTTTTATTTAAATTTTTATAAATACGAGGAGCCATATAGTTTAATCCTATCCGGAATGACATTGCTTGACGGGGACGGTCTGAATGAAGAAACCACTGCTTGATGTGATATATGCGTCAGAGAAGAGGAAAGGGTCTCTCCTATTGCTAAAAGATGGCCCGAAGGAAATGGAATTTCTCCTCAGATCCCTTAGCACCACGAGACAGGCGCTACTCCCGCAACTAAAGGTACTTGAAGGGCACCATCTTATTTCCCATTCCAGAGATACATATTGCTTAACCACTATCGGGAAGCTAATAGTCGTTAAAATGTCTTCCTTATTAAATACAGTAAACACTTTTGATACTGATATTGATTATTGGGGAACGCATAATCTTAGCTTTATTCCATCTCCTCTCTTAGAAAAAATCAATGAGCTTAAAAAATGTGCATTGATAACTCCTTCAATCACTGAATTCTTTGATGCTGTCGAAAACATTCATCCTATTACTATTACTTCGCCTGGGATATTTGATACCTTTAATAAAGCTACCATGGAATCAAAGTTTTACGGGACATTTACAACCTTTCTGAATCCTACTGTCCAAAGTGTGATTTCCCAAATGCTTGATAACGGAGTGAATGTAAATTTCATTATTACCAAAAGTCTGTTTGATATAATTCAGACTAAAGAATATGAATTCTTTGCAGAATTCCTTAGAAGCCATTTGTTCCATTTTTATATATATCCTGAAGGTATAGACGTGCTCTCTTTTGCATACAATAATCATTACTTCATCCTACGCCTGCTAAAACAAACTGGTGAGTACGAGAGTAAGTATATTTTTTGCTCTGACCCGCGTTCAATTGAATGGGCGAAAGAACTTTTTAATTATTATCTGGAGAGATCAAAACCAGTAACTGAAGGCTGGTTTTAAGCCTCCTGGATTGCATTGATATTCATGTCAGACCTTGCAATAAAGTACTCCTATCCTTAATATGTATTAATCTCGCATCTTTTGGCAATAACCCGGGTACTCATACCTGAAACTTCTTGAAATCAATGTATGCTTCAACTCTAGTGCCCCCTGAATACTGTTTTAGACCTTGCTGGCTTCTTTTCCGATGCATACGCATCCTTCAGGTTTGCGAGATGTTATTTTCAAATACCGATACGCATGAAAGAATAGGTTCTCTCTAAGGTTACTTTGCCTTATCCGGATAAGGATGCTGCAACTGATTAGTCGTTTACTCTTAACGCCCATGTGAGGCAAAGGCTGGAGATATGGGAAGTGTAAGGTGAGAGAAGAACAGTTTAATCAAATAACTAAGGATAGAAAGTAAATGCCGGAACATGTTCGCTGGATCCGGCAGATTATACTTAGAATTATTGTTAAGTTTGCTAATAATCCGAATAGCAAGGATTTATGGAAAACCTTATAACTGATCATAAATGAGTCTATTATAGAATAAAGGATAGCAGGGGGAGTTATTATAGTACGGATTGAAGGAAAATGCCAGGAAGTTCTAGATAATACGGAATGGGTCGCTATTGCAACCTGTGGGGATAATGGTCCGCACCTGGTTGCAACATGGGGTGGCTATATCAGAGCATTTAAAACAGAAGAAAGCGGAATAATCCTTATTCCTGCCGGATATTATAATGTTACCGAGGAGAACCTCAAGAAGAACAACCGCGTGGAATTGCTCTTTGCTTCAAGAAAAGTTGAAGGTACCAACAGCACCGGACAGGGATGTTGCATCTCTGGAACAGGTGAAATCCAAACTTCAGGTAAATATGCAGATCTGGCAACATCAAAGTTCTCATGGGCAAGAGGAGCACTGGTTATAACCATAGAAAGAATTAACACGCAACTGTAAATACAATCTCTGGACATCATTTCTGTAAGATATATCATAACATTTACAGTAGACATTTCTATATGTATTAATTAAGCCTTAAGAAAATAGCTTACTCTTTTTGGAGTTGTATATAATCCCAAAGATCACATGCCAGGAATATATACAACTGAATATCTGGCAACACTTTTATGGATCCCATATTAAAATAATTTAAAGATCTTGTAATAAAGATCTATAAGAAAAATTACTGATATTCTCTGCAACCTGGTCTAAAGTATATTATAGCTTTATCAGATTGCAATAAAAATATTACTTGTCATGAATCATGGTATTTTTACTATAAACAACTGTAAAAACGGAAACAATCATCCGGGCTTTGATGCGGTTAGTTTTAGGAAGCTGCTTGAAAGTGATTATATGCCGATAACTTTCCTGATACGTTTTATTTACTTACCATTTGCAGCTTCTGCACAAGTTTATCTTCAACTCACGGAAGAAGATCAACAAGGAACCTGAAAGGTTCTTGCAGGTCATGGGCCAGACTGTGCTTGCTTAGAGCTGCCTCCTGCAGGAGATCAACATGAGACTCTGGACCAACAGTATTGACGGCTCTTGGAAACTGTGATATCGGACAATTGCTTCCAAGAATATATAAAACGCAAAGCAAGATATGATAAGTATGAAAGACAGGAACAAAGAAATTTGGCCTGAGTTATTGTTCAAAGAAGGAAAAGAAACTTACCAGACCATCCACTTGTGGACACAGGTTGTAGGAAAAATAAAACTGGCAAAGATGCCCTGGATCAATCATTCGTGGCATGTTGCCCTAATGGTTACGCCTGTTGGTCTCACTACTGGCGATCTTCCTTCGGATGGAAAACATTTTCAAATAGACTTTGATTTTCTTAATCACCAGTTGGAAATAAAAACCAGCCGGAATGAAGTAAGAAGATTTGATTTGCCGTCTCTTTCAGTAGGCGCTTTTTACAGGGATATTCTGGATTCATTAAAGGAGATGAATATAGAAGTAAAGATCAATCCTGTGCCAAGTGAAATGGAAAGTCCCGTTCCTTTAGATAAGGATGAGCGGGACTCTTATGTACCTGAAGTGGCCACTGCTCTGCATTGCGCCCTGCTTCAGTCCAATCAGGTCTTTACAGAATTCAGGGCGGGCTTTATAGGAAAATGCAGTCCTGTCCATTTCTTTTGGGGAAGCTTTGATCTGGCTGTTTCCAGGTTTTCCGGACGCAAAGCTCCGCTACATCCCGGAGGCATACCTAATTTTCCGGATTGGGTAGCCATAGATGCTTATTCCCATGAAGTGAGCAGCTGTGGGTTTTGGCCGGGAAATGATGCAGTACCTTTTGCAGCTTTTTACAGCTATATTTATCCTGAACCCCAAGGCTTTAAATCTGCCGGCATAAAACCTGAGAGCGCTTACTATCATAACGATCTAGGTGAATTCATTCTTCCATATAAGGAGGTGCAACAATCCAATGACCCATCTCAGACATTACTGGACTTCCTTAATACGACTTACGAAGCTGCAGCAGATTCAGCTCACTGGGACAGGGAAAATTTAGAAAGACGTTAAATGGACTGAACTACAGTTTCGATTGAGGAGCCCATGCCTTTCATAAGCCTATTAAATCCTTGTTACATCCATGCCCTGGACGCATGTGCCCGTCTGGTTAACAATAATGTTGATATTTACATCATCTCTTTTTCAGAATTTCCTCATTTAGTTCATAACAAGATACAATTTTCATGCTGCGTAAAACCTATTAAACATTATTCTCTAATATAGCAGCATAGGTATGTTAACTGGGAGTGCTGTAGTGGAAAACAAAAAGATGCTTATGTCTATCTTTTGCTCGATGGAAAAAATAAATATGCTTTTATTATTGCAGGATAGTCCTAAGGAAAAACGAGAAATGCTTAAAGAACTGGAAATGTCACCACAGAAACTATCCCCGCAGCTTATAGAGTTAACTAAAAGTAAAATTGTTAAACATCAGGATGACAATTATGAGTTGACGGCTATGGGCCATCTATTGGTTGCTGAGATTAGTTCAATGATAGAGACAATGAAGTTTTTCCATGGGGACTATTGGTGGAATCACAACTTTAATTTTATCCCCTCACATCTCTTAAAGAGACTGCTTAAGATCAGGGGTTGGACTAAGTATGATCCTGCTATTTCTGAAATATATGAATACAATAAAGCTTTTTATGAAAAAACCTTACTATCAGATTCTGTCAGTTTATTGAGCGTTGTTCAGCCACCTTTTTTCTTTAAATGGGCCTCTGAGATTCTGGACCGTGGAGGAAATTTATCGGTTATCTTTGAGTTGAATCTTTTCAATAAAATCAAAGAGGATAATCCTGAAGCACTGCAGAAGCTTATTAATAGCAAGCATTTTAGACTTTACACGTATTCAGAGTTGAGAGGCCTGTTTTATTTTGTGCAATGTGATACATGTATTTTATTGAGGCCGTTAACGAACGATGACTCATACGACCATACACACTTGATAAACAGCAGTATGGAAGCAGTACAATGGGGAAGGGAGATCTTTGAATACTATGTTAGGGACTCAGCACTTATAACTGAGATCTAAACAATTGTTCCACTTCTTCTATTTGCTTATTATAAGAAAATTAAATCCAGGGCTTAGCTAACAGTTCGATTTTTCCTTTCTCTTTTAACCAATAAAATTGCAAATTTGAAGTGGAATTTGCATTCCTTTCTGTTAACTCTTCAAAAATCGCATGCGGGGGGTGCGATTCGAACGCACGAATTCCTACGAAAATGGGTCCTAAGCCCATCGCCTTTGGCCTGGCTGGGCAACCCCCGCTTTAAGGAACAACACTGCTAACTGTAGCTTTTCATTTATTAATATTGCCGTTCCGGGAAAGAAACATGCTTACAGTGGCAGATGGTATAAATGCGCTCTGCTAATTAAAGTTATGCATGGGCGGTGCCAGGGGGTGAACGGGGAGGAGAGCAGGGGCGATAGCCGGGATCTGTATATAGTTATTGCATATGATTAAATAATGAGGCTGGTCTATCCTGTATGGATAGGTCTTTCCCGCTGATTGGGCTATGGAAGAATGGAGCGGCGGGAAGTATATTATCAGATGTGATAACAAACTGATCAATACAAGATAGGGCCAAGAGGAGGTACAGGCATAAAGATCGTCAGCAGGATTCCGGCGACAGGCAAGCAGAGGCATGAGGAACTGACAGGGGACGGATGGGTGGCTTTGAAAGAGCCGCAGAGGCTGATGACTGCAGTGGCGGTTTCGATCCAGTTGATGGTTCTCAATGTCCTGTTGACTGTGGGGATATTCAGCCTGTTCCGGCCTGTCTCACCGTCAGACTTTGGTTTCGGCCAGGACGGGTTCAGCAGAACGGTCAGCCTTGAGGCTGTTGTGGGCTTGTCCTTGCTTTTGATAGTTCACGAGATGCTGCACCTGGTGATGATCCCCGGCTTCGCTTCATCGGACAGGACATGCGCGGGCATCACCTATGCGGGAGGATTCGTTTACACCGAGGAAGAGATCCCGAAAGCTAGATATCTGCTGGTCACAGCACTGCCCTTTGTCATCATCTCGGTACTGCTGCCACTTGTGCTGGGAAACGCAGGCCTGCTGACAGCAGGTTCAATGGCCCTGATCCTGTTCAACTCAATGGCGTCCTCGGTGGATGTGCTGTCAATGTTCCTCATATTAACGCAGGCATCGGCAGGGTCACGTCTGACAGGTAACGGCACGAGGACTTACTGGAAACAGATGTAATGTGGGCAGGCAGTGCGGGACGCATTTAGGGTCTCCTGCATTTCTCTCCCCTGAGCACCTTCAGCTCATCGTACAGCATCACCATCACCACAGCGAACATAAGGTAATCTGCCAGAGGGGTCGCGAACCACACGCCGTGCAGGCCGAAGAACATTGGAAGGGCCAGCAGCAGCGGGAACATGAACACGAATATCTTTCCCAGGTGGATGAACAGGGCATAGCCCACCCTGTTGACTGACTGGTAATAGGTAGCGTTCACGACCACGATACCCTGGACCAGCAGCGATGCCACTATTATCCTCATGCCGGTCACAGTGGTCTCGAGGATCTCCTCGGTATCAGGATTGAACATGCCGGCAACCATCTCAGGCACCAGGTAGACTATGATGACGCCAATGCTCCCTATCGCCACACAGGCGGCCATGGCAAGCTGCAGTGTCCTGCACACCCTGTCATACAGGCCAGCTCCGTAATTGAAGCCGATTATCGGCTGTACACCGACGGCAATACCCTCGAACATCATATAGAACACGGCAAATGAATAGCCGATTATCCCGTATGCTGAGACCGCCCCCTCGTCACCGTACCGGAGCAGCACGAAATTATGTGCAAGGAACAGCACCGCCACCGAGAACTGCATCGCAAAGGACGGCAGGCCGCTCTCCACAATCCTCAGTACTTCCCCCGGATGGAATCCCATGGTCCCGAGGCTGACCTTAAGTCCTGTCCTGCTGCCGAAGAAGTGCATGGAAAGTATGATTGCGCTCAGTGCAAAGGCCATCACTGTGGCGAGAGCCGCCCCGAAGAGCTGCATATCCATCCTCATCACGAACAGATAGTCAAGCACAAGGTTTGCCAGCACGGCAAGTATCATTGTCCTCATGGCAAGCAAAGGGAACCCGTCGTTCCTTACAAGAGGGTCCAGGGTAAGCGGAAGGAGCAGGAGGACCGATCCCGCAAAGATCACACTCATGTAATCTCCTGCCATCGACCTGACAAGATCGCTCGCCTCGAACATGCCGATCAGCGGATCAACAAGGACCAGGCCCAGTATAGTGATCACAAGTCCTGCCACAGCCACAAGAGGGAACACATTGGACATGATCCTCATGGCCCTGTCCCTGTGCGAGCTCCCAAGTTCAAGAGCAATGAGGCTTGCAGAGCCCATGCCCATCATTATTCCGGCCGCTACGATGAACATGACAAAGGGAAAAGCAAGCGTGACACCCGCAAGCCCCTGGCTGCCCACGCCGTTACCTATGAAAAAGCCATCAATTATTGTCTGTATCCCTGCAACCAGTATTCCTGCGACCGCGGGGAAGGTGAATCTTCTAAAAAGGCTCCATACACTATCCGACAGCATTTCTTCATCGCTTACCATTATATCCCTGTGTCTCTGCTGAAACTTAACACTTAGTCACAGGAATTATTTAAACCTGTCCGGATATGGCTGAATTCCCGGCCAGGGTCTCCCGCAGGGAAAAGTGTCTTCTTGCTTCGGGTCACAAAGAACCGAATATAGCCAATGTCCTGTCCCTTTCTTTCTTATGGTCGACTATTGCAGAAGGATACCCCGAGGAAGCAGGGGGCTTACTTCTCTCAAGACCGTGGATATCTGCTGCACTCATTTCCCTCAATTCAGGAATCCACTGCCGGATATATTCGCATTCCGGATCGTACTTCCTCTGCTGGAGCCATGGATTGAAAACGCGGAAGTACGGCTGCGAGTCCGCACCTGTGGATGCAGACCACTGCCAGTTGCCGTTGTTCACACATGGGTCATAGTCCACAAGCATGCTTGCGAAATATCGCTCGCCGAGGTACCAGTCCATATGCAGGTCCTTTACAAGGAATGATGCAGTGATCATCCTTACCCTGTTGTGCATGAAGCCTGTCTCGTTCAGCTGCCTCATGCCTGCATCAACTATCGGGAAACCGGTATTCCCGGAACACCATGCATGGAAGTGTGGATTGTCATAGTCCCAGTCGATGCTGCGGAACTTTTCCCTGAAGGACTGGATGAATACATCAGGAAAATGGTATGCTGTATGAGTGAAGAAATCACGCCAGTACAATTGCCGCAGGAGTGGATGTTCTTCCCCTAGCTCCTCCTTCACACTGTGATAGAATTCCCGAATGGATATGGTCCCAAGCTTATTATGTGCCGAGAGAGCCGTCGTTCCGTGAGTGGAAGGATAGTTGCGTTCGGTATCGTATCTCTCAAAGCCTGGGAGGTCTCCCAGTATACTTAAGGCATTTTCCCTCCCGCCCCTGGAAAAGAGACGCCCGTTCCTGGAAGGCAGCAGCGTTTCGAAAGAGTGGAACTCCTCAATTCCCGGCTTCCCTGTATAGAAACTCTTTCCGGGAAGCGTTATGGGGAGGGGTACTTCTCTTCTGAAGCCGGCACGGAAGAACTGTGAGAACACAAGGTAAGGCTTTCCCTGTTTTGTCAGGACTGATCCCGGCTCATGCAGCAGGCAGTCATGGAACTGCATGAACTTCACATCTGAACCAATACAGGCTCTCTTTATGGCTTCATCCCTTCGCCTGCTCAAGGGGGTGTAATCATGATTGACAAACACGGCATTAATATCCAGCTTTCCGGCCAGCCGGCTGACGACATCCTCAGCGGTCCCGTAAAATAGGTAAAGCCTGCCTCCTCTTGAGTGCAATTGCTCACTGAGGTCATCCAGTGACTCCAGCAGGAACTGGAAGGCGTGCGGATTGAAACCGAGCCTTTCTCTGTCTGAGAGCCTCGGGTCGAATATGAAGCACGGAATGACCTCTTCTGACAATTCCATAGCTGCCCTGAGGCCCGTATTATCCTCAATGCGCAGGTCCCTCCTGAAAATAAATAGCGATCTTCCAAAATGCGGCATCATGCAACCTCAACTGCCACTTCGTTCTTCATAAGAACAGGAGGTGAGCGGGGAGGTGCATAACTGAACAGGAAATAATCACTCTGCGTCTGCACCCTGTGCTCCCTGAGAGAACTCTCAAGCCTTCCCCGGTGTTCCTCGTAAGCAGAATCGCCTGCGTATCCTGAAAATCCCAGGACGGCCACTTTCCTTGAGGGAATCTCGCTGATGGCAATATCGCTGTTCAGAGGCTGCGGCGCATTATCCACCCGGTACCCTTCAGGCAGTATGAAGGACATATTCACACGCTCTCCTTCGCTCCGGGATATCAGGGGCAGTACCATATCCATCCTGGCATTGTCCCTGTTATTCCCTATGATGTAGCGGGAGAGGGCGGTGAAGGCACTGTCCAGGCTGTCGGAACTCATGGAAGCAAGGGTCAGGTTGCTGTATTGCCTTACCTCTACTTCCTGGCCTATTGTTCCGACCACGCTGTAATCCACCATTACGGCATCCCTGACGATAGCTACGCTTGCAAGATACCAGCCTGCCACAAGCACTACGGCAACAGTGAACAGCCCAAAAGCGATCCCCGACTTTCCCATGATCAATAATAGTACTGCAAAGTTAAAGGCTTTACAGGCAGGATGCTCCTGAAACTGGATAAGGATTGCCACCTCCTGTAAACGCATTGATCAACGACGCCGGGACAGGGATCGTACGGGAGCAGGGCGATGTCAGCAACATCTATTATCCCTCATCTAAAACTGCACAGGTAAATAGGCCACAGAACTACTATATATTAAGTAACTAAATTACGTATCTAAAAGATATAGTTATATATTATTGTGTTTCAGTGGGTACACCTTATAACCACCACCCACTAACCCCGCTGTGATAACTTGTTCCAGGCCTCAGAGATTAAAAATAGGATAATTAATTCTGAAAAGGCAGCCGGACTTCTGGAGGATGGATGGTGCAAAGCTGATCTGCATGTACACACATGCTGCTCTCACGATGTCCCACCCGCCTGGCAGACACACCCTGCGCACCTTCTCGAGAAAGCAAAGAATACAGGACTTGACTTTGTCACCTTTACAGACCATGATACTGTAAAGGCTTACGACCTGCTTGGATGGGACAGGGAGAACCTGGTCCCCGGTGTAGAGATATCTATCAAGGACACTGAGAATGTAGGACATACCGTGCATGTGAATACGTATACATTCGACAGGGAGCAGTTCATGGAGATGGAACATCTGGCAAGGGAAAGAAGGGATATTTACAGCCTTATTGATTATCTAAGGGACAACGACCTGCCCCATACCTATAACCATCCTTTCTGGTTCAAGTTCGGTGAGAAGCCCAATATGTTTGCAGTTCCTGAGCTTGTGAGGCAGTTCCCTGTAATAGAGTATAACGCCCAGGATCTGAAACAGAAGAATTTCTTCTCCATGATGCTGGCGCAGCGCCACAACAAAGGAACGGTGGTAACCACTGATAGCCATACAGGCGGTATTGGAAGGGTCTACACGGTCGCAAAAGGCGACACCTTCGAAGAGTACTTCAGCAATATCGTTAAAGGGCGTTCCTATATGGTAATGGAGGAGCCTTCATGGAAACACTTCGCCAGTGAAGTGGGCGGCCTTATGGAGCTCCTATTCAGCATTGACAAAGAGATATGGGAGGAGACCGGATTCTCCACCGGGGTTGGCGCCTTTGACAAAGTCCTGAGTGCTCTGGCAATGGACACTCCGTGGAAGAGCACAGGACTGAATAAAGCGACATCCGGCGTGGCCAGGCAGATATCAGGCTCGCGCCTGCCGGTGCTCCTGCACATGCTCACCAAAAGGTCACAGGTCACAAAGATAGAGAGAATGATCAATGCCTGAAATCCCTCAGGAATAAATCCTAACGACAGGATACAGGAAAAAGCGAGATTATGAGTGCTATTCTCCTGATATCCCTTCGTGGCCTTTGTCCTGATATCTCTGCCTTCATTGCCTTCTTGTATTTCTCATATTTCTCTAATGTAATAAATTTGATATTAACTGAGCTTATGTTCATAAAGTATTTACTTCTCTCCCGTCATATTAACTATATATCTTAGATCATCTGGGATCAGCTGCGGCCTCCGCGGATCCGGGAAGTGATATCTTGGGGAGTGGAACATACACAGGCGGACTGAAGGTTATCTCTTCCGACAGGGCTGCCGGACTCATGGAAAACGGGTGGCATAAAGCAGACCTGCATGTTCATACCTGCTGCTCGTTTGATGTGCTGTCTGCTGCATCGATGCATCCTGAGAGCCTTTTTCGCAAAGGCAGAAGAAATGGTCTCGATATCGTAACCTTCACGGATCATGATACTGTCAAGGCCAACGATATTATCGGGTGGAAGCGTGAGGGGTTCGTACCCGGCGTGGAACTGTCCGTCAGAGATCCTGTCAATGTGGGGCATACCGTACATATCAACGTTTTCGGATTTGACAGGGAGCAGTTCCTTGAGTTCGATCATCTGGCGAGGGAAAAAAAGGATATTTACAGCCTGATCGACTATTTCAGGAGCAATGACCTCCCATATGTATACAATCACCCGTTCTGGTTCCCCAGGGGTGACAGGCCGAATTTCCCTGCAGTCCCCGAACTTGTCAGGCATTTCCCTGTGACGGAGTACAATATGCAGGACCTGCGGCAGAAGAATCTCTTCGTGATGGCTCTTGCACAGAGGTTTGGAAAGGGAATGGTGGCCACAAGCGACAGCCATACAGGTAATATCGGGAGTGTGTACACGATTGCCAGGGGAGACACTTTCCATGAATATTTCTCTAATATAAGCAAGGGACGCTCCTGGATGGTTATCGACGAGCCTTTCTGTAAATACCTTACAGGAGAACTGAATTCCTGGATAGAGCTTGCCTTCAGCAGAAGAAAGAACATCAGGGAAGAGGTCGGCTTCACGACTGGCATGGGACAGCTTGACAAATTTATAAGTCTTCTGGGTAGTGACTCACTGGAAAAGAGTCCGCGCATGAGCTGCACGGCGAAGAATATCCTGAAACAAATATCAGGTTCAGGCGTACCTGCATTAATATATATGATCTCCAAACAGCCCCAGGTCTCAAGGATCGGGCGCGTGATCAATGCCTGAAGCCGCCTTGAGAGGGACATGATTCCTGTATATTCCCGGTCAGGTCATTATAGCAGGCTGACAGTTATAGATATAAAGCCATAGATGAATATTTCACTGTCTGATAAGATTATCCTTGTCTTCTTGCACACTCGGAGGCGGCATGGATCTAGGGTCTCACGGCCCTTAAAACGGTCTTCGAACAAATGGAAATCATCAGGGGGATTAAATGAACTTGGATCTTACTATAAAGATAGGTGGAGCTGCAGGCCAGGGACTGGAAACTATCGGTAATGTGCTTTCCAAGAGCCTGCTCAGGAGCGGATTCTTTGTGTTCAGCACTCAGTATTACCTCTCCAGGATACGGGGTGGTCATAACACATTCCAGATACGCATCAGTGATGCTGAGGTCAGAGCAATGGATGAGAATGTGGACATACTGATCGCTCTTGACCGTACTTCCGTTGACAGGCACCTGGACGAGATGACGGACGGTGTAGTTATCGTTGACAGGGATGTGGTCGAGCTTGGATCGGATCACGACTCCATATTCCATGTGCCAATGCTGAAGATCGCAAAGGAAGTCGGCGGTAACAAGATATACGCTAATACGGTAGCAGCAGGTGCAGCTATAGGACTGCTTTGCCTGGGCCTGGACCCTCTCAATGAGGTGCTTAAGGGGATGTTCCTCAAGAAGGGACAGGAGATAATCGATAGTAATCTCAGGGTGGCAAAGGCGGGCTATGATTATGTGAGGGAGAACTATCCTCACGGCTGCAAGTTCAATGTATCCGCACCAGAGGCGAAAGGGGACAGGATGCTCATTGCAGGCAGTGAGGCTGCCGGACTCGGAGCACTTGCCGCGGGGGTCCAGTTCATGTCAGCTTATCCCATGACACCTTCCACCGGCGTGCTGAACTACGTCGCAGGCCATGCCGGGGAGTTCGGTGTGGTTGTTGAGCAGGCCGAGGATGAGATCGCAGCTCTCAACATGGCGCTTGGCGCTTCCTTTACAGGTGCGCGTTCCATGGTCACTACGGCTGGCGGCGGTTTTTCCCTCATGGTCGAGGCCCTTGGCCTTGCAGGGATAACTGAGACGCCGGTGCTGATCTTCCTTGCCCAGCGTCCGGGACCGGCTACCGGTCTTCCTACGATGACGGAACAGGGTGACCTGCTGTTTGCGCTCCATGCTGCGCAGGGAGAATTCCCGAGGTGTATCCTTGCGCCGGGCACCCCCGACGAGTGCTTCTACATGGTAGCTGACGCTTTCAATATTGCAGAGAAGTACCAGATACCTGTCTTTGTCATGAGCGATCAGTACCTTGCCGATTCTTTGTTCACCTGCGACCGGTTCGATACATCAAGGATAACGATCGAAAGGCATCTGTTATCCGATCAGGAACTCAGGACCAAGCACGGGGATTACAGGCGCTATAAGCTCACCCCCAACGGCATATCCCCCCGGGCACTCCCGGGACAGGAAGGAATGCTGGTTTGCGCTGACAGTGACGAGCATGATGAGTTCGGCCGCATTGATGAATCACAGGAGAACCGTATAAGGATGGTGGATAAGAGAATGAGAAAACTTGAGATGCTGAGAGAAGAAATGAACCCTCCAAGCCTCTACGGTCCCAGGGACGCAAAGCTGACCCTCATTGGCTGGGGCTCCACTTACGGGCCGCTGGCCGAAGCCGTGGATATGCTGAACGAGGACGGTCATCCGACAAACCTGCTGCATTTCAATCATATCTATCCAATGCCAGCGGAGAAAGTGAAGGAGACCCTTGCACGGTCGAAGAAGAGGATATGCGTTGAGAATAACTACACGGGACAGTTTGCCCGGCTGCTGCGTGCCGAAACTGGTATCGAGGTGTCTGACAGGGTATTGAGATATGACGGACTGCCTTTCACTCCGATGTCCATTATTGAAGCTCTCCGTGAAAAGCAGGTGATCTGAATGGTGAGCGTAGAGGATTATGGTGAATATGAGACTGCATGGTGTCCGGGATGCGGTGATTTCAATATACTTAAGGCAGTTAAGGCAGCTCTTGCAAATCTTGCCATGCCTCCTTCCGAAGTGCTGATGGTCTCAGGCATCGGTCAGGCAGGAAAGCTTCCCCAGTATCTGAACTGCAACTTCTTCAACGGCCTTCATGGACGTACTCTTCCTCCAGCAACTGCGGCAAAGCTGGCAAACCACGAACTGACGGTGATTGCGGTAGCAGGGGACGGGGACTGCTACGGCGAAGGAGGCAATCATCTGATACACGCCGTCAGAAGAAATCCCGACATTACTGTGATTGTGCATAACAACCAGATATACGGCCTTACAAAGGGACAGGCTTCACCTACCAGCGAGCGCGGCATGGTCTCCAAGATACAGAAGCAGGGTGTGTTCAACAATCCGTTCAACCCCATCGCATTTGCTATCTCCCAGGACTGTTCCTTTGTGGGCAGGGGATATGCGGGGGATGTCCAGCACCTCACAGAACTGCTGATGAAAGCTATCCAGCACCGGGGTCTCTCTCTGGTTGACGTGCTCCAGCCCTGTGTCACCTTTAACAAACTGAACACGTTCAAATGGTACTCCAACAGGGTCTACAAGATGGAGGAAGGTGAGTATGCTCTTGATGACAGGGTGAAAGCCTTTGAAAGGTCCCTCGAATGGGGTGACAGGATACCCCTTGGGATATTCTACACCAATGAGAGGCCGATCCTGGAGGATAATCACGAGATCCTGAAAGAAGCTCCCCTGATAAGACACAAGCCGGAGACTGGGAGAGTTAACAGGCTGATCGAAGGGTTCACATAACCCTCGATCACTTTTGCTCGCCCGGGCACGAATGCCCAGTTGCCTTGATGACGACCAGTTCCTCAAAGGAGCATTTCACGCTGGCTACTATCTTTGTCTTCAATCCGTAAGCTTGCATCCGCTCGCTTACCTCTTTTATGCCCGTCAGGGACGAAACTAACAAAAGGATTGTTCCTCCGGGTGCAAGGTAGCCGGAGACTTCTTCTGAGAAATACCTGATAGAGGTACGTCCATCAATACCGCCGTCAAAAGCATAGTTCAGCCATCCCGGTACTTTCTCATCTTCAGATGTTGGAAGATAGGGGGGATTGAATACGATAAGGTCGAACTGCCTGTCTTTTCTGATGCCTGCGAACATGTCTGTCCTGATGACCTCTATGCCGTTGGAGCGTGCGCATGCGGCTGCATAAGGGTTGATCTCAGTTGCGATGAGCTTTACCTTCCTGTTCGCCTGTACGACAGCGGACACAAAGCCCGTGCCTGTCCCTATTTCAAGGACCCGCATGCCATCTTCTGCATGCCCGACCGCAGCATCAGCAAGCAGGTATGAGTCCTCCGCCGGGTCATATACGCTCTCTGCCAGCTTTATTTCCGCACTCCTGTAGTTGATGGTGACCATAAGCCTAGGTATTCTGTTTGTGTGCGTACAGGATGTTTGCAAGGCGGGCAAGCTCTTCAGGTTCCAGGTTCTCAGGTCTCCTGTCAAGCATTTCCTGGGGAATCTCATCGACGAAATCCCTGATGTCGATACCAAGCAGCTGCTTGTTCCTTATAATGGAGTTGCGGATCTTCTTGCGTCGCTGGCCGAAGACAGCCGTGACGAAGTGCAGGAAGTATTCCCTGTCTGCAACCTCAAAGGGCGCGGGTCTTGGCTCGAGCCTGACCACCGCGGAGAGGACTTCAGGAGGTGGTGAGAAGGCACCCCTGGGGATTTTCATGATGATGGATGCATCTGCAAAGTAATGTGCATTGACGGATAGCCTGCTGTAATCCTCTGAATTTGCGTGGGCTACCATCCTTTGTGCGAACTCGTACTGGTACATGAGTATGCCCAGCCTGAAATCATGCCTGAACAACTTGAATGTTATTTCGGAGGAAATGGAATAAGGAAGATTGGAAACCACTTTATCGAAGGCCGGGAACTCCACTTCCAGGACATCTCCGGGAATGATCTCGAGCCTGCCGTCATCTCCGAAACGGTCACGGAGCACGTCCACAAGGGCAGGGTCACGTTCTATGGCGACCACCTTTTTAGCACGCTTCATCAGCCTCTCGGTGAGGTTGCCTATGCCGGCCCCGATTTCCAGTATGGTCTCATGGGGCTGGATATCCGCAGCTTCAACTATCCTGTCAAGTATGCGCTCGTCCACGAGGAAATGCTGGTCGTGGTCACCGCCACGTATGCCATATTTCCTGAGAATGTTGTGAACCAAGAAAAGAACACCCTGCTTATTCTTTTGGACGCTTCGGAGGCAGGGTGAAGAGCCTGTACTTGATGGCCTCGTCCCTGAGTTCTTCGATTATCCTGTTGGCGATGACTTTCTGGGGGGAGTGCACTCCGCCTACCCTTGTGTGGAGGTCATCAAGGCTCTTAAATGCTCCTTTCTTCCTTTCGTCTATGATGGCCCACATAAGTTTCTTGCCGATGCCAGGCAGCAACTCAAGCATATGCAGCCTGTTTGTGATAGGGTGTGCATCGTTGAAGAACTTGACAAAACGCTCTTCATCGTTCTTGACATTCATCTCCAGGATGAAGGGCAGTTCCAGCTGGGCACCGTGGCTGAGATTGGTATAGCCTATCCTGTGCTTGACATGGTCGATCTCATCCCTGTCGCCTTCTCCAATGTAAACGCGCGATTGGATGCTCGGACTTTTACCTTCCTTTGGTATCAGTTCCATCAGCACGAAATTCCTCTCGCCGATGGCCTGGACCACCGGTTTTTTCTGGTAGGATGGCCTCTTATCCTCATTGCTGCCATAAGGCAGATAATCGAGGACCCATGCGTATTCTTCTTTTTCAGGTGGCTTTCCCCTAATTTGTGTCATGTTCCCTCCGGTATACCCACTGGTAATGTTTACGTATCTCTCTTGAAAAAAAGGATGTATCGGATATAAATTTAATCCATTGCCTCTTCGACCATTTCCAGCATCTGGTCCAGTTCCACATCACTTAGGGTGAATCTTTCCTTGGCGTACAGGGACCTGAGCTCGTCCCTGGTCATAGGCATTATGTCCGCTATCCTGATGGCTATATCAGGTTTCATTTTTTCCAGTGTCATAAGCTTGTTCACAAGCTCCCTTGACTTTTCCGGAGATGACTTTGAGAACGTATCTGCATGATTGATAGCCTTACGCAGCTCATATCCCAGCTCTTCTTCATTTTGCATGCGCTCTTCCATGATCTGGTGTAAGATGCCTTTCACTTCAGACAGGGTCAGCAACTCTTCGCTCAGAATTTCCTTAACAATCATTGGTATACACTCTTGAATATTATATCATGATCTCTATGCGACATCAACTAAAATATTGCAATATATCCTCATTGTTGCCAACAAAGATATATCTAACGTTGTGTCGCCCGCTTATGTGATACAGCTACCCGTATCTTAATACTTCTGTGGTTTCAGGTGCTGTGGGAGGGATATGAGTTCCTTTGTAGCATTACCGTCCCTGATGTGGAGCAGGTAGGCGCGGCCACGCTGACCTACGATCTTGCCGGTCCTTCCCTGGAACCTTGGGTTTGGCATTCCCTTCTGTACGCTGGGGTCGATATCGATGTGGACCATCTGGCCCTCCTCGAATTCCTGGATGGCCTTGCTTACAGGGGAGATCCCTCTCTCTCTTACAGTCTTCTTCAGTTTGTAACGTGTACAGCATTTTTCACCGTGTGATGTTGGCATTTTCTTCCTCCGTATATCAACTTGATTCTAGATTCTGTTAATGAGTTATAATATCTCAATGATGTGAACTCAGCCAGGAAAACGCAGTCATATATCCACATTGATCACATCGAGCTCGGTAACCTTTGCCTGAATGCCCAGCAGTCCTGTAAGGCTCGGCTGTGTCCTTCCGTCGTCACCGGATACCAGCTCCTTGACATACAGACCGCCGTCGCAGTGTACCTGCATAATGGCGTACTCATCCGTCAGCTCCGTAAGCTGCATGTCATGCACGTTCCTCTTACGAACCAGGTCGGCCCTTCTGTGGGATACGCGCTGCGGTGTCCTCTGTGATATCTCGGCTCCGATAAGATTATCGATTGCAGATATAAGCATTTCCTTGGAAACTGGCTCTTTGAATGTAACTTTAAGGTTATAAACCTTATCCGCCTTTGATGATTTAAGTGCCTCTATAACTTCCTTCTGCACCATCTCCAGGCCTTCGACCTCCACCTTGCCGGCAGCATAGGCATTAATCCTTTTTTCAAGTTCCCCCACATCAAATGTGCGTATCGGGGAATTGAGTATCTCCACGACAAAGGGCCTTCCTGTACCGCCCATCAGGGCATCTATATCTTCCCTTCCTGCTCCATGGAAGGTGGTATCGCTGGCACCCGTGACCTTCAGAACCTCTTCCCTTATGAGTTCGTCAACTGACTCATGATACTGCTTACCGGTGAAGGCGCATTTCTCACATCCCCTGCCTCCGCAGCTCCTGCATGGCCATCTCGTCTGCGGGATACCCCTGACAAGTTTCCTGTACCTGCCCTGTATGTAGAGAGAACGCACCTGGATACTGACAGTATCCTCGGCAAGGTCGAGGGTCACAAGCACATCCGGCCTGTTGAATTCGACTTCCTTGCCAGTGCGTGAGGCTATGAGCTTACCGACTTCCCTGTTCAGTTCGGTCTTGAGCTGCTCTGCATAAGTTATACCGCACTCGCTCCAGAGTATCTCCTCATTCTCGCTCAGCAATCCGCTGACCTTTGTTCCTACAAGGAATGTCGAGTACTCGATGTTCCCTATGGCTTCTACGGCCCGGTCGGCCCAGCTATCCAGATTGTCATATAGTCCAAGGCACACCCAGCATTTGCTGCCTTCATCCTTGAGTCCCAGCGTCTTCCTTGCAAAAGGACTGCTTGGTGCGAGCTGTTTCAGGACAATGTCGTCCCCGGATGCCTTATGCAGCAGGTCCCCTTCCATGGCAAGGGCAAGCTTTACGGCCCTTCCTCTTTCTACATTGGTAAGGCCCGTGGACAGTTTCGCAAATTGCCTGCCCATGCAGTTATCGCAGATCGGCCCCTCATTGATTATCCTCTTAGCAGTTTCAAGTATGCTCATCCTATTCCTCTTATAGTGTCCTTGTTCTGTGAGTTACTGTAAATCCTTTTACCTATTCCTGGTGTCCGCTCCTTCTGTCCAGCTCGTTGAGAATGATTATTATGCAATGGTCCGAGTGGAGTGACAGGGGTCCTATGGAAAGGGTTCCTGCAGACACGGCTTTGATCCGGCTTTCTTCCTCTTCCGTGACTCCCATATGGTCGCCCAGTATAAATACGGCATCATCAGGAAGGTCCTGCATGACCCGCATGTCCTTCCCTTCCTCGTGCAGGTAGTAAATGCTCCTGTTCTTCCCCGCGAACTCTGCCAGCAGTTTCTCAAGCCCGCCGCGGCGTATCCATACTCCCGGGGTGGACTGTGACTCGAATTCAGTGGCATCTTTCTCCAGTGCTTTCTTTATAAGGGAGCCGCTGCTCCTTTCATCAGGGCTCAGGTACCTGAGCTGCTCCCCGTTGAAGCGCACGATCTTCCCGGGGTCAGGTTCCCCGAGCAATACTAGGTGCACGTTTACGTCCCTTCTCATTCCGTGGGACAGGAACAGGGCTGAATTTATGCATCTGCAGAGTATGTCCATGCGCCCTGCAGAACCTGGCAGGTCATTCAGTGAGAAATCACCAGTGGTGAGTGCCTTATGGCCTATGATAACAAAATCCTTCATTTAGAACTCTCCTTTTAACGGGTCCTGCTCAGTTCTTTCCTTCCTTCAGCACCATCTTTGCAAGAGCCGCAGCTATCTGCCTGTAGTCCCGGCCTTCGGTTGCCAGCTTACTGACCCATTCATCGTATTTATCAAGGTTTCCACTGCGGATGCTCATTCTGACCTTGTCGGCAATCTGTGTCTCCCTGGCCTTATCGGCATCTCTTATGCTGGGCAGTTCCTTTTTGACTATCTCTGTCTTTGTGTATCTCTGGATAGCTGTCAGTTTTCCCAGCTCGTTCTTCGTGACAAAGGAGTATGCAACCCCGGGCCTTCCAGCCCTCGCAGTCCTGCCTATCCTGTGTACGTAGGTCTCTATTTCCAGGGGAAGGTCGTAATTGAAGACCACTTCGATGTTCTCTATGTCAAGGCCTCTTGCGGCAACGTCAGTGGCAATGAGTATGTTGATATCTTCGTCCCTCAGCTTCCCGACGGTGCGTTCCCTGAGGTTCTGCCTGATGTCGCCATGAAGGACTTCCGCGGAATGGCCGTGTGACCTCAGTTTCACCAGCACCTTATCCACTTCCTTCTTGGTGTTGCAGAACACCAGGGCCGACCTGATATTCTCCACATCGATGAGTCGATGAAGCGCTTCTACCTTCGAGTTCTCCTTCAGCTCAAAGTAGAACTGCTTTACCTCAGGCACTGTCATCTCCTTCCGGACTACTTTTATGTGCTCGGGTTCATGCATGTACTCTTCAGTCAGCTTCAGTATGGGTTTTGGCATGGTTGCAGAAAAGAGCAGGGTCTGTCTGTCCTGCGGGGTGAGCAGCAGTATCTTCTCAATATCTTCCCTGAAGCCCATGTCCAGCATTTCATCAGCCTCGTCAAGCACCACTATCCTGACGGTGTCGGGATTGAGGCTTCCCCTTTCAATGTGGTCGATTATCCTTCCCGGCGTCCCCACCACGATCTGTGCACCGCCTTCCAGCTCCTGGGTCTGCTGTCCCATGGCCCTGCCGCCGTAAGCGGCCGCTATGCCCAGTCCTTCGGTAAGCAGGGATATCCTCTTAAGCTCGTCAGCGATCTGGCTGGCCAGTTCCCTTGTAGGGCACAGGACCATAACCTGCAGCACCTTCTTTTTCTTATCGGTGAGCTCTACAAGCGGTATCCCGAATGCTGCTGTCTTCCCCGTACCTGTCCGTGCCTGTCCTATTATGTCCTTTCCCTGCATGATGAGGGGGATGGCCTGTGCCTGGATCTCGGTAGGTTCTATATAACCCATGACCTTGATACTTTTCAGCACGCCTTTGGAAAGGCTGAGGTCCTTGAATGCAACTGATTCTGTAACTGATTCTAAGTCCATGATTGTCACTCTTTATTCTGATGATTGGCGTAAAGATTACTGTGCTTACTATGATTATTGTTCACTAAAAAGATACTGGGATAGTGGCTTAACTTCTCCTGTCCGGGAGTATAAAGTACAAATAAAAAGTTCATTGATTGAACTTCACTGCATAATAGCCTGCAATACTGTCTGCTATCCTTGCAACCTCTATGGCGCTCCTGCCAAGGATCCTGATCATAGGTTCTTTTCCCATGGCACCCCTGTCAAAGATAATGTCAGGAACGTTCCCTGATCTTACGATGGCATCGGATGTGCCCCATTCTCCCGCATACCCAGTGCAGGCATTCGCCGGCTCTTCCGAACGTTCGAAGGATGCAATTCCCAAGCCCATGGCTTTACATACGCTGAGTATCTCCTCGGAATACCTTACGTTCACAGCAGCCCTCACCCTTGGGTCGTGTTCCATTGCTGCGAGGACAGTGCGGGCAACATGCCCGCTTACTCCGAAACCTACCTCGCCCACGGGCCGGGGGGAATTCCTGAGCTTGACGATCCTTCCGGCAACGGCTGCGACATCGTCCGTTCCTCTTGCCTGGGGCAGGGCCATGGCTATGTTACTGCCTGTCTCTGGTATGATCTTTGCAAAATGGGCAGAGGCTGAAATGATGCTGACTGCCTGCTTTACGTCCTCAAGGACATTGCAGGCTTCTGCATCCCTCCGGATTCCTGCAAGCGGGTTCACAGGCCCGGCTCCTTTGCCGACCAACTGGCTGCCGATAATGGCTCCTACAACGAATTCCTTGGCCCTGCGGGCTGCCTCCACAACTGTCAGTCCCTGGGCCAGACCGCATGTAAGGGCAGCTGCATAAGTGCATCCGGAGCCGTGCGTACCTCCTCTGACAAACTCCCCGCGGATTATCGTGAACCTGTCCTCCTCTGCTTCGTAGATGACATCCGAGGCATCGAGGTGCCCTCCGGTAACGATCACTGCCTTGACGCCGGTCCCGGCTATAATCCTGGCCGCTTGTTTTGCGTCCTCCACACTGGCTATGGGCATGCCTGAAAGGGCTGTAGCCTCACTGATGTTCGGGGTCACGACCTGGCTTATGGGCAGCAATTCCTCTTTAAGTGTCCTGACGGCATCTTTCCTCAGAAGGCTGCCTCCAGCCTCGGCTGCCATTACAGGGTCCACCACAAGCCTGATGCTATACTTGCGCACCAGGGAGGCAACGGTGGAGATTATATCCGAGGATGCCAGCATTCCGGATTTGGCCCATCTCACTTCCATGTCGGTGCATACCGCGTCCGCCTGGCTGGCAACCACTTCAGTCGGCAGGTCAAAAGCGCTCAGTACGCCGGTCGTATTCTGGGATGTCACTGATGTAATGGCGCATGTGCCATGAAGCCCAAGGGCTGCAATGGTCTTTATATCTGCCTCTATTCCTGCGCCTCCTCCGGAGTCCGATCCTGCTATGGTCATTACAACAGTTGCCTTTGCCATGTATATGCTCTCCTTATATACGTTGTATAACATTTACTTGTGTGCGGTGTCTTAAAGTCTTGTAAGTTAAATAATAGTTGGTCATATCCGATGGCTGAAGTTCTATTCATTTAACGGACAGGCTCGGTCTTACGATACATTTATATAATCCATTTACAACAATGGAGCATCACAAGACGTATATATGTACGTAAACTAACTTGGATATCTGGAGTATCATCAATTATTCGGATTTATTAAATGAGGCAACTAATATGGGAAACAGACCTCTTGATATATTGAACAATGCATTGAACACACCTGTGATCGTAAGATTGAAGGGTGCTAGGGAATTCAGAGGAAAGCTTCAGGGCTACGATGTTCATATGAACCTTGTACTTGATGAAGCTGAAGAGCTGAAGGAAGGAGAGATCGTAAGAAAGCTTGGCAGTGTTGTTATCAGAGGCGATAACATCGTGTACGTGTCTCCCTGAGCGAACGTAACATATAAGAACTAATACCGTATCTGGGTAATCCACACGATCAACGATCATTTCCAGTTTCAAATAAAAGGTGATTTATAGATGTCAAAAGGTACTCCCTCAATGGGTAAAAGGCAGAAGCGCACTCATGCAAAATGCAGGCGCTGTGGCAGTGTTTCACTCAACATTCATACAAAACAGTGTACTTGCTGTGGTTTCGGTAAGACCTCTCGCATGAGAAGTTACCAGTGGCAGGCAAAGTGCAAGTGGTAAGCCTGAGCTCTTTCTTTACCCGCCGGGGATAAGATGCGTGAGGAATGCGGTGTTGTGGGTGTGGTGAAACACGGTACGGAATCACACCCGGTACCTGCTTCGCTGCAGATATACTATGCCCTTTATGCATTGCAGCACCGTGGGCAGGAATCCTCCGGCATAACCGTTCATAACGGCAAGGATCCCATGACCATTAAGGGCATGGGACTTGTCCCTGAAGTTTTTGATAAGAACGCCCTTCTTGAGCTTAAAGGGCGGGTCGGCATAGGCCACGTGCGCTATTCAACATGTGGCGACTCTATGATCGAGAACTGCCAGCCCTTCATTGTCAAATACAAGAGCGGCAGTGTTGCCATTGCTCATAACGGTAACCTTGTCAACAGCCTTGAACTGAGACGGAAGCTTGAATCCGAAGGTCATCTCTTCGTGGCAAGCTCGGACACTGAGGTTATAGCACATCTTCTTGTTAAAGAGCTTTTGAAGAATCCTGTTATTGAAGCCGTCAGCAATGTGATGAAGCAGCTCAATGGCTCATATTCTCTGGCCATCATGATCGATGACCTGCTCATGGCAGTGCGGGATCCCATGGGCTTCAAGCCGCTGTGTGTGGGCTCCATCGACTCCGGGTACGTGGTCGCATCAGAGAGCGTAGCCATCGATACTCTGAATGGCAAGCTCATCAGGGATGTAAAACCGGGCGAACTGGTCATCTTCCGTGACGGTGGGATCGAGTCCCATCAGCTTTTCCGGGAGCCCAATTCCGCACACTGTGTTTTCGAATATGTCTATTTTGCGCGCCCGGATTCTATAATCGACGGCAAACTGGTCTACAAGGTAAGGGAGCGTATAGGCGAGAGACTGGCAAAGGAGCATCCCGTTGAGGCTGATATGGTATCTCCCGTGCCGGACTCTGGCATCACGTCTGCTATTGGCTATTCACGCCAGTCCGATATCATCTATGAAGAGAGCCTCATGAAGAACCGTTATATCGGGCGCACCTTCATCCTGCCAGGCCAGGCAATGCGCGAGACTGCCGTGAGACTCAAGATGAACACCATTGGGCAGAACGTCAGGGGCAGAAGGATAGTCCTGATCGATGACAGCATTGTGAGGGGAACTACCTCCCGGCGTATAATCGATATGATAAAGAACGCCGGTGCCACGGAGGTCCATGCGCGCATAGGCAGTCCCCCGATAGTCGCCCCCTGCTATCTTGGAATAGACATGGCTTCAAGGGATGAACTGATAGCTGCCCACAAGACCATAAAAGGCGTGGAAGCTGTGATCAATGCAGATTCCCTGGGATACCTGAGCATTGAAGGTCTCGTTGAATCCATAGGGATCAACCGCGACGACCTCTGCCTGGGTTGCCTCACTGGTGCCTATCCCGTGGATATCCCCGGAGAGAAGATATGCCAGCGAAGACAGCTGAAACTGCATGAGTTCCAGTAAAGTCCTGCAGGCTTTTTATATCAGGTTCCGATTATTCTCTTTTTTAACACTTTCGTGTAATAGTCACGTAGTCCTTTGATGATATGCGCTTGCCATAACAATAAAGTCCAAGCTTTTCGCATGCTGCCAGTTACTCCCGATCAGGACGAGCCTGTAGGGCTATAGTAAATCTTTGAAGACAGCAACATGTGTCAGTCTGGATCTGTAGCATAATTGAAAAAGTAGTATGGGGCCGGGATCGAGAATCGAACTCGAATCGTAGCCTCCACAGGGCCACAGGATAACCGCTACCCCACCCCGGCACGAGTAAGGTGTTTTGCTTGAAAGCACCCTATAGATGTCCGTTTCTTAGATAAAGTTTTCCTTTGAAAATGCCTTTCTAAGACTGCACATCAGAAATATATCACTGCAGTAGGGACTGCCTCTTCGCAGGTGCACCTGGAGTGCAGCCGGCATTTTCATCAAGGACTAAAGGTGACTGTCCCGGACAGTGATCGCACTTTTTCAGTTTCACCCAGAATATGCTGCCCTGTCCTGCAGGATTGTTCTCCACGCCGACCTCACCTTCCATGATCTCTGCTATCCTTTTAACTATCGCAAGCCCGAGGCCGGTCCCTTTGACACCTTTCTTATGCACGCGCTTGAAACGATCGAATACCTGCGTCTTTAGTTCGTCAGGTATACCTTCTCCCAGGTCTGCCACCTCTACTTTCCACAGCTGCTCACAGTCCTTTACCTCAAGGGTTATGCAGGTGCCCTCAGGACTGTATTTTATTGCATTCGAGATGAAATTGGCAAAGATCTCTTCCACTATGGGGTTGACAGATGAGTAAAAGGTCCCTTCTGCCATTATCTCCAGACGCATCTGCTTTTCAAGGAGCTTGTGCTCGAACTGTTCGGAGCAGTTCCTCAGGATGGCGCCAAGGTCTAATATATCCAGCTGGATATCCCTGACCGATTCAAGCTTTGCGAACTTGGCAGCCGTCTCTATCATTTCTATCAGCTTGTCATTGTTACGGCTTATCCCGTCCATCAGTAACTTTTGCTTTGGGGTGGCCTCGCTCTCCATAAGGAGGTCGGAATATCCTTTAATGTTGCCTGCCGGATTCAGCAGATCATGCCTCATTATATCCGTGAACAGATCCTTGAGCTCATTGGACTTACGAAGTTCCTCTTCAAACTGTTTTCTTTCACTGATGTCCATGGTTGTGCCTGCAAGTCTGAGCGGTTCATCCGAACTGTCATACTCTACCAGTTTGCCGCGTGCCTGTATCCATCTGAATGATGTGTCCTTATGCTGCATCCTGAACTCCGATTCAAAGGAAGGCCTGTCTCCCTTGATGTGAAGTGCGATATCATCCATGACCCGGTCAGTATCTTCGGGGTGTATGAGCTTCTTCCAGGAATTAAAGTTTGGCTTTATATCTGCTGGCCTGTAGTCCAGCATTTCCGCCCATCTCTCGTTAAAGATCATCTCATTGGTCCTGATATTCCAGTCCCACATGCCAAGGTCTGCACCCATCAGGGCAAGCTCCATTCTTTCCTGGGTCCTGCGGAGTATTTCCTCAACTTCCTTCCGCTCTGTGACATCGCGAGCCACTGCCAGCACATACCTGTTGTTCTCATGTGCCGCGAAGGTGACATTCATTTCCACAGGGGCGATCGTCTTATCCTTCCTGATGATGACCCTGTCGATATCGAGGAACCGGTTACCGCATATTTCCCTCATGTCCTGTTCCCAGAAGCGCCCGCCGAACACATGCTCAATGTTCCCTTTTCCCATTCTCAGAAACTCCTCCCTTGAATATCCCAGCTCCTTGCAGGCAGTCTCGTTGACATCGATGATGGTCTCGGTGAGGGGGTCGATCACAAAGATAAAGTCACTGGACTCATTGATGAGATTCTTGAACAGGCTGAGGTTCTCGAGGAACAGCTTGTGCTGTATTGCCATTCCGATAAGTTCAGAAAGGATCCTCAACGCAGGTAATTGTTCCCTGTAACCTGCTTCAGCGAAGGAGGGGTTTTCGATGGCTATGAACCCGACAAGTGCCGTGTCTATTTTCGTAGGGACAATCACCATGGAGCTAACAGCTCTTACATTCATTATCTCTCTCTCCCGTGTTGCGGCTTTTGGAAGCGCTGCACTCTCCACCAGATGCGGGCGGGTATCGTTCCGTATCTGTTCCATGAGCCATGGAAAATTGGATTCGCTGAGGTTCTCAAACACTGCCTTCCTTCCTGTCCCGCATACCGCATCCCATCTGTGGTTAATTGTGAAGGGATGCCTGTCTTTGCCAAGCAGGACCAGGTAATTGCATGCAGAATTGCAGAACTGCCCTGTTCTCTCCAGGGTCTCGGCAATAGCCCTGTCGACGTCCCTGGGGGCGATAAACAGCGATATAAGGGAATTGAGAGAGCTTTCCATTTCCAGGCTTCTCTCCATCAGTTCTTCAACCAGCTTCTTCTCTTCATTGAGTCCTTTTATCTTGAGCTCAAGTTCCCTGTTCATGCGGTCTATGCGCACACTTGCATAGATAATGGCTGCAAAGGTTGTCAATATCAGTGCGGAGCTGAAGATGGTGGCCGTCTTTTCTCCCGATACGATAAAAGGCGACAGCACCACTATCCCTAGGACGCAAACGATCAGAAGGAATACGCCGTTGACAAGATTTGGTATCTTCATTTCCAATTGCCTCGGAGGATATCGAAAAGAGAAATTGTCCAATTGATCAAGAATATATAATATATTTATTTGCTATTAATATTTATCTGGGCTGCGGTGCAGGCCGAAAAGTTTAAGGGTTAATTTTAACTATTTGTTGAATTCAAATTACATATTATAGCAACAAAGAGATGATATTCATCGCAAGGACTTTCCAGAAAACCAATCCCGTAACAAACAGGGACATTGCAGTGGACCCTGTTGAAAGCAAGGCAGAATATCTTGTGCTTGAGCCCGCGGGCTATCCTATGACCAGCATCCTGGAGGAGTACCCGGAGATCGAGGATTCAGGGGTGTTCGAGCACTATGCCAGGGAACAGTGGAAGGGTGTCGTCGCTGTCAAGGGAGAATACCTTTTTGACAAGCGCATGTACCCTGATTTTGCATATAAGGTAAAAGAAGTTGAGCCTCCTGAATCCGTTATTGGCCCCGATACGTGCATAATTGTAAGGGACCTTACAGATGCCGTTATCCCAAAGATGGAATTCCGAAGCAAGATAAGCTTTGATGATGTCATCGGGCAGCCAAGCGCGCGCCAGAAGTGCAGGCTTATAGAACGCTTCCTTGAAGAACCTGAAAGATTCGGTAAGTGGGCGCCCAGGAACATACTGTTCTACGGCCCCTCGGGGACAGGCAAGACCATGTTTGCCAAGGCGATAGCCAACAAGGCGGAAGTTCCTATACTTCCTGTGAAAGCAACCGAGCTGATAGGAGAGTTCGTAGGCGAGGGTGCCCGCCAGATACACCAGCTCTACGAGAGGGCCCAGGAAATGGCGCCATGCATTATATTCATCGATGAACTGGACGCCATCGCCCTTGACCGAAGGCATCAGGAGCTGCGCGGCGACGTCGCGGAAATCGTCAACGCCCTGCTCACCGAGATGGATGGCATTGTAGAGCGTCCCGGCATCTGTACCATAGGTGCCACCAACAGGACCGATACGCTTGATCCGGCTGTGCGCAGCAGGTTCGAGGAAGAGATCGAGTTCGTACTGCCCAACGAGAAGGAACGCTACCAGATACTGGAATCCAATATTGCCACCTTCCCCCTGGAAGTCGCTGACGTTGACCTTGGTTCCCTTGCCAGGATGACGGAAGGCCTTTCTGGACGCGATATCGTGGAGAAGGTTCTCAAGACCGCCCTTCATAGGGCCATTATAGATGATCGGGAGAGTGTCACTCAGGAAGACTTTGAGATCTCTGTGAAAAAGATCAAAAAGGTCAACGAGACCCTTAATCCCGAGAAGATGTACATTTAAGACGCTTATATCAGACATGCCTGATATCTGTTCCGGACCCTTTCAGGGTCATCTTTTTAAATTTAGCATCTATATCGTGACTCCATGGCAGAGGTAAACGAGTCCGACAGGTTTGAATGCGTAATAGTGAACGTTTTTGACAAAGGCATGTGGAAAGGCGTTGTCGTGGAAGAAGTAAGGTCCGGAGGCCGTGTCTATTTCGGCAGGACAAAAGCCGAGGGTTTCAACTACGAACCGGGGGACAGTCTGTTCATAGGCATCAGGCCACTTGCATATCCCATGGAAGAGCGCACGATGGAAGTGATCCTCTATGACGGGGATGACAATAAGCTTGACTGGACATATCTATGATCCCGGCAGTTTTAGTTTAAGCGGGCTTTATCAGTTCCTGCCTTTTTATTTCTGTGAAGCGCCTATCTCATCCCGCAGCACCACCTCAGTTTCCAGAAGGTCCTGGGCTATTGTGACATTGCCAAATACCTTTTTTGCTTCCGTGAGCAGCGGTTCTGCATTTTCCGAATACCTGGCGCTGATGTGTGTCAGTATGAGTCTGGATACATTTGCTTCCTTTGCAAGGCGCGCAGCCTCTTCTGCAGTGGAGTGCATGGATTCCAGCGCCCATTCCTGCTGATCGTTTGCAAGGGTAGCATCATGGATGAGCAGGTCAGCATCACGGCTTGCTTCCAGTACTTCCTGGCAGGGTCTTGTGTCTCCGCTGTATACTATCTTCCTTCCGGGGCGTGGTTCGCCGACAACCTCTTCCGGCAGGATGATCCTGCCTTTGACTTCCACCTGTTCACCCCTGTGGAGCTTTGAGAAGAGAGGCCCGGGCGGGACACCAAGCTCAATGGCTCTCTCCCTGTTGAACCTCCCCACGCGCTCATCCTCTATGAGTGCATATCCGATGCTTGGCACGCTGTGGTGGGTCTTCAGGGCATGGATGGAGTATCCGTCCCTCTTGACAACGTCTCCTGGCTCAAGGTCCACTGCATCTATTTCGAAACGGAGCTTATAGTATCCCAGGGCGCTGAGTATCCTTGCGAATTCGTGCACATGATGGGGCCCGTAGATCTTAAGGGGTTCTGTCCTTCCCTGGAATGACATTGTCTGTATCAGTCCGGGTATTCCCAGGATGTGGTCTGCATGGAAATGGGTGATGAATATTGAGCTTAGCGATTTCATCCCTGTCTTTGCCCGCATCATCTGCTGCTGTGTCCCTTCCCCGCAGTCGAATAGCAGTAATTCCCCTTCACGGTTGATCATGATGGCTGCAGGATTGCGTTCAGGTGTCGGAAGGGAGCCACCTGTCCCAAGGAAGATTACGCGAAGCATGTAGCCATATTACGTGTTATGGTTATTTATGAATTGCTTCTCATAAAGGCAGCTTGTACGGGGAGTATCCTATTTTGTTCTGTGCCGGTAGTGTTATTATTTATGAACGGCTTGCTGCCCATTCGAAAAGTTCATATAGAATCTTATTATTAATGGTACGTCCATAAGTCATATTTTGATTATACTATCATAATCAATTTCTTATATACTGATCAAGAGGATTATCATGAAATGGCAAGGCAGATCCAGAAGAAGTTACACCGGTGCCAAGGTTAAGGCATTCCGCAGCAAGAGAAAGTTCGAACTGGGACGCGAGTCCGCTGACACCCGCATAGCTGAGACCAAGAGAAAGAACGTCTCAACTACCGGAGGAAACAGGAAGGTAAGGCTCCTGCAGTGTGATGTCGTAAATGTGACCGATGCACAGGGCAAGACCCAGAAGACAACCATCAGCACAGTGGTCGGGAACACCGCAAACGAGCACTACGTCAGGCGTAATATACTCACAAAGGGCTCAGTCATCAAGACCGCTCTGGGTAACGCAAAGATAACAAGCCGTCCTGGACAGGATGGAGTTGTCAATGCAGTACTCGTTGAGTAAACATATCTCTCAGATATAAAACTATCAAACCTTCATTTTTTCCTTTTGTTGCAGGAGTTTGCCAGATATGGATGAAAAAACCCGTCATATACTCGAATGCCTCGAAGAGGATGCAAGGATGACCCATGACCAGATAGCAGCCCTTACAGGTCTGCCTGTGCAGGAAGTCGACAAAAGGATAAGGGAAATGGAAGGCAATGGCATCATCCGCAAGTACAAGACAGTCATTGACTGGGACCTTGCGGGTGATGAGAACGTTTATGCTATCATTGAGCTGAAGGTGAGCCTTGAACGCAGGCTTGGCTACCAGGCACTGGTGGAACGCCTCTACAAGTTCCCTGAGGTGCGCTCAGTGAGATTGCTTTCAGGGCAATATGACCTCTCACTTACTGTGAGCGGCCAGTCCATGAAAGAAGTAGCTTTCTTTGTTGCAGAGAAGATATCCACTCTTGACCAGGTGCAGCACACAACAACCCATTTCGTGCTCAAGACCTACAAAGAGGATGGTATAATCCTGTATGAGGAAGATCGTGTTGCACGTTTGCCTGTAACACCGTAATCATTATTCATGTCGATCCAATTTGCAGGAAGTGATGTTTATGCGAAAAACATGCCGCCCCTCCAGATTTGTTGCGGATGTGACTAAGAAGGTCCCTCCATCCGGTATACGCCGCTATTTCGATCTTGCGTCGGAGATAGATGATGTCATATCCCTTGGCGTAGGTGAGCCTGATTTCGTGACTCCCTGGCATATAAGGGAAGCATGCATCCACTCCCTGGAATGTGGTGAGACATCTTATACTTCCAACTATGGCCTGCTTGAGCTTCGCGAGGAGATATCCGGGTTCTTTACTGATAAGTTCACGACCACCTACGATCCTAAATCAGAGATCCTTGTAACATCGGGTGTAAGTGAGGCATTGGATCTGGCCATACGTGCGATCACAAATCCCGGGGATGAGATAATAATTCCCCAGCCCTCTTATGTCGCATACACGCCTTCGGTAATGTTTGCCGGAGGAGTTCCTGTTCCTGCGGACACCTGCCTGGAGAACGAGTTCAAGCTGCATGCGGAGGACCTTGAGGACGTCATAACGGAAAAGACGAAGGCCCTGATCCTTAACTATCCGAACAACCCTACCGGCGCCACCATGGGCAGAAAGGATCTGGAGGCTATCGCCGATGTGGTGGCCGAGCATGACATCATGGTGATATCCGATGAGGTGTATGATTGTCTTACTTACAACGGGAAACACACCTGTTTTGCTTCACTCGACGGCATGAAGGACAGGACAATATTGCTCAACGGCTTCTCTAAAGCCTATGCAATGACCGGTTTCAGGATGGCATATGCACTGGCCCCCCGCGAGATCATAGCCTCCATGATGCTCATTCATCAATATTCCATGCTGTGCGCCCCGATCCTGGCCCAGATAGGAGCCATCGAAGCCCTCCGCAACGGCACCCGTGAAATGGAGCGCATGGTCCGTGACTACGACCGCCGCCGAAACCTTATCGTCAGCGGCCTCAACAGGATAGGCCTTGATTGCTTCGTGCCCACAGGTGCATTCTATGCCTTCCCGAGCGTCGAGAGCACAGGCCTCACTTCCGAGGAGTTCGCCGAGAGGCTGCTCTTTGAACAGAAGGTCGTCACGATTCCCGGCAACGTGTTCGGCAAGGCCGGAGACGGCTTCCTGCGCTGCTCCTATGCGACCTCAAGGGAAGAGATTGAGAAGGCGCTGGCGAGACTCGAGGAATTTGTGGAAGGGCTGTGATTTAGTCCGTCACTCGGATTCCATGCCCTAAACTTTGATTCCCGCTCTTTACAGAGCTTTTTCAGGCGGGTTGAATTATTTTATAATTGGCGTTTTTGCTTTTACTCGTATAATATAAATATTATCCCTTGCTATCTGTCTGTAGTCCAGACTGCAGTATGCCTGCTGGACCAGTTAATACCCTTCCGGTCGAAAAACAATGCTCAATATAACTGTTCTAAACTGTAGCCCGGAATATCCGGAAGAACTCATGACTATTCTGGCCGAAAGAGATTACTCTCCGTCACTCTGTTACTCCGATAACAGAATTCCGGCGGAGTATATTGCCGAGCAGAAACCTGACCTTATAATCTGCCCGTCTGTCAATACGTATTCAGAGGAGTTCTTCAGCTCCCTGGAAAGGATCATGATTAAGATCCACGTTCCTGTGCTTTTTATAATTGAGAAGCCGGATGAACGTTTTTTCCACTGGCTTGCCGGGACAGGCCATACTGCTTATATTAAAGAACCTTTCACAGAAAGTGAACTGGTGTACTCGGTCGTGTCCCTTGTCAGCTCATGCAAGATGCAACCGCAATCAGAAAGTCACAACAGGACTAACATTAATGCTGCTAATGTCCTAGGGGAAGAAACTTTCCGGGAAGGGGTTGAGGAAAAGCTCCGCATGATCATTGAAAGTATCGACGACGTTATATGGATCCTAGATAAGGAAGGCAGGTTTCTTTACCTAAGCCCTTCCGAAAGAAAAATGACAGGATATTCTCCTGAGGAAGTAATGCAGAAACCCCTGCATGAAATACTGACGCCCGCTTCCCTTGAAGTAGTCCGGGAACGCATGAGGGCCTTTTTTACAGATATGAAGCAAGGAGTTCCGCCCTATTCTACCCGTATGCTGGAGCTGGAACAATTCCGGAAAGATGGCTCCACCGTATGGGTCGATGTAACGGTATCTCCTGTTTTTGATAACTATGGGAACTTCAGGTTCTTCCTTGGTGTCTCCCGCAATATAGGTGAAAGAAAGGAACTAGAGGCTGAACTGCAGAAGCAAAAGCATTTGCTCGGGGCTATATTCGATCATGCACCTATAGCCATGGTGCTTGTCAATAGTGAAGGCAGGGTCCAGAACATAAACCATGCAGGTATTGAATCGATTGAAAGGCAAAGGGAAGATGTTCTTGGAGTGCTCGGAGGTGCAGCTCTTTGCTGCGTCAACTCTTTCAGGGAAGGAGGTTGCGGGGCGACCGAAAACTGTGTGCGATGTGACATTCGCACCATTTTCACAGAGACCTTCACCACTGGTAAGGCCTACCACAAGGTAGAAGGCACTCTCAATGTGGTGCATGGGGGAGAACTGTCCACACGCCACCTGCTCATATCAACTGCCCGCATCGGTTTGAATGGTGATTCCCATGTGATGCTCAGCCTGGACGATATCACTGAGAGCAAGAAAGCCCAAATGATCCTGCAGGAAAGCGAGGAGCGGCTGGCGACACTCTACGAGAACATGCCCGGCGGGACTCTGATAATAGGTCAGGATTATATCATTGAAGATGTAAATTCCAGAACCTGTGAGCTCACAGGCTATAAAAGGGAGGAGCTCATAGGCCAGCTTTGCGATATATTGTGTCCCAAGGGTTCCTCTTCAATGAAGTGTCCCATATGGGAGGAAGGCCTGGAATGCTTTCAGGGAATGGACACTACCATCAAATGCAAGGACGGAAGGAGGAACCCTATCCTCAAGAACGCCACAAGGATCACTATGGAAGGGAAGATCTATATCCTTGAGAACTTCCAGGATATTTCCAGGCAGAAAGAAGCTGAAGAAGCACTCACAAATGCAAAACTCAGCGCAGAGACTGCCAACAGGACTAAAAGCGAGTTCCTTGCCAGTATGAGCCATGAACTCAGGACTCCGCTCAATGCGGTCATCGGTTATTCTGACATGTTGATGGAGGGTGCTTTCGGAGAGATAAATGACCGTCAGAGGAGATCCCTGGGCCACATACTATCCAGCGGGAAGCACCTTCTGGAAGTGATCAATGATATCCTGGATCTGTCTAAAGTGGAATCAGGAAAGATGGAGCTTTATTACGAGAATTTCCATATACTTGAATTGCTCAGGAACGTAAACAATATTGTCTCCCTGCTGGCAAAAAGGAAGAATATCTCTCTTTTCATATCGGCCCGGCCGGAGTCCCTTATTGTTAGTGCTGATAAGATACGTGTAAAACAGATACTGTATAATCTTATAAGCAACGCAATAAAGTTCACTCCTGAGAACGGCTACGTACGCATAGATGCATATGAGGCGGATGGCATGCTTGAGCTCTGTGTAAGTGACAATGGCATCGGGATATCTGAAGAAGATCAGAAAAAACTGTTCATCCCCTTCTCACAGGTATATTCAGAGACATCCCGGCACTATGACGGGACCGGTCTCGGGCTTTCTCTTGTCAGGAAGTTCGTGGAGATGCATGGAGGCAGCATCACCCTTGAGAGCATTGAGAACAAGGGCACGACCTTTACTATAAGGATCCCTTTAGAGGGAATTGAAAACCGGGGCAATAAGGATATCTGACCATTTCAGGCCATGTATTCCTCACTGAACATCCTGGCCGTAAGCAGCGTGTATGACACAAGCAGCGGTCCTATTATAATGCCAAGAAGCCCGAAGAGCTTAAGGCCGATGATGACTCCTATAACGGATATCAGCGGATGGAGGCGGCCAACTTTCTGATTGATGGCAGGACGTATAAGGTTATCCACGGAACTCACGATAATGCCTCCGAAAAATACGCCTGCAGCAGCGAAATAGTCATGTTCTAGCAGCTGGAAGGCTGCCGCAGGTATCCATACAAGGGGAGGTCCCAGTGCCGGGATAAAGGACAGGATCATCGTGACAAATCCCCAGAGGAAGGCACCCTCAATCCCGAAGAGAAGGAATGTGACAGTAAGGAGCGCACCCTGTATAATGGCAATAGCACCCGTACTTATGAGGATGGTCCTGACCACTGACCTGAACTCTTCCAGAAGCTTCCGGGTATTGTCCCCATTGAAAGGAACTGAGTTCTGCAGGCTATGGGCGAACTTTGATCTGTCTCCTATAAGCAGGTAGAACAGCAGGAAGTACATAATGATGAGTTCCAGGAGTCTTTTTCCTGCAATCTGGGCAGCGCTCACAAGCATCGGACTAAGGAACCCTCCGCCGGCAGCCACAATTCCTGCTATGCTTTCCTGCAGGCTTGCTCCTGATGGCATATAATGCGGGATGAGCCTTATGATAAACATGCTGCTTGTCTCCAGCAGGTAGATGAACTGCTCCAGACTCTCGGCATTTGCTATCATCTGCTGTAGCTCGGTGGCAATTATTGCGAAGAGAACATACAATGGTAACATGACCGTAAGTATGGTAGCAGTGATCACTAGGAGTGCTGCAAGGCCGGGCCTGATGTTTGCTCTTTCTGTGAGGAACATGTACATTGGCCTGAAGGTCACATACAGGATGAGAGCCCCGAAGAACGCATTAATGTAGGGGTGCAGCAGGCGCACAAGCAGTGCTGCCAGGAGTAGAAGGAGCATTGCTGACAATATCCTGTTATAAGGGCTTTCCATTGATTTCCCTTCTCCTTTATGTTGTTTTCTCTGATCCTGCCTTGTACCTGAACCTTTCAATTTTCTGGAACACAGCTGTAGCGGTCATGCCAGACCATCTTCCACAATCTCTGTTGAAATCTCTCTGTATTGGCCGTCTTCCTGCCCGGTAAGATACTCATCATGGAACATCGCTGCTACAAGCAGCACGTATGATATCAGGAGAGGCCCGATGATTATTCCCAGCAGCCCGAAGAACTTCACTCCGGTTACAACCCCTACCAGTGTCACCAGTGGATGGACATGACCGACTCTTTTCTGGACAAAAGGCCTGAGGACTTCATCTACGAGGGTATGGATAATTCCTCCCGCAAGTACTCCCGCTGCAGTAAACATATCTCCCTGTATTATCTGGAATGCGAGAGTGGGCACCCATATGATGGGAGGCCCCACCACAGGAAGAAAAGCCAGTATCATTGTAACAAATCCCCAGAGGAAGGCACCTTTAATGTCTAGCAGAAGAAATGTGACCATGAGTATGAATCCCTGCAGGATCGCAATAATACTTGAGCTTACAAGAATGGTCTTTACAAGCCTGGGGAACTGGCCCAGCAGCTTGTTCCTGTTCTTTTCACTGAAAGGGATTGCTTTTTCAAGGCTCTGAGCAAACTCTGATCTGTCTCCCACCAGTAAATAAAAGAGTACAAAATACATTATGATGAATTCGATAATCCTTTGGCCAATAGTTGATATGGCTCCGACTGCCATAATACTGACAGAGTTGGCCACGCTCGCCGCAATATCCATCAGTCTCTCTCTCAGCGCTATCTCCATGGGCAACATATTGTTGCTCATGTGATCTATATAGTTCAATGCTGAATCAATATTGGAATATATGCCGTTGATATCTTCAAGTAAGGTCTGCACCTGAATGAAGACCACAGAAAGGAGCGCATACAGGGGGATGAGGATAATAAGTATCGACATGATAATGATTGAAAATGCAGCTATGCTAGGTTTGATCTTCAGCCTTGAAGTCATGAAGCTATAAATTGGCTTAAATACTGCATAGAGTATGAATGCTCCAAAGAAGGCACTGATATATGGGTATAATGAATATGCAAGCACGATTACCAGAAGTGCAAGCAGGACCAGTGCCTGCCACATTTTGTCAGAGCGTTCCATTATATACAAGATTCTTCCTAAGATATAATAGGTTTTACTTATGGAATCCCGATGTGTCAACCCTTGTTCGCTGCAGCCCGCAGGTTACTGCTAATGGAAGCTTTTGCTTTTAAGTGATACTTATTCTCGATATAAAGGAAGCCTTTTCTAAGTTCCTTTGTTCGCTCTGGGTATATGGGTTATATTCGAAATATGAACTGTATGAACCGTATGAATAATATGAACTGTATGCCCGTTATAGTTTTTTTATATAACGGGGGTATGAGATTACTTATACCGTACGAAAGACAAGGTGTGAAACTTAAGAATATCGTGATCTTATTGCATTGGCTTCCGGCCTCATCTAGGTCTTTCTCTTAGGCCCTGCCGATAGTTTCCATAATCATTATGATTATGATTATATTGTATGGTATAGATATATTTATATATTCGGATTGTATATTAGGGCTTGTACTCAGATAAGCCGGGTACAAGCCTGGCTGCGCAAAACAGCTGGATGATGTCGTTCGGTGGTACGATATGCCATCATCAAGAAAAACTGAAAACAGTTTACTTCCAAGGAACGTGGATTATGTACAATCCCCTCTTCATCTCGTCAAAAATGTTTCCACGTTCCCGTTCAGCTTCCATCGGAGTATGAGCAGGGCCGGGGGTTATTGTCAATGTCCTCTTTTGATCCGGCCTTTCCCATCCTTTATTTCCAATCCTTTAAATAGTACCGGTAACACAGATTAAACAGGTGAAGTGGAGGTATTGGCCGCAGTGTGAGACCTACGGTCCTGATGGTGTTACAAATTGATCGATCAATGGTGACTGTGTCATGGAAATATACTCTTATGCCGGTTTCTGGAAAAGATTAATGGCAGCTATACTGGACATCCTGTTTGTGGCAGTTGTCGGTGGCCCGGTCTCTATAGTCCTTGGCCTGCTTCTCGGAGCCGCCATAGGCACAATAGAGGGCCTGCAGGATAACAATGCCTTCCTTCCAGCGTTTATGTCTGCCATGATCTTTTTCATAGCTGGTACCTTCCTGGTGCTCAGGTTCCTGTATTTTGCCATAATGGAAAGTTCCCCGTACCAGGCGACCTTTGGCAAGAAGCTCATTGGTATAAAGGTCACGGACATGTACGGAAGAAGGATTTCCTTCCGGAGGGCTGCACTCAGGAATCTTGCCAAGGTCCTCTCCTCAATGGTCTACTATCTGGGATATCTGATGATAGGATTCACCCGGAAGAAGCAGGGCTTACATGACCTGATAGCGGGGTGCCTTGTAGTGGATAACTGATGGGGAGCCGGGATTGTTTATTCTCTCAGAAGCTCGCGATCGAAATTCTCTATGAGCTCGCTGACTTTCCTGTACCAGTCGTCTATGGTACCTCTCAGCATCTCCTTTACCTGCGCAGGTTCAATAGCGGCATATTCATAGTAGTATCCCCCTATATCTATCGATTTCGTTTCCCTGTATACAAGACCTGCAGCAGTAAGGTTTTGCAATGAGCGGTAAGCAGTGCTGCGCTCCCTGCCAAGCATCTGGCCGAGCTGTTCGGCGGTCATAGGACCACTCTCAAGCAGTTTCTTATAGGTACTGATGTCAAGTTCTTTCAGGCCCAGTACACACTTTGCCATATCTTCGCATTTACATTCCGCTCTTAACATTTCGGGGATCGAACTTGCCATGATCTGTCCTCTTAAAGAAGGTATTTTGCGTGCAAAATTGCATGGAACGTCAGTGTATATTTTGCACAAAACCGTATAGTGTTTGCGTCACTTATATATATACTTTCCTTGATATTGCTATTCCTTGACACCAATCATACCTGAGGACGAGCGCTCCGGCATACCGCTGGACACAGATGAGCTGATCTACCACCCAGACATGATACGCGCAAATGAATGGGTGCTCAGTGAATACGAGGCTCCGGTGAGGGATATTTGCATCTTCGTTCCCTGCTCCAAGAAGAAACCATACCATGAGAGCCCTTCACACAGGATTTTCGACAGTATAATCTTCAGCCTCCTCAAACCTGAAGAGGTGCATGTGGTCGTTTTCGGTACATGTGGCATCACCCCCAGGGAGGTAGACACCGAGTATCCCTTCATGGACTACCAGTTCATCATGGGCAAATGCAATGTCGCCAAGGTGAAGCGCGACTTCCTTAGGATGGAAAGCGAGCGTCTTGCAGCTTACCTTGAGAAGACCCGTGATAACTATAAGCACCGCATTGCTTATTGCATCGGGGATTTCAGGACCGCCATGCAAAAGGCCCTTGAAATGACTGATGTAAGGGTGACCATTGTCCCGAAGGAGGAGACTATTATGCAAAACCTGCAGCTTCAGCGCAAGTTCATATATGGAAGCCTCAATCAGAAAAAATACCTGCGTGACTTTTATGACGCTATAGCTTCAGCCACAGGAAAACCGCCGATGGACATGGATATTGGGGACGAGGATGGCATCGAGGATGACGACTGGTTCCAGCTCTGAGGGCAGCGTTCTATTTCTAAGAGCAAACTCCTGAAATACAAATCCCTATATGCAAAAATAGTAACGGGGTGGCATAGGTGCCACTCTTCATTCAAGGTATGGGGACTGTGCAAGCACTGACATGCCGTTGTCTGATATATTGAGCACGCGCACTTCGTTGATGGTGCCCGAACCTCTCATTTTCATAATATAGATGGACCTCTGGAGGTTGTTGCCCGCAATGATGCGTCCCAGCTTGATGACCGAGTCCGCGCCATATTCGACCATGTTGTCAAGATTGTACATAGCCCCTACGGTTATGACGGAAGTTACCTGATGCTTACGGAACACGCTGAATACATCATCTATGAGTGTCCTTAACTTGTAATTGGATTCTATTGCGAGGAAAAGTGCCTCAATGGAGTCGATGAATATGCGGGTGGGCTTGACTTCCTCTATCTTGCTTTCCACTAGTTTCTTGAAACTCTTTATAAGCTCTGATGGTGCGATCTCCACGCTTTTCTGAAGACGGAGGCTTGGATCTGTGATGTCCACAAAGGTGAGTTTTCCCTGTCGGACGTATTCTTCAAGGTCCCAGTTGAAGGAGGTCTTCATTTCCCGCACAATGGACTTTGACTCTTCTGAAGTGATAATGCACATGACATTCTCACCTTTCTTTGCTCCCTCTACAATGAACTGGGTCCCAAAGATAGTCTTACCTGTACCGGAATCACCCGAGACGACATTTGCTGTTCCCACAAAGTAACCTCCGCGGAGCATCTCATCCAATCCCGGTATTCCTGTCCCGATCCTTTCTGATAAATATGCCTCTGACACGTATACCACCTATATCTCTAAAGTAGTTCTGATCTTATTCCCAAACTGAATAAATGTACTATTTTAATAAAAGGTTACTTATACCTTCCCGAGGTTCTCGTATCCTTTGCTCTATTAATAACGAATTGAGCATAGTTTATTATGTTATCCTAATATAAAAAAGCGCGTATTTTATTTATAAGCGCTTGCAGGATGCTTCCGATTACTGAAAAGATAAGCCTGCAAAAGCGTGAAGTATTTGTATTATCGTGCTCAATCCCTTATAATTTAAGGATGATATGCTTCAGCCTCATGTGGCTGCTCGTTCCCGGGGATATTACATGACAATAAGAGATGATCTTAACGATAATGAAAAGGATATTCTGGAAAAGGTGATCAAAGGAGATATCTCTTTCCACAGGATAGATTCGCTGACGGACAAAGAGACTGCTGTAAAGATCAGAAGGTATGCGCTGGAAGAGGGCAGCGGGATTGAACTTGAGCACATCAGGACATGTTCTCTCAGTATTGAGGATGCAACAAAACGAAATATAGAGAACATGATAGGTACTGTCCAGGTGCCCCTGGGAGTTGCAGGTCCTCTCAAGGTAAAGGGCGAGTTCGCAGAAGGTTCCTATCACATCCCTCTGGCTACCACCGAAGGTGCCCTTGTTGCCAGCGTGAACAGGGGATGCTCCGTAATAACCGGATCCGATGGCGCAAATGTGCGCATCTTCCAGGATGTGATGACAAGAGCTCCCGTCTTCAGGCTCGACAACGTTGTGAAGGCGAGGGATTTCGCAGACTGGGTAAAGGACCCGGGCGTGTTTGCCAGGATGAAGGACAAGGCAGCACAGACCACCCGATTCGGGGAGCTTATCAGTGTTGAACCCTATGTCACCGGGAACACTGTCTATCTGCGCTTTTCCTATGACACCAAGGATGCCATGGGCATGAACATGGTTACGATCGCTACGGAATCCCTGATGTCTCTCATAGAGGACGAGTTTGGGGCCATCCCTGTGTCCCTTTCAGGCAATATGTGCATCGACAAGAAACCTGCTGCAATAAACACCATTCTTGGCAGGGGTAAAACTGTTGCTGCAGATGTTGTGATCCCTAAAGGGCTTGTGGAGGAACGTCTCAAGTGCACGCCTGAGAGCATGGTGGATGTCAACTACCGGAAGAACCTGCTTGGATCTGCACGTGCCGGTGCGCTTGGTTTTAATGCACATGCTGCAAACATCATAGCTGCAATGTTCATCGCCTGCGGGCAGGATGCGGCTCATGTTGTGGAGGGCAGCACTGCCATTACCACCATGGAACTGACAAAGTACGGTGATCTCTATTGTGCTGTCACTCTTCCGGCCCTTCCGGTGGGTACTGTAGGAGGTGGCACCGGCCTCGGGCCCCAGAGCGACTGTCTGAGGCTTTTAGGTGTAAAGGGATCGGGAACTCCTCCGGGCACAAATTCCAGGAAACTGGCAGAGATCGTGGCTTCAGCTGTGCTCGCAGGAGAGATATCCCTGATAGGAGCCCAGGCTGCGGGACACCTCGCCAGGGCTCACGCAGAGCTAGGGCGTTGAGAGGGAATAAAATACACTTGTGGCTTGAAGACGGAATTTCCACCTCCAAAGCCACCTCATTTTACTAAAAAGGGAAGCGTAATAAAATAATTAACAGTTAAGCTGAAACAAAGGTGTTTAATAATTGTCAGCACTTGTCCCTGGCTTTTCTCAGCAGGTCCGAGCATTCACTCATTTTCTTTTCTGCCTGCAGGATGTCATCGGCCAGTTCTGTGTAGCCTGCATCCCGTACCTTTTCGGCCCATTCCTTGAAGCTCTTGCTGTGGTTCTCATTGTGCTCGACCCAGTGCTCAAGAAGGTGGGCCAGCTTTGATCTGTTGATTTCCTTTGTCATTTATTCACCTGCTATTTCATTATTTTCTTTGTTTGAAGGTTAGGTACTTCAGATATCTGCCGGGCTGGTGATCTCTCCCGTGATCGCCGATGCAGCAGCTGTAGCCGGGGATGCGAGATATATGAAGCCTCCTGTGCCCATGCGGCCTTTGAAATTCCTGTTAGCAGTTGATATGCATACCTCGTCCTTGGCGATCACACCCATATGGCCTCCGAGACAAGGTCCGCAGCCTGGTGTGCCTATGGTCGCACCTGCCTCAAGAAGCGTTTCGATAACGCCCTTGCGGGCAGCTTCAAGGAACACCTCTCTGGAAGCAGGAATAACAAGTGTCCTTACAGCGACCTTTTCCCCTTTGAGGATACTGGCGGCCACCTCAAGGTCTTCGAGCCTGCCATTGGTGCAGGTCCCTATGAAGGCCTGGTCTATCTTCGTAGGCGACAGTTCTGAGATCCCGCGTACGTTATCCACATTATGGGGGCATGCAACCTGCGGTTCCAGTTCACTTGCAGCAAAATGGTATTCCTGTGCGTAGTGAGCATCCTCGTCAGCGTATACGGGCTCATATGTCTCCTCAGTGCGCCCCTTTAGGTAATCAAAGGTCTTTTTGTCCGGGGGCACTATGCCTGCCTTTGCGCCCATCTCTATTGCCATGTTGCACAGGGTCATGCGACCGGAGACCGAAAGGCTTTCGATTGTGCTGCCATAGAACTCAGCAGCTTTATACGTGGCTCCTGCAACACCAAGGGTACCTATTATCCTGAGCGTGAGGTCCTTTGCGTAGACATGCTTACCCAGTTTTCCTTCTGCTGTTATGCTGATGCTTTCCGGGACCTTGAACCAGAGCTTTCCAGTTGAGAATATCTCTGCCATGTCCGTGGCTCCCACGCCGGTGCCGAAAGCCCCGAAGGCCCCATAGGTGCAGGAGTGGGAATCAGCACCCACGATAAGCTTGCCTGGCAGTGCAAACCCTTTCTCAGGAAGCAGCTGGTGGCATATGCCTTCCCCTACATCATAGAAGTTCTTTATTCCCTGCGCATGCAGCCACTCCCTGATGTCCTTCTGCAGGGCTGCGGTTGTATCTGTGTTTGCAGGTGTGAGGTGATCGAAAGGAACAACAATCCTGTCAGGGTTCCATACCTTTTCGGTCCCCATTTCCCTGAATGATCTTACCGCAAGGATGCTTGTCCCGTCATGTGCCATGGCATAGTCTACATCCGCTATGACAAAATCGTTTGCTTTGGCCCTGGTCCCTGATGCGCGGCTGAATATTTTTTCACTAATGGTGCTCAAAAGAATAACTCCCTTTATTGCAATTCATCTGTTGCAGTGTATGGGTATGAGAACGGATATCCTGATATAATACCTGCGCTTGAAGAAACTGTCGGTTAGCACATTAATAACTCTGGATAAAGAAAAAGGTGTTTGCTTTCCTGTGAGACTGGCCGCAGGCAAGCTTGGATATGTTTGCTCTCAGGTGAGGCTTTTGAGTTTCTCTATATTCTCAAGTACTGATCTGCTCTCATAGAGCACTTTTTCTTCGATCGAGCTGACGATCTCTTCCAGGGGAATGACCAGCCTGTACAGTTTAACCGGCCTGCCTTTACCTTCGTTCTTCTTTTCTTCCCTTATCTCTACCCAGTTATTATCCTTAAGGTACTTCATGGCAATACTTACTTCAGGCTGGCGCAGGTCTGAAGTTGCTTCGATCTCGCGGGAAGTTATTTCATCCCCACTTGCTAGGGTTGCAATCGTCAGTGCGACAGGCCTGTTTATATCCAGTTTCCTGAGCAACTCAACCATCTCATAATCCTTTTCATTCATATTGTGGGGTTTCTTTTCTCTCATGGATTATCACCGAATGATGTTATCTCGTTTTGTCTGAAGGCTTGGGTATCTAAGACACTTTTCCTCGTTGTCCGAAAGGACATTTGTCTGTTAAACAGGTAGCTCCTCAACAGTTCTCTTATTACCTTATACGTGATTTTGATGCGGTGTGAGCGCACTACTATTATAAGTATTTATTATATATTAATCCATATTACACCAAAATAGTGAGTCCGCAACGTATATTTCATAGAATAGATTATGTGCTGTAATATAGCCTATATAATCTATCAGCGGGATAAGAGCATAAAGTGCAATCACTGCTCTTATATCGGGATAATTGCAGAAACTAATTCGGTCAAATATCTACTAAAAGAGTAATAATATGGGCCCGCTGAGATTCGAACTCAGGACCTCACGGTTATCAGCCGTGCGCTCCACCGAGCTAAGCTACGGGCCCATCTGGGTCTGTCTCTTGAATCTTGTGTTATTCAAGCGACACTCCAAATACGCACACAGGTACTTTAATATTTCGCTCCGATCCTCATTAACTCGCATATTTTATTTGTGCTGTTTGTTTTTCAGGCTGATTTCTAGCGATAACTTTATTTGACATAATGTCTGTATGTGGTCAATTACTGGGCTGGTAGATCAGGGGAAGATCGCTACCTTGGCATGGTAGAGGCCTCGGGTTCAATTCCCGACCAGTCCACTTCCAATTTTTAAAAATCCCGTGCACCAAAAAAACATCGATCTGCGATATACTAACAAACCATCTTTTGCATGCTGAGCATTAGATTTCCTGAAAACAGTCTTGCGGAGGTATAAGGCACCCTTTGCCACCATGCTTCAGGGTGCCTTGTCTTTCTTTTCTACGATGTTCCCCAACATCTAAGGGTGATTTCTGTTGATTGCCCGGCGCGTACTCCCAACGCCCACAATTAATTGTTAGTCTTTTTCTTACTTAACTTAAACCCGAATTAATTTAATAAACGGCGTTAACTTCAAACGGTATTATAATATCTATGTTAAGACAGGCAGATCTGATTGAACTTTGTTCCTATACTAGTGATGCTATCCTGCTAGAAAAGAACACATGTTGGAACTCCTATATGAGCGCCTCTTTTCTCATGTCTCTCTATAAATAGTTTGGAAATTAATATTGTAATCCTCAAATTGAATTAATTTATATTCATTTGTGATTTTTAAAGATGTATGGATAAGCTTCATATTTTAGCATGCAGATGTGCCATACAGCTAGTTATGTTATCTTGGGTGATTGAATGAAGATGATAGTATTCTTATTTCTGATTTCTCTGGTAGTAGTAAGCGGATGTGTGTCTCAGGACACTGTCGAATCAGGAGATTATGTGACCGTCGATTATACCGGCAGGTATGAGAATGGCAGCGTGTTCGATACTTCCATAGAGCAGGTGGCAGTAGACTCAGGACTGTATAATCCTGCAAGGAACTATGAGCCAATGTCTATTGTTGTGGGTGATGGCAAGCGGATAGAAGGTTTTGATGAGGCTATCATAGGTATGGCTGTGGGCGAGGAAAAGTCAGTCACCATTCCACCGGAAAAGGCCTACGGAAACTACTCTCCCGATAGAGTGTTTTCGATCCCTTCCGAAGAGTTCATTAATGCCAATATCACTCCGGAGGTTGGGTTAAAGGTTCCCACGATGCTAGGTACATGTACCGTGACAACCGTCACCGAAGGCAACGTCACCCTTGACTGCAATCACCAGCTTGCCGGCGAGACTCTGGTCTTTACGATACAGGTGATTTCCATCGGTGAGTGATTCCCGGGCAGGAGCTAAAAATGGAAAAAGAAGAGAAGATCGTAGTCATCCTGCTTGCAATGGTGTTTCTCTCACTTTCAATAGCTTACGTAAGTTTCTTCAATGACGGAAGCTCTGATGCAGCCGAGTTCTCAGCCTTCTCAGAAACAGGTGAGAGGGTATATGTGCAGGGAGACATAGTATCCAAGCGCTTTACCAATACGGGTAATCATCTGCTCATGACCGTGAACTCCGGCTCAGGGCCTGTCAAGGTATTCGTTCCATCGGCAAACGGCGCAAAGGATATTGGTGTAATGGTGAATGAGGACGACGTGGTCAGAGTCACCGGGAATCTGGAAGAGTACCAGGGAGAGCCGGAGATCGTAGTTCAGCACAAGAATGATGTTGTTCTCGTCAGAGCTGCATGATTATCAAACAAGGGCAATTAATCGCTAAAGATTTAAACGAACACGGCGTCATAATCAAGCATGAAGGCCTGTATAATGTGCGGAGGGGAGGGGACCAGGCTACGTCCATTGACATTTGAGAGACCAAAGCCGAGTATACCGATACTTAACAAACCCTCCGTTGTGCATCTGATCGAACACCTGTGCAAAGAAGGTTTTAACTCCATAGTCATTACCCTGGGATACATGGCGGAGAACATCGAGGAACAGCTCGGAGACGGCCGTATCTTCGGAGTCCATATCGATTACGTTTATGAGAAAGAGAAACTCGGCACTGCCGGGGGAGTGAAGAACGCAGAGAAGTATCTTAAGGGCGAACCGTTCATTGTACTTGGCGGGGACCACGTACTGAATCTCAATCTGAGGGAAATGTACCGTTTCTATGAAATGAACGATGCGCTGGTAACCATAGGGCTCCTTTCCATAGACGATCCGCGGGAGTTCGGTATCGCTGATATGGATGTTAATAACAGGATAAGGCGCTTCCTGGAAAAACCCGGGCCCGGAGAAATATTCAGCAACCTGGCAAGTACTGGCATATACATGTGCGATCCGCATATCTTCGACTGGATACCTGCAAACACAAAATATGATTTCGCCAAGGACCTTTTCCCTGCAATGCTTGAGAAGAATTACAAGATAAACGGCATGCTGGCACGCGGCAAATGGACAGATGTCGGGAATGCTGCAGCTTACAGGCAGGCCCAGAGATGGATGCTGGAGGCCTTGCCCGGTACAAGCATAGTCGGACAGTTCACCACCAAGGATGCCCGCCTGACAGGGCCACTGCAGTTTGGTCATAATGTCTCGGTGGGCTCCAACTCAGCCATCGTGGGCCCCGTGGTCATAGGGGAGAACACAAGGATCGGCGATAATGTGCTTATAGGGCCATATACGACCATCGGGTCCAACTGTGTCATAAACGATGAGTCCCGTATCCTTTCCTCTTACATATTCAACAATATCACCATTGGGAGCAACTGCAATGTATCCGGCTCCATCATTGACAACGGAGCAAAGGTATCTGATAATTCCTGTCTTGAGAATGGCACCGTGATAGGGCCCAATGTAGTCATAGGGAACAACACCACCGTGCACTCCAATACCAAGATATGGCCTGACATTGTGGTGCCTGAGAACACCAATGTAAAAAAGGATATGATCAATGAATCTTACATGTAGGTTCAGGCATCTGGGTTTGCGCTGATCTTTTTAGTTGTAGGTTGGTCTGCATGAACAAGTTAAAGAAATGGCTTATGATATCCTTGCTCATAAGCCTTGTATCAGGTCTTGTTGTTGTAGTCCTTACCTTTGATACCGGTACGATCCATGGCCTGCTCAGCATAAGGATTGAATATATACTTGCAGCAGCCGGTATCCATGCCCTGTCATATGTGGTGTGGGGCATCCGCATGCGTGGCCTGTGCAGGACCCTTGGTTACAAGGTCAGCGTCCCAAGATCTGTCGAAATAGTCACCTCCAGCACTCTTGCAGCGGCTGTCACCCCTTCCTCTATGGGGGGGGAACCTATCAGGATACATCTCCTGCATGTGGACCGGATACCTCTCGGAAAAGCATCTGCTGTAGTGCTTGGCGAAAGGCTGCTGGATGGCATTATCATACTGTCCCTTGCTCCTGTTTCGCTCTATATTCTCAGGGGCTTCATGGAAGACCCGTCCATGGATGCTATGCTCATAGCAGCAGCGTTCTTCCTCCTGGGGATTTTGCTGCTGGTACTGTACGCGGTATGGAAGCCGGAGGCTACAAGGAAGCTGACGATGTTCTTTGTAAAAAGAATAGCACCGTTCTTTGGTGCCAGGACTGATGCCCGGCTTGAGCATATAGTGGCAAAGGTGGATTCCGAACTTGAGAATTTTCATGACAGCATTTTCCTCTTCCTGAAAAAAGAACAGAGGCCAGGTCTTTTGCGGGGAGTGTTCAACACTTTCCTTTTCTGGGCCGTGGAGTTCTCAATGCTCTATGTGATACTCATAGGCCTGAATCAGTATCCTGATCCTCTTGTGGTCATTGCTTCCCAGATACTTGTACTGATCCTGATGGCAATACCGGCAACACCTGGAGCCAGCGGAGTTGCAGAGTTCGGCGCAACGACCATATTCTCGGTATTTGTGAGCTCTTCGCTGCTGGGTATAACTGTGGTGGTGTGGAGGGCCCTAACATTCTACATGAATCTGTTAGTTGGCGGTTTTGTGAGCTTCAGGATACTCAAGGACACTGAAATAATAAAGAAGTTCCTGCGCTGAGTTCTCCTATTTCCCGGAGAAAGCAAGGTAATCCTTCAATGTTCCTGCAATATCCAGCTTCATACTATCCGTCCTTTTCAGGAACTCCTCCATATCTGAGAATGGTGCAAGATTTTTGATGGCCGCTGCCTGGTTCTTTCCAATCCCCGGTAATTCCCTGATGAGCGATACAGATGCTCTGTTGATATCGAGCGGGAAGGGTATTCCTGTGACAGACCTGTGTCCATGTCCTGTCACAAGTATGTCGATGAAGTTGCCCAGGGGCATATTGTCAGGAATGCCCACCAGCAGAGGATACGATCCCAGCTGCCGTGCAAAGCATATATTCCCGTCATTCACCTCGCACAGTACATCCTTCAGGATCGTGCCTGCAGGTACGAGCTTCCTTAGCATGGGCAGGTCGATATCCTTGCGCACGTTTTCCTTATAGTTCAGGAAGAGCCTCTTGTTCTTTGCAACCAGTTCGTCATTACCATACATCCTGGTCCCGGGGAATGCCATGACCTGCCGGATGTTAATCCTTCTGACGAGCAGGTCCGCATCAATCACCTTTTTCAGGAAATCATAGTTCAGTTGAAATGTCCTTTTAGTCTCACCTTTGATACCGTGCACGAAATTGAGCCCCGGCAGCAGTTCGGGCATTCCATTAACTCCTCTTTTCTTCCCTACCTCATTGATAAGTCTGATGGCCTCGAAAACCTCTTCCGGCATGGCCTTCAGGTCGTTGGCACGGATGACTGCAGGATCGGCGCTTTCCATGCCAAGGGCGGCAACGTCCCCGGGTGTATGGTACTGCACAATGGTCCTGAATATCTCCCTGCACTGGTCAGGATATGCAGCTATCGTGCCGGGGTTTGCATTGTCCATATGCAGAAGCTTAAGTTCGGGGGCCACCCTGCGGATACCCTGATAGAGTGACAGCAGCACATCTGGATCCGGTTCAGGAATATCGCTACCAGTATCCTTTGCATGATAACTGAGGATATCCGGCTGGCGCCCGATCCTGAAAAAGCGGGCACCCTGGCCGTACAGGCTCGCAACCTCCCCGATGACCTCCTCAACAGGCCTGTAGTCCGAGGGGCCGTAGAAAGGCTCCGTGCAGAAAGAACAGTGCACCTTGCGCCCGCACCCCCTGTATGTTTCAAGCTCACAGACCACCCTGGGATAATCAGGATGTTCTTTGATCACGAATGCCCCTCTTGTTCCCCACCTGCCAATTTCCTCCACGGTCCTGAAGCGATGGATGCAGTTCTCAGCATTTCTGATTGTGCTGCTGTCTTCAAGAAGATCAAAGACAAAAGCCTCAATATCCGCTTCCGAAATGTGTACATTCTCTGCCCGTATGCCCAGTGACCGGGCTGTTTTGCCACCCTCGTAACTGAACCCTAATCTGATGGGCCCCCCCAGGATCTTCAGTCCCGGAGCTGCGCTGAATATGCTCTCGATCTCTCCCGGGCTGATGGGTGTTGACCTGAGGTATTTTCCGGGAACTGTCATCCCGGCTATGATGATCACGATGTCTGCTCTTCTGATCAGTTCTGCGGCGCTGCGGGGATCTGCCCTGACGGAGTCGATTGTGAAGTACCTGATCCCCCTCTCTTCAAGTCTCCGTTCCCGGAGAGCTCCTGCTATATATCTGATATACGGGGAAATGTAGGGAGGAACCCCGAAGCATGCAGGCTCGTCCACATACCCGTCAATGATCACTGCGTTGGTTATTGTCATGTTTTCCCTGATGGCCGGATAGTTAAAAATATAGGCGATTATCTATATTTCTATGTATATCTTCTATAGGTTCTGCAATATCATTCTGCAGTATTATCCTGTCAAGACTTTATGCCGATTGTCCTTTGCTTTGATCATATTTAGATTATTAAGCCTTGCCCCGGCTTCTGTAGATCCTGATAGTTAATTGGCCTTATCTATTGTTCACAGCCGGATAATGATGCATGTTGTCTTACTTTTCATGCTGTTGTGTGCATATGATATCATGTATGAATGTTTCTTACTCAGCAGTTCATGCATAACTGTATGAGTTCTTCATATTCCTCTGCTTGCAAAGGGATTTTATGATATGTATGTTCCCTGCATCAACAGCCCATATGTATCCTATGTGACACGGCAGGATGCGGGTGTGCACATACTTGTTATATATTCCCTTTCCTATTACTATAATATTTCAGATACCATGCAAAAAGAGGTTTTCCAATGAGAAGTGACAAGACTAAGAAAGGATTCGAGCGTGCGCCAAACCGCTCACTTTTGAAAGCCACCGGACTGACCGATTCTGAAATGGAGAAACCGTTCATAGCAGTGGTCAACTCCTGGAATGAGCTGATCCCGGGGCACATCCACCTTGATAAGGTTGCAGAAGCTGTGAAGGCAGGTATAAGAACTGCCGGAGGCGTTCCTTTCGAGTTCCACACCATTGGCATATGCGATGGGATAGCAATGGGCCATGAGGGGATGAAATACTCCCTGCCAAGCCGTGAGGCCATTGAGGATTCCATAGAGCTTGTCCTTCAGGGGCACCAGCTTGACGGCATGGTAATGATAACTGCGTGTGACAAGATAACTCCTGGTCACCTCATGGCGGCAGGCAATCTCAACATCCCTGCCATAGTGGTGACCGGCGGGCCCATGGCCCCCGGCTATGTTGATGACGGGTACAGGGACCTTATCTCGGTTTTCGAAGGCGTGGGCGAGTGCCAGGCATCCAAGCTTTCCGAGGAAAAGCTGAAACTGCTGGAGGACTGCTCATGCTCAGGCGCAGGTTCCTGCGCTGGCATGTACACTGCCAATACCATGGCCTGCATGACGGAGGCCCTGGGCCTGAGCCTGCCCGGATGTGCCACCGCCCATGCTGTCGATGCGAAGAAGATCCGTATTGCAAAAGAATCCGGTGAGCGCATTGTCTCAATGGTGCATGAGAACCTCACTCCGAGGAAGCTGGTCACTCCTGAGTCCTTCGAGAATGCCATCATGGTCGACCTGGCAATAGGCGGCAGTACGAACACAACCCTTCACCTGCCCGCAGTTGCACATGCCTTCGGTCTTCAACTAACCCTGGATACTTTCGACAGACTGAGCAGGACTACGCCACATATAATCTCCCTCAAGCCCGGGGGCGTGCACTACATGCTTGACTTTGAGCGTGCAGGTGGCATACAGGCTATCATGCAGCGCCTGAGGTCAAAGCTGCACCTTGACCAGATGACAGTCAATGGCAAGACCGTTGGTGAGAACATCGATGAGCTCTGTATCGTGAACCCTAAGCTCCATGCGGAGGTCATAAGCACACTTGAAGCACCTATCCATAAGGAGGGTGGTATTGCGGTACTGAAAGGCAGCCTTGCTCCTGATGGCGCGGTTGTCAAGCAGGCAGCTGTGAGTCCCAAGATGCTAAAACACAGGGGTCCGGCCCGGGTGTTCAACAGTGAAGAGGACGCGATGCAGGCTATCCTTAAAGGTAATATCGTCTCAGGTGATGTTGTTGTCATAAGGTACGAGGGTCCCAAGGGTGGTCCGGGAATGCGCGAGATGCTGTCCCCGACATCAGCCATAGCTGGCATGGGGCTTATCGAGTCTGTTGCGCTGGTGACCGACGGCAGGTTCTCCGGAGGCACGAGAGGGCCATGTATAGGACATGTTTCCCCTGAGGCACAGGAAGGTGGCCCAATAGGCCTTGTACATGAAGGTGACATCATAGAGATAGACATCCCGGAAAGAAAGCTTGACCTGAAAGTATCTCCTGAAGAGCTTGCCAGGAGAAAGGCAACATTCGTACCACTGGAAAAACCCGTTACCGGCTATCTCGCAAGGTACAGAAGGTTTGTAAGTTCCGCAAGCAAGGGTGCCATAATCGAATAAGCCGAAAGGACTGATGTCCTTTCACTTTCCAGCACATATGCTGTCTGGAATAATTATTTTTAATTTGACCGGCTAAATTACTCTTATGGAAAGAACAGGCTTATGCTCTATATGCGGCAGGCCGGCGCAGATGCATACCTGCATGCTGTGCGGACGGTTGGTCTGTGCCCGATGTTATGACCACTCGCGCAATGAGTGCATCAGATGTATGACGGTGCCGGTGTCCTCCAGGGAATTCATGGAACGAACCTGCCTTTGAGCTCACGGACGTACGAGATATTGCTCTCCGCTATCCGCATTTACCACAAGTACTCCTGCTGACACAAGTTCACTTATCTTCGCCTCTATCTCATTGTCAGAGAACTGTTTTGATACGAGGCTCTTGATTATGCTTCTCTTGACCTTCGCACCGCGCGGCATATACATGAGTATATTGCCCTCGAGCTTTCCGGGTTTTGCGTTCTTCCCGGAGGGCTGGTTAATGGGGCTGTCCACCACAGGCTGCCTTTGCTGCTGCTGGAAAGGTGGCACTGCAGCAGGCTGGATCTGCTTAAAGGGAGGGACCTGTGCATTTGTCACTGTTTCAGGTATCGGAGGTGCAATGAAAGGCGGCATCTTCTCTGTTTTTGCCGGCCCGGGCATATCGTGCAGTCTGAATAAGGGCTGGCCTGCTCCAGTGGGATCAGCTGCCTGTCCTGGAATATTGAACGCAGGCATTGCCAGCATCATCTCTTCGGCGTCTTCTGGAAGCCCCGGTCGGCTTCCGGGTTTTTCCGTGATTAACTCCCTTCGTTCATTCGTGAAATTATCGCCAGGAGCTTCGAACTCCGGCATCACGAATCCTGTTTCAGGGCCCGGCATTGGCTGTGGATTGATTTCCGGGATGATGAAGCCTGTTACGCTTTCAGGGCTTGCATGTTGCTTGAACTGCGGCATTACCAGCTCTTGCTCCTTTGTCGGGTGCTGTCCGAACGCAGGCATCACCAAGGCATGTTCAGCCATCTTTTTCTCCTGCCGGTCAAATAAGGGCATTTGTGGAACCTGTTCGTCTATCCCGTTAATATCATTGTTGAAGGAGGGAGTCGCCTGGCTATGTTCGCTGACAGGAACTACATGCTGGTTGGGATCACGCATTACCAGATCATGATTATTTGCAGCCATGGGCTGTTGCCCGAAAGCTGGCGGTGCGGATGCACTTTTACCCAGGGGGATCACATGCAGATTAGAATCCGGTATGAATGGCACTGCCTCACTATCATGGGCCTTATGCAGCTCGGGATCCTGCACAATTGAACTTGGTCCGCTTTGCGGGGTCCCATGCCTGTCGGGCTGCGGTCTTGCCTGGGCCGGCTCACTAAGATCAGCGGGCTGCCGGTCTGGTTCAGGTGTCATGGCCGGCTGGCTTTGGGGCATGTTCTGTTCTTTCATATCATTTGCCGGTGTATGTGATCCGGTTGAGTGATCGGCCTGCAGGTCGCATTCAAAGGCCTCCCGGACGATATAGCCAGCCGGAGTTTCGTGGGCCATATAGTCGGGAATTATGATGTTCTCACAGACAGAAGGCATTGGCTCCTGCCGGAGTTCCGGTGTTTCCACGGGCAAGTTTGTCGGTACCTGCACAGAAGAGTGCAAAGACGACCGTGTGTCCATTTCCACATGCAGGAGCTCAGGTGCAGTTACACGGGTGATCTCCGTTGTGCATTTTTCCGCATCCAGGGGAATTATTATGGGGCATGCGGCTTCGTTTGCAACCTGTGCGAGGGGCCTGTCCTTATAGGAGATCAGTGAACCCGATGCAAGGAGCTCTGCTGTTGATTCAGGGCCGGAGCACGCAACTACTTTTCCATTTAGATGCTTCTCTATCTCGCCTAGTTTTAAGAATAGCTCGTCCACGCTTCCTTTAAGTACATTGATGTCCGGTACCCATGGTCCGGTTGTGGCATTCGGTGCATCTTCAAGCATCTCCAATTCTCTTTCCAGCAATTTTCTGATGAACAGGCTCTTATTGTCTATCCTGTCCAGTTTCTCGAAAAGCTCATCAGACATGCTAATGGTCAGGCGTTTCATTGCAATCTCCCGGTGTGTTACGTATATGTGGAATCATATCTTTGTATGCAAACATCATACATATATAGGTAACGAAAATATATTTTAGAAGAATCGGAGAATGTAACATTTGCTGTATGTTGTATATTTAAAAATGAGAATAATAGAAAATGTCTATTTAAATATAGATAACTGCATGCTTGTCCGGATGATCGGGCCTGCATCACATTTTCTTCTTGCAGTCCGGGCATGCTCTTCCCCGGGTAGTCTGGATAAAGGAATGCTTTGGCGTGATACACCTGCACAGGGGACAGAGTTCGTTCGTCCTGAATATTTTCTCCACTGCCTGCAGGTCTGCCTCATAGATGTGCGTGTCCCAGCCGGTGGCGATAAGGGAACTTATCTCATAGGGAAGGTTCTGCTCCCTGAACACTTTCTTGAAGCCCTCCACTATTGCCGGTATATTTGCGGGGAAACCTCCGAAGGCGTCCCAGGAACGGTACAGGATATATAACCTGACCTGCTTTTCATCGAGCAGCTCCACCTTATAGGCTATCCAGCAGGGCTGGTCCTCGAACTTGGGAATATGGACCTCATTTTCCCAGAGCACTCCCACATGCCTCCTGGAACCCGGGCGCATGTTGGCAACGTTTGTGTTCAGGGTATCATAAGCTGCCTTCCCATACCTGAAAAGTTGCTTTGCATAGCAGTAATCGAACTTCCTCTTGTCGTCCTCAGGAAGTGAGATATACCAGTCAGCATACTCCTCAGTCAGTTCTTCCTTGTACTTGGTGATAAGATTCTCGCCGAAAGGAACTGCCTGATTCACCTGGTTGTTGTTCACGTCCTCTATGTATATGGTTGCATGGACCCTTTTCGTAGTGGATTTGTAATCCGGTTTGTGTAGCTCTCCTTTCTGATATATCTCGTATATGAGTTGCGACCATGCGGAAGAAATGCTTTTTGCCTTTATCAGTACAGCTTCCATTTTCATCATTCCATGTATGCGGGCTTGCCTTGCGGTGAAGAACCTGAATTGACTCTGAAATGTGGTTCCCTAATCACAAGGCATTCAGGGTTAATATAATTATCACTGTGGCAAAGAGAGTGCACGCTCAGTTCTGCTTTACAGCTGTCTAATTCCTGCCCACGAGCGCACTGGCAAGCATTATGGCCTTTGTGTAGTGTCCTCCTACCCTGGAAGTATCCACGAACACATGCCTGTCCATGAGAACGGGCGCTCCCATGCCATCTCCGCCTCCGAGGAAGACCAGTGTCCTGAATATGAGGTTACCGGATATGCCGTCCGGCGCAAGGATGAAATTCGCCTCCTTTATGGCGTCCTCGATAAGTATGGTGTAGTGCTTTGCACTGATACCTTCTTCCCTTATCCTGTTCACGATGAAATCGCCCTCTGCAAGGGTTTGGTCTACACGGGGATCTCTTCCGAGGTCGCCCATCCTGCCACCGGAAAGTACGCCCACCACCGGCTCGATCCCGAACCTGCGTATATGCTCGACCCCTAGACGGATAAATGCTATCTTGTCCGCCAGGTCGTTCCCTTCATCTATTCCTACGGGTGCTATGAAGAAAGGTTTTCCTTCGCTAGTCTTGAGCAGTGCTATACGATGGAGCTTATCCTGATCGAGTATCCTTTTGAGATGGGAGAGGGTGCCGGAAGCTTTTGCAGTGCCTCTTACCGCAGCATCAACGTATCCGGACTTCAAAAGGTCTCCAAGCACTATCTCCGGCTCGTTGGTGCCGACGATCTCGAGGTCCGTGCCAATTGATTCGATCTCTCTCTTGTCCCCTACGAGGACCACATGGGCATATCCTGCATCATGGGCGTCCTTTGCGCTCTTCAGCATTTTTGAGGTGGGGTCTCTGACGCCTATGGCAACCCGTGCTCTGTTCTGCAGAGCCCTTTGCTCTATGACTCCCAGCAGGTCTCCTGTTTTTTCCGGTCCCATGTCTAAATACCTACCATTAGTGATATCAATCAGAACAGACAAAGATGTGCAAACCTTAATTAGTTTTCCCGGATATCCGGTGATGATCATCTATGACTGTGCAGATGGAATGGGCAGAAAAATACAGGCCAGGAACACTCTCTGACGTGGTGGGCCATAAGAAACCGATCGAAGACTTGCGTAAGTGGGGTGACAGCTGGGTACATGGTACTCCTGAAGTAAAGGCTGTTATCCTTCACGGCCAGGCAGGCATCGGTAAGACTTCGTCAGCTCATGCCATGGCTGCGGATTACGGCTGGGAGGTCATAGAGCTTAACGCCAGTGACCAGAGGACCGCAGGGGTGATCGAGAAGGTCGCAGGCTCGGCATCTCAGATGCGCACACTGACCGGTATGTCGGGAAGAAGACTCATCATCCTTGACGAAGCTGACAACCTGCACGGCACCAGTGACAGCGGAGGAGCACGCGCGATCATCGATGTGATAAAGAACACCAGCCAGCCTATCATACTCATAGCCAATGACATCTACGGGATATCCTCTACCCTGCGCGCACTCTGTCTTGAGATTAAGTTCCCGGCCATCCAGGCGCGTTCCATGATCCCTGCGCTCAGGGAGATAGCAAAAGCCGAAGGGCTCGTGTGCGGAGTAGGTATGCTGGAGAAGATCGCTGAGAATGCAGATGGTGATTTCAGGAGTGCTGTCAACGACCTGCAGGCAGTGTCCATGGGTCGCACTGAGATCCGTCTTGAGGATATTTCCACCGCTGAGCGCGATAACAAGGAATCTGTCTTCAGGGTGGTGGGAAAGATCTTCAGAGGCAAGAGCGTCAAGTCTGCTCTGGAAGCCAGTTACACCCTGGATGAGACCCCTGAGGATCTCATCCAGTGGATAGACGAGAACCTGCCGCAGCAATATAAGGACAAGGATGAGGAAAAGATCACTCCTGATATTGTGGAGGCCTATGGATATCTATCCCGGGCTGACCGTTTCCTTGGGCGTGTGCGCAGGCGGCAGAACTACAGGATGTGGCGCTACGCCAGCATGCTTATGACCGGCGGGACCGTGGTATCCAAGTCCCGGCTAAGGGGTGGCGGCTTTGAGAAATATCAGCCTCCTTCCCTGTGGAGGAGAATGGGGCAGATCCGTTCCAGGCGTAACATGAGGGACAACATCGCCTCCAAGATCGGGGCACACAGCCATGAGTCCATGCGCTATTCCCGTACCGAGCTTGCATTCGTCTATTCCCGCCTGCTGGAAGACGATGATTATGCAGCTCAGGTTGTTGCAATTCTTGATCTTGATCCGGATGAGCTCGTGCAGCTTACGGGTAACAAGAAGCTGACAAAGAGATTGCAGGAGGTCTATGACCGCTCCCGCAGCCTGCGCCCTGAGTCAGATGAAGGTCCTGCCTTTTTCACTCCTCCTGCTGAAAAGGCCAGAATATCCAAAAAAGGGCCTGATCAGTTAAGCCTTGATTCCCTGATGAGTGTAAAGCCTGCTGTGAAAGAGCCTGTTTCTCCGAATGAGGACAGTTCAGGATATGATCCGGACCTCAGTTCGGTTTCTGATACCGGTGCAGCCCCCGCTTGTGACTCTAACTCCGGCACTGCTTCAGGATCCGGTGTCAATTCCAGCAGGAAATCTGTCCAGAGGAAGCCTCAAAAAACGCTTTTTGATTTCTAGTCCTTACTTTTTTATTTATTCGGTAGTTTGCCGGCCTGTTTGCTGAATGATCTTCGATCGTTGGTAGCATGCATTCTAATGCATATTTACTAATATACAGATTATAACGGATATTCTCCATTAGTTATATTATACTGGTTGCTTTTGGTTCTGATCTGCATGCGCTCATAAGAAAACCGGGCTGATGGAAAACTACTGTCTATTTAATTCATCAGTACAGGACAGTCTTAAAGTGGAGTATGAGCGGGTCGGGGAGTGGGGGTTATTGTCAAAAAGAAGATACCCCGCTCATCTAAATCTTGTATATGTTTTGTTGGTATTTATATTTAGTGGTGTTCATCATCATAATGATAATAATCACATTTGGGTACGTATGAGTTGTATGGAACTGGAAGTATAGAAACTTTTCCTGTTTTTCTGGTAATGTGGCGCGGGACATGGCAATTATTCGTTCCAGGATCAAAGAAAACTGCTAAATATCATGTATCCCTCTCCTATGTGGTGATCAAATGGTAATCGGAGTCACGATGGTAAACGTTCTGCCCGGTAAGGAGCGGGCTGCCTACAATGAACTTCACAGGATAGAAGGGATCAAGGATATCTATCATGTGTTTGGAGAATATGATTTTGTGGTTATCATCGAGGTGGAGGACCTCGGTCATCTTAATTACATCGTGGACCTGATACGTGAGACCGAGGATGTGACTGCGACCCAGACCATTGTTGGAGCCGAACTCAAGTGAGTATCCGGGTCCCTGTCTTTACATTTTTCATTTCCTGCACTTCTCAAAAAGATTCAATATTCTTTATATTTTCTACGTTATTTATTTATTACATTACTCTGATGTTCTTACCAACATTGAAAAAGGAAGACATTTTATGGCAACTCCCATTGCAGAAGAACTTGCGAAGAACCAGAAGTCCATTAGTGTTGCAGAATTCTTTGAGAAGAACCGGCAGATACTTGGATTCGATTCCGCTCCCCGCAGCCTGATAACAACGGTCAAGGAGGCTGTGGACAACTCCCTGGATGCCTGTGAAGAGTCCCAGATACTGCCTGATATCCTGCTTCACATAGAAAGGTCCGGGAAAGATAACGTTGTTGTTATCGTGGAGGATAACGGACCCGGCATAGTCAAGGAGCAGATCCCGAAGGTGTTTGCAAAGCTCCTGTACGGTTCAAGGTTCCATGCCCTCAAGCAAAGCCGCGGACAGCAGGGCATTGGTATCTCCGCATCTGTTCTCTATGCACAGCTCACTTCCGGTCATCCTGCAAAGATCATTTCCAAGATCGGGCCCGGAAAGCCTGCCCATTATTACGAGCTCATGATTAACACCAGCACCAACGAGCCTGAGATCCTCAGGGACGAGGTCGTTGACTGGGACCGTCCCCATGGCACCCGTATAGAGCTGGAGATGGAAGCAGCCTACGTCAAGGGCAGAAGGCAGTCCATCTATGAATATCTCAAAGCCACCGCAATTGTGAACCCTCATGCGAGGGTCACTCTTTTCGAACCGGACGGAAATGAGGTGATCTTTGAGAGGGCAACCGACAAGATGCCTGTTCTTGCAAACGAGATACTTCCGCATCCACATGGAATCGAGCTAGGGACCCTTATGAAGATGCTGCGCTACACCGAACGCCAGAAGCTCTCTCCTTTCCTGCGTTATTCCTTCTCAAAGATAGGCCACCTCACCGCGGAAGAGATATGCAAGGCCTCGGGACTTGACCCGGAACTGGACCCTCATGAACTTAACCGTGACCAGGCGAAGAAGCTGCTGGATGCATTCTCCAGGGTGAAGATCATGGCACCTCCGACGGATTGCCTCTCTCCGATCGGCGAGGATCTCATCTACAAGGGGCTTGAGAAAGAGTTCAGCGTGGATTTCATCGCCACGACCACGCGTGCGCCCTCTGTCTTTTCCGGTAACCCGTTTGTGGTGGAGGTAGGCATCGCATACGGCGGCGATCTCCATAAGGACGACCGCATAGAGATAATGCGCTTTGCCAACAGGGTCCCCCTGCTCTACCAGCAGGGTGGGTGCGTCACTACGCATGCGATCGAATCCATTAAATGGAAGCAGTACGGTCTGAACCAGCCGGGAGGGGGTCTTCCCAGCGGCCCTGTGGTTATACTCATCCACGTGGCATCCACCAATGTTCCCTTCACATCCGAATCCAAGGATGCCATAGCCGATATTCCTGAGATCCAGGAGGAGATCGGGCTTGCTGTGAAAGAAGTGTCAAGAAAGCTCAGCAGGTATCTCAGCAAGCAGGACACCCTTAAGAAACGCCGCGAGAAGGAGATAATCATCACCAAGGTCCTGCCCAAGATGGCCCAGAAACTTGCACAGACCCTCAACAGGGAAACCCCTGACATAGGCCCGGTTGTTGCAAAGGTAATGGGCAACCTCCTGGTTCACAGGGTAGTGGAAAGCGATGGCAACGGCGGCGTGAATGTCGCGATCAAGGTGAAGAATTTCTCTGCAAGGAAATATGATTTCAAGGTGCATGACATGCTCCCTTTTAAAATAGAAGGCCCGGTACCCCAGCCTAAAGTAATAACTATGGGAAACGATTACGATTACATATGGGATGTAAGCATCGCCCCGGGAGCTTCCAAGGTACTAAAATATTCCGTGGCAACCCTGGGTGAAAAAGAAGTCTCCAAGCTGCCCGTGCTTATCGTGGAGGGTCTTGACGAGGAACTTGTAACGGGTTCAAAGGCCATAAGGGGGGTGAACTGAATGGCTGAACAAAGGTCCGAACAGAAAAAAGAATACGATGCTATAGCAAGTAATCGCCTGCTGGGGCTTGCCGAGGAGCTCTACAACCAGTTCCTTGACGAGACCATTCCCAACGTGAACTTGCCAACACGTACCAAAAAGAATATTGAGTACAGCGATGAGAGCGATGTATGGGTATACGGGGACCGTGAGACCGAAAGGAGCGCCAAGACCGTCAAAGGGGCTTTCCAGCTTCTCAAGACCACGCATGTGGTGGACTTCCTTGTGAACAACCACCTGAAGGAAAATCGCGGGTCCACATTAAGAGAATTATATTACATCTCCGAGAACTGGGACATCGCAAAGTTCCGCGAACAGCCGGAGAGTGACAGGCTTATCGAAGACCTTGAGATCATATCCGGTCTGCAGAGGGAGTACTTCCACATGCGCCCTGAAGAGGACGGTGCCACTATGTTCGGCCCGGTACGCATACGGGAGGATACGAAAAGGGGTAACAGGGAAATCCACTGTCAGGAAGATATTGGTGAGAGCGGCTACCAGATCCCCTTCAATGTAGAGAATATCAATTTCCTGGACCATGATGCCAAGTTCATAATAGCCGTTGAGACTGGTGGAATGTACGCAAGGCTGATAGAGAACGGTTTTGATGAGAAATACGATGCGGTGCTTGTTCATCTGAAGGGACAGCCTGCCAGGTCCACAAGGCGCATAATCAAGCGCATGAATGAAGAGCTCAAATTGCCTGTAGTGGTATTCACTGACGGTGACCCCTGGTCGTATCGCATATTCGCTTCTGTTGCCTATGGTGCGATCAAGAGCGCTCACCTCTCGGAACACATGGCCACACCAGGCGCACAGTTCATAGGTGTGCAGCCCTCGGATATCGTGGAGTACGAGCTTTCCACTGACAAGCTTACCGATAAGGACGTTGCTGCACTCCGGAGCGAACTCACGGACCCCCGTTTTGAGAGCGATTACTGGAAGGAACAGATAAACCTGCAGCTTGAGATCAATAAGAAGGCTGAGCAGCAGGCGTTTGCGGGAAAGGGCCTGGACTTCGTCACAGATACCTATCTGCCCAACAGGCTCACGGAACTTGGGATAATCTGAGGTTCACCCCTCAGACACTTTTTTTGGCCTGAAGTGCCTGCAGATAGCAGTTGCTGATACGGCCGTTCCTCTGGAATCGTGGTGCCTGCAGACATTCCTTTGCTGGAAAGTACAGACGGCGCAGCAATACACATGCCTGTTAAGTTTGTCCTCGATCGCTTTCTCTTTTATCAGGTCCTCACCAAAGCCTTTGTAGTATTTTATGTCGCTGTGGCTGCACTTCATTGCATGGGACAGAAGGGTCCTGACACCCGGCGGCTGCCAGTCGGTATATATTTCGTTGACCGGAACTTTTGCAGGTTCGACATATATGTTCTTCACTCCAGTTCTTACTTTTGTGTCCGTGGAGCCCAGCAGTTGCTCTTCCAGCCTCTTCAGCTTGTCATTCCCGGGGTCAGACCTGAGCCCCTTCCTGACAAAGTTCAGCGCCGCTTCGTTCTTACCCAGGTGCTTCAATGCAAGGCTTTTATTGTACAGTACGGCAGCAGGATCCGGTATCATATTACCTGCATTCCCCGCCAGAGTACCTGAGGTGTTCAGCAGTCGGTCATAGCAGCCGATGGCCTTCTCAAACTCTCCCTTCCGGTGGTAGAGCATACCTTTCTGATTAAGTGCCACAGCATCATACGGGTTAAGTTCCAGCGCCAGCGTGAAGTAATGCATCTTGCGGTCCGGGTCTGTTTCGCGCAGGCCCTGGGCGGTCCACCTGTGTGAGGCTGACTTTTCTTCTCTGCTCATTGCTGTTCGAATTCCTTGGATCTTATTTTACCCTTTGCACAGGCAAATAAACATGTTTATATATTTAGTACCCGAATTCCGGCTTATGTTCCTTAATGAAACCATTCCTCGCTATGTCGGCGCTCTCATAGGGCCTCAGAGAGGGGTATTTGAGTCGGATATGGCCATGGCAGTCAGCATACTTGTTGCTTCTGTTGTACTCGCTTTCATAGCCGACCTGCTCTTCGGGAAAGTGCTCCTGCACTACACATGCAAGACCCGTTATGAATGTGATAATCTTATTGTGGCAGCTGTCAGGAAGCCCATCTATTATACTTTTATCATTTTCGGATTCTTTGTTGCGGCGGAGATCGTATACCCGGAGAATGATGTAGTGGAGTTCATTTCAGGTATCTTTTTCACCTTGCTGGGCATTGTATGGGTTATTTCCTTATTACAGATCAACAAGATTCTTTTCAAGCATGTCTTTACTCACCTTGTGAAAAGAACAGATACCACGATGGATGACGAGCTGCTACCTCTTTTCAAGAACCTGGTCAGTGTGCTTATCATCTTCTTCGGGTTCCTTGCCATACTGAGGGGTGTGTGGGACCTTAACGTCACGCCTCTCTTTGCCTCTGCCGGTCTGGCTGGCCTTGCGCTGGCCTTTGCGGCCCAGGACTCTATCTCTCAGCTATTTGGGGGTGTCTCCATATATTTTGACCAGCCTTTCAAGATTGGTGACCGGATAGAAATAGACGGTGGAGAGATAGGCATTGTTCAGGAGATAGGAATACGCAGTACACGGCTCATCAACATGTATAACAATATGATAGTCATTCCCAACAATATCATTGCAAACAGCAGGATCGTAAATTACACTTCTCCCGAGTCGACCATGATGGTGAAAATACCAATAGGCGTTACTTACGGTTCTGATGTTGAGAAAGTTAAGAACGTATTACGGGAGATCGCAGGGGATGTAGAACAGGTATTGGACATCCCTGCTCCATATGCGAGATTTGAGAACCACTCTGATTTCAGCCTTGATTTCGCCCTGATCGTATGGATAAAGAATCCGGGTGACAAGTTCACTGTCATTGACCGGGTGAATACCCTGATCAACAGGAGATTCAGGGAGGAGAATATCGAGATACCTTTCCCTACGCGTACTCTCGTCATGGCAAAATGACCCTTGGTCCTTTTGCCTTATTTTCTCATGTGCGGCATGTCCTTGCCAAATCATTTATGTGGGATCACCCAGAGTATATATGGGTAGGGTGGATAGTAGATACCGACAGGGGTTACTATTGACATGAGTGTGCCTGATTATTACTCTGTTCTGGGAATGTCTCCGGGTGCTTCGCAGGAGGAGCTCAAGAAAAGATATCGTGCTCTGATGACCAAATATCATCCGGATCTGAATCATGCTCCCGGCGCTGAGGAACGCTCCAAGCGGATAAACGAGGCCTACGGCATACTTTCAGATCCCGAGAAGCGAGCCAGGTATGACCGCAGTTTCCATCTTCACTCTCCGGGATTCACAGCACCCTGGGGAAGTTATGGCAGCGCTTACGGCAACCCGGATGAAGGTAACAATTACAGCAATTTCCGGAATCATTCCTATGGGAATTTCACTTACAGGACCTATACATACCGGAGGGGTCCCGGCAGCCCGAAAACTGCAGGCAGCACAGGTTTCCACGGGATGTTGCTTCGCTCTGTACTCAAAGTGGCAGCTTTGTTAGCGGTCCTGTGGCTATTGGTGCATTTCTTTGTGCTTTTCGTGTTCCTGGCATTCATGATGATGCTGATCTACCTTGTATGTATCGTCCTGGGACAGCTCCTGGCTATCTTTTTAGGCAGGCGGTGATCAGTGGGTGGAATCGCTGATCCATATCATGTAATCATGGTCGCCCTTGATCTCCTGAAAAGTGATCGCCGGAAGATCATAGCTGTGCATGGCACGGATACTTCTCCTGATCTCCTCCAGTCTTTCAGAAGTGCTCTTGATCGAAAGTGCGATCTCTTCCTCTTCCTCTACTTTTCCCTGCCACCTGTAAACTGAAGTGACGGGATACATGTTGACGCATGCCGCAAGTTTTCTCTCCACAAGGGCTGAGGCTATTTTCCTTGCCTCATCCATATCTTTTGTTGTAGTGTGAATCTCTATATGCATTCTATCAATAGACCATATCCTGCTTTGCTTATAAACTCTTATTTCACTTTCCGTAGTATTCTTTAAGGGAAAATCTTATAAGTGGGACTCTCTGTGAAATCAATATGGATTCGCATGAGCATGTTCTTTTCAGGGAGGAGCAGAAGTTCAACCAGCTATGGCTCTGGGTACTTGTACTTGTGCCCGTGTCAATAGCATGGTATGCTGCCATAGAACAGCTGGTATTTGGAAGCCCCTTTGGCGGTAATCCTGCATCTGACAGTAGCACTTTCCTATCCCTGGTGCTTTTTGGCATACTCCTGCCTCTCTTCATGTCTTCTCTGCGCCTGGTGACAGAGGTCCGCGGGGACGGGCTGTATATTCGCTTCCGTCCTTTCCACGGGTCGTACAGGAAATTCCCCTTCGACAGCATCCTGTCCTGCAAGGTGCAAACCTATCGGCCTGTCAGGGATTACGGGGGATGGGGCATACGCTACGGAATAAGAGGAAAGGCTTACAATGTGAGCGGTAGCAAAGGGCTTATGCTGGAGTTCGTGAACGGCAAGAAACTGCTTATTGGCTCGCAACAGGCTGAAGAGTTCGCAGCAGCCATGCCCTGCAGTTCCGAAGCCTGATGAAATATACTTTAAACGGCAGTTTGATGTTTAGTGTTTGATATAGCAAACATTCTATATGCCCGATTATCTATTTTACATCGTATATTCTTGTATGTTCTATTTCCTGTCTTCCTGCTGTATCTTTCAATTTGCCGGCCAGGTGGGATGCCTTAACAGTACTTTCAAAGATTTCCCTGTACTGAAGGCTTGTATGAATATTATGAATGCTCTTACCTGCAATTCATAAACGTATGGCAGATGCATAACTCATGTATGAAGATCCATGCTTTTGCATACGCGTACGCAAATATATGCTCCTCCATTCTATTAATTACATTTTTATATTTGGATGTTGTATATTCTTTCGATTAATGTATGAATACTCTCTATAATCTAAGGGAATGGATATATGAATGCGAAAGGTTCCTGTTCCTTGCAGAAGTGCATTTCCATAAAGAGGATGTCGTCCCTTCACATCATCGGTTCGCCTGTGAGATGAATGGAGCACTGCTGGAAGCAATGCTCGACAGGGCTAAGGAGATATACAGAACTCACCCTCACCGTCTAGGCTTTACTTCCTGTCTTTCATCGCATGAAATGGGTATGCTTAAAAGGACCCTTGACGGGATATGTCGTGAGGATTGGGAGAGCATGTGTCTCGAAAGTGTCCTTGAGTCCCAGAAGATCCTCCATGGACTAGGCCAGGCTGTGGACAGGGATATCATGCAGACGTATGAGTCGAAGGGTTATCCTTCTTTCTATAAGCTATGTGGCGTAAGATACGCCTGAGTGTCGTTATCCCTGATACCTTCTCAGCTTCCTGGATGATGTGCCGTCGTCATTATAGGCATCCAGTGGGATGATATCGCAGATCTCAAGAACGTCCTTATCTGCAGCGAGCTCTACGTCCTGCCTGTGGAACACGAGGAAACGTGTGCCGTATTTTCTGAAGTGCTTCAGCAGTGTCAGCTTATTCTCTCCTTCCCGGTAATATTTCTCATTGAATATGCGGTTGAGGGTATCAGAGCCGATCAGGAAGCTGCAGCCTGGAAAGAGCATTGCCTTATCTGCAAAAAGAGGTGCATTTGTCAGGTATATGTCCCCGAAGAATTCCTCGTTCCCATATATTTTCAGCGAACTAAGCCTGTTTTCCAGGGATATGAAGTCGATCGGAGGCTTGTCCACGTTAGCAAGGGATATCTCAAATGTAACAGGCAGGCCATATCGCTCATAAGCGAGCTTTGCCATAGCAGCATGATTCTTATGACACGGGTTAAAAGAGCCGGAAAAGACTATTCCCGGAACTGCAGGGTCATTTTCTCTATTGCAGGCCACCAGGATGCTCTTCCTGTCATAGCGACTTTCCTTTAGAAGGATGCTTAAAAGCAGTTCTCTCTGATCGTGAGTGGCACTAACCTCCCTTTGCTCCAGTACCCGCTGTTCAGCGTGTGAAAGACATGAGTCGCACTCAGCAGATGTTATTCCGCAGAGCCTTGCTATGGCGTGTATCATAAGGTCTGAAGCCAGCTCTTCTTCCTCCTCCCTACTCCTGTCCTCCAGCAGGGATATGCTGATAGTGCTGGTTGATGATACTGATTGTGAGGCAAAGTGGATCTCGTGTGCTCTGCCACTCCTTTCTTCTGGCCTGGAAAGTTTGCAGGTAGCTGCGATGCCAATGACATGATCCGGCAGTCCTTCGGGACCTGCCATTTCCAGTGCCCTTCTGAAAGCGGCCATTGCCATTTCCCTTGCGGTATCACCTGAACAGTATCTCTCCGGCTCTTTTCCGATGTAATCCCGGAGTGCATTCTCATGATATGGCACAACAGCTTCAAGCAAAGTCGCCGAGCCTCCTCCGTGTCTCAGGAGCTCTCCTATGGCACCTGCCCCGCCTCCGGTAACTGAGAGCACCAGCATGCAGGGGGATGCATGTATACTCTTTATCATGCACTCAAGATCACTCCTGGTTATTTCTTTGTCTTTCACCGGATAGCACCTGTGATCCTTATGGTCTGTCAGAACGCTGGCATAATACTAAAAACTGACTTAAGGTATTCTCTTGCATTGGCTGGGCCCGTTGCTATAAGAATCCATTCCTATGGTTAGGTATTCAAGCACTAAATATATATGTTTAATATATTATAATATTCGTATATCTGCTGTGTATCCATCTGGCAGATGTTGCTTTCAGATTCGCATGTCCTGTGAGGTAAATGGCCCAAATACTAGTGATAGAGGATAATCCTGTAAATATGGAGCTGACAGTTGACCTGCTGACAGCTCGCGGATACACTGTGGCGCAGGCTGAGGACGGATTCATTGCACTTGAGATGCTGAAGCATGAGAAGTTCAGTCTTATACTGCTGGACATACAGTTGCCGAGAATGGACGGCCTGGAACTGCTCTCCATCATCAGGGGCGACGAGAACACCAGGGATATCCCCGTAATAGCCCTGACCGCCCACTCCATGCGGGGAGACCATGAGCGTTTCATAGAGGCAGGATGCAATGATTATATATCAAAACCCATCGACATCCGGAGCTTCTGGGATAAGGTGCAGTTCTACATTGAAAGGCGGGCCGTGTGAAAAAAGAAGATAACATTCTCAGTTTGCAAGTATGTTATCGGTTGTAAGTTCGAAAGTTTCCTCAACGCCATTCACATTGACCGTGTAGGTGCCTTTCTCAAGCCCGTAAACGTCAAGGGGTATTGTGTGCTCAAAGGGTACAAGGGCCTCTGTACACACTGCATCTCTCGGCCTTATTGTCTCAAGGTATACGTCGAACGTATTTCCCTGTCTTTGAACGGTCGTTGCATTTTCATTTATCTGTGTGCAGCCGTCAGGGAGATTCCCTCTTGCAGCCACATGCACCTGCACAGGGAAGGATTCAAGTATCCGGATATCGATCTCTTCAACAGAGGCAGTGCCGTAGAGGAATCCCTCATCGCCACTATCGTTCACTGTGTCGTTCATTGTATTGTTCCCACTCTCGAAGCATCCCAAGGTCAGTGTAGTGACCGTAACTATGACTATCACGATCAGGACCATGATGCCAAGCATCGTATTTCCGCTATTTTTCATATAACTCCCTCATATCTTCCGTAGTAATACTACTGACATCAGTGTATAAATCTCTTACTTAAACTGCGGATCTGATGGAAGTCTTCTACATGATGTGTTTTTAACCATTTGGAGCAAGCAGTGTCCTTAATTCTTCTGTGCATATTGCGCCAGTGACCGAAGTCTTTCAATGTATGAGCTGATCTCTGACCTTACCCTCTCCTCTGACATCTTTCCGGCTCCAAAGACGATATAAGAAGGCAATACTTCAAGTCCCGTGTACCCAAGCGTACAATGAGTGATATACCTGAGCAGTTCGTTTATGTCCCCGTGAGCTCCTCCTTTGGAATATAATGCTTCGTCTGCACCTGCTGTCATTACAAGCATGGCTTTTTTACCTCTGAGCAGACCCGCTTCGTACATACTCCCGGTTGCGGGGTTAAAGGCAAAACCTGCTGCAAAGACCCTGTCGATCCATCCCTTTATCATGGCAGGGAAGCCGGTGAAGTAAATAGGGAACTGGAATATGAGAATGTCAACCCATGTTACTTTTTCCATTTCGTCCATGATGTCCTTGGAAAATGTGCCTTTCTTGCTGGCATGCATCTGTTCCATAAATGGGTTGAAGACATCTGTCCTTTTTGGCTGCAGGAAATCGCGCCTGTCAAGCACCGGCTTGAAGTCCATGGCAAACAGGTCCGAGAGCTTCACCTCATGACCCTGCTCATCAAGTGTGCGCAAGGCCGCTTCCTTCATTGCCGAGTTAAATGATCTCGGTTCCGGATGTGCGAATATGTATAGTATCTTCATATAAACCCCAATACATATCTTACACCTTGGCTATTTATCACTTGGGATTGGATAACGGCCTTACCTGGTCCTTTTGGCTGTTCGCTTTCCCATGTATTGGTACTGAGGACTTGCTTCTCCTGACTGCAGGCACAATGATTTTATCCGTTTGCTCTCAAGTTCCTGCTGTCAATCTGATGGAGTGTGTTCATGGATATATTATGGCTGACCCAGTCTGATGTAAAAAGCGCCCTTGATATGCCTTCTGCAATGGAGGCAGTTGAATCCGGGTTCAGAGAGCATGGTCTCAGGAAAGTGCAGATGCCACCAAAATCCTATCTCTATTTCACGAAGCACAACGGCGACCTGCGGACCATGCCATCTTTTCTTGAAGGGCAGGACATAGCTGGTGTCAAGATAGTGAACGTGCACCCGGACAACAGGGAAAAGGGCCTCCCTACTGTCATGGCCGTAATTGTGCTCAATTCCACAGAAACCGGTGCACCTCTTGCAATAATGGACGGCACATACCTGACCGATATGCGCACGGGTGCCGCTGGCGGTGTTGCAGTAAAATACCTGGCCCGCCAGGATTCCAGGGTCGTTGGCATGGTAGGCACCGGAGACCAGGCGCGCACGCAGTTACTGGCGCTATCTCAGTTCATGGATATAGAGGAGGTCAGGATCACATGCAGGAATATGAACAGCTGCGCTGGCTTCGAGAAAGATATGGCCCCGGTGGTCAATTGCGACTTTGTCCGCACCGGCAGCATTAAAGAGGTATGCAGGTGTGACGTACTTGTAACGACCACCCCTGTCAGAAGTCCCATCGTCAGGTCCGAATGGGTCAGCGAAGGTACGCATATCAACGCCATAGGCGCCGATGCCGTAGGAAAGCAGGAGCTTGAGTCTGCGCTGCTCAGGAGAGCAAAGGTGGTCGTTGACGATATAATTCAGGCATCCCATTCAGGCGAGGTGAATGTGCCCATATCCTCGGGAACTTTCTCGGAGGCCGATATCTATGCCGAACTTGGCGAGGTTATCGCAGGCATCAAACCCGGAAGACGATCCCATGAAGAGATAACAATATTCGACTCCACGGGTCTTGCAGTACAGGATCTCGTGACTGCTGATATGGTCTACAGGAAGGCTCTGGAAAAAGGCATCGGGAAGAGGCTGGAACTGTTTTGATACAACAAGTTCAACAGGATCTTATAATTTATGTTACTTCCTTTTATTATTTTCAATAAATACTAAAACTCATAATAACGGCATATCTGCTGTAAGATAAGTTCTCACTATCACTTTTTCAGAGATTTTTATATAAACCTTTAATAAGCATGAACGCATATAAGGTACCATCATATTTCTCTAGGAAAAAGACAAGCTGGCGAATTGAAATAAATCTTTCTTTGACTGAATCTGAGGGAACGAGCGAGTGTACATTTTGGACGTAAATAGCATACTTTATGTTAAATTCTTTTTAAGGGAGACGTATTAGACATGACAGAAAAACAGGGTTATGATGCGAGCAATATACAGGTCCTTGAAGGGCTTGAGGCTGTGCGCAAGAGACCCAGTATGTATATCGGCAGTGTCGATAGCAGGGGGCTTCACCACCTCGTCTATGAGGTAGTGGACAACAGTATCGATGAGGCACTGGCCGGATTCTGTACCGAGATAGATGTAACTATAAACGCGGACGGGACTGTGACCGTCCAGGATAACGGCAGGGGTATACCTGTAGGTAATCTCCCCAAGTACAACAAGTCAGCCCTTGAGGTTGTAATGACCATCCTGCACGCAGGAGGTAAGTTCGACAAGAGCACCTACAAGGTTTCGGGCGGTCTGCACGGTGTGGGTGTTTCCGTTGTCAACGCACTTTCCGAATGGCTTGAGGCCGAGGTCAAGCACGATGGCAAGCTGTATTACCAGCGTTATGAGCGCGGAAAGCCCCATGACGACATAATGGAGATAGGTGAGAGCGAAGGTACGGGTACCAAGATAACCTTCAAGCCCGATGGGCTGATCTTCGAGACTACGAAATTCGCCTACGATATACTTGTCACAAGGCTCCGTGAGCTTGCTTTCCTTAACAAGGGTATAAAGATCGGCATTTCTGACCTCCGGGAAGAACAGCCCCAGCAGGAAGTGTTCGAGTATGAAGGCGGCATAGTCTCATTCGTACAGTACCTGAACCACACACGTAATGTCCTGCATGAATCTCCCATCTATTTCGAGCGTGAGAAAGAGGGCACTGTAGTTGAGATCGCGATGCAGTACACTGACAGCTATGCTGAGTATGTGTATTCCTTTGCCAACAATATCAACACCCACGAAGGCGGTACCCATCTTGTGGGCTTCAAGGCGGCGCTCACCAGGGTCGCCAACGACTATATCAAGCAGAACAAGATGGCAAAGGGCGAGGACAAGCTTTCGGGAGAGGACATCCGCGAAGGCCTTACTGCTATTATCAGTGTCAAGATAACCGAACCGCAGTTCGAGGGACAGACCAAGACCAAGCTCGGGAACAGTGATGTGAAGGGTATCGTTGAGTCAATGGTCTCGGAAGGGCTTTCCGAATACCTGGAAGAGAATCCCAAGGTTGCCAGCACTATATTGCAGAAAGCACTGGACGCACAGCGTGCAAGGGAAGCCGCAAAGAAGGCCAGGGAGCTTACAAGGAGAAAGAGTGCTCTCGATATCAGCACGCTTCCGGGCAAGCTGGCAGACTGTTCCGAAAAGGACCCCTCTCTCAGTGAACTATATCTTGTGGAGGGTGACTCCGCAGGCGGCTCCGCAAAGCAGGGACGCAACCGGAGGTTCCAGGCCATATTGCCTTTCAGGGGTAAGATCCTCAACGTTGAGAAGGCACGCCTTGCAAAAGTACTGAAGAACACCGAGGTGCTTTCCCTCATAACAGCCATGGGGACCGGCATAGGAGATGACTACAACATCGACAAGGCCCGTTATCACAAGGTCATCATCATGACCGATGCGGATGTCGACGGCGCCCATATCCGCACACTGATACTGACCCTGTTCTTCAGGCACATGAAGCCCCTTATAGATGCAGGCTACATCTACATCGCACAGCCACCCCTTTATCGTGTGGCCAAGGGCAAGGCTGAGTACTATGTGTATTCGGACAGGGAGCTGCAGGCCAAACTGCAGGAGCTGGGTGACAAGAACGTAAGCATACAGCGCTACAAAGGTCTTGGAGAGATGAACCCGGAGCAGCTCTGGGAAACTACCATGAACCCGGAAACAAGAACACTGCTGAAGGTCACCATGGAAGACGCTATTGCAGCGGATGAGATGTTCTCCATACTTATGGGGGACGAGGTGGAACCACGCAGGAACTTTATTACGACACATGCAAGGGATGTCTATAATCTGGATGTGTGAGGTGAGGAAAAATGGCAGATGATACAGATAATGAGAATGTTCAGAACAGCGGTTCACCTGACGAACCGGGAGATGAGACCTCCTTTGACATCCAGCCTACGGAAACAGGCGAAAGGATAGTTCCTGTTCTCATTGAAGATGAGATGAGGAACTCTTTCATAGACTATGCGATGAGTGTTATCGTGAGCCGGGCACTGCCCGATGCGAGGGACGGCCTCAAGCCCGTGCACCGCAGGATACTGTACGCAATGAAAGAGGCAGGTATCACCCACGACAAGCCTTACAAGAAGTGTGCCCGTGTGGTGGGAGACGTGCTCGGTAAGTACCACCCCCACGGTGATACTGCGGTCTATGACTCCCTTGTGAGGATGGTGCAGGATTTCTCCCTGCGATATCCGCTCATTGACGGGCAGGGTAACTTCGGTTCCATTGACGGTGATTCGGCAGCTGCCATGCGTTACACTGAAGCACGCATGGACAAGATCGCGGATGAGATGCTCCTTGATATCGACAAGGAAACGGTGTCCACTCAGCCCAACTACGACGGTTCCCTTCAGGAGCCTGTTGTGCTTCCCGCAAAACTGCCTAACCTGCTTGTCAATGGTTCCACAGGTATAGCCGTGGGCATGGCCACAAACATGGCTCCCCATAACCTTAGCGAAGTAATTGACGCAACGCTGATGCAGATCGATAACCCGGACGTCAGCATGAATGAACTGATGAAGGTCATCAAGGGTCCGGATTTCCCCACAGGTGCTACCATCCTTGGTTCACAGGGCATAAGGGATGCATATGAGACGGGGCGCGGCAGGATACAGCTCCGGGCCGTTGCAGAGATAGAGGAGATGAAGAAGGATAAGAATGCCATAATCGTCACTGAGATACCCTACCAGGTTAACAAGGCCAAGCTCATAGAAAATATAGCAGAGCTTGTAAGGGACAAGAAGATAATAGGCGTTTCCGACCTGCGCGACGAGTCTGACCGTGAAGGCATCCGCGTGGTTATCGAACTTACCCGGGGAACCAATCCTAACGTAGTCCTGAACCAGCTTTACAAGCATACGCAGATGCAGACAACTTTCGGTATCATCAACCTGGCCCTTGTGGACAATGTTCCAAGAGAGCTGGGCCTGAAGGATATGCTGCGCATCTACCTGGAGCACCGCGTAGATGTTATCCAGAAGCGCACGCTGTTCCAGCTCAGGAAGGCCCAGGAGAGGGCCCATATCCTCAGGGGCCTCAAGATAGCCCTTGACCATCTGGATGCGGTCATAAGCCTCATCAGGTCTTCAAAGGATGTGGAAACCGCCCGGGCAGGTCTCATCAGTAACTTCGGCCTGGACGAGATACAGGCAAAAGCGATTCTTGACATGCGCCTGCAGAAGCTGACAGGACTTGAAAGGCAGAAGATAGAGGATGAATACAACGAACTCATCAAGCTCATTGCCGAGCTGGAAGAGATCCTCAGTAGTGATGAAAAGAAATACAATATCATCAGGTCCGAACTTCTCGACCTGAAGGAGCGCTTCGGTGACGAACGGAGGACCAAGATAAAGGGATCTGTTGTTGAGATTGATACCGAGGACCTGATACCTGTTGAGGAAGTGGTTGTGACCATTACCAACAGCGGCTATATCAAACGCCTTCCGGTGGATACCTATTCCCAGCAGCGCAGGGGAGGCAAAGGTATCATAGGCATGGAGACCAAGGATGAAGACTTCGTGACCGATATCTTCATAGCCTCGACCCATGACTATATCCTCTTCTTCACCACTAAGGGAAGGGTCTACTGGCAGAAGGTGTATGAGATACCAGAAGGCAGCAGGCAGTCCAGAGGCAAGGCCATAGTTAACCTGCTGGAACTGGGAGACGGCGAATCCGTCACAGCCATGATACCTGTGAGCGAGTTCTCCGAGGACAGTTACCTGTTCATGGCCACACGCATGGGCACTGTCAAGAAGAGCCAGCTGTCCGATTTCAGCAATCCCCGCAAGGCAGGCATTATAGCATTGATCCTTGATGATGGTGATGAACTGGTGAACGTGGCACTCACAGACGGCTCAAAGGAAATGGTCATGGTCTCAAGGCATGGAAAAGCTATCAGGTTCTCTGAAACGGACGTGCGTCCAATGGGCAGGAGTGCAAGGGGCGTGCGCGGAATGAAACTTGAGCCCGGGGATCTGGTCGTCAGCCTGGATGTGGTGGATGAGAGTGCATCATTGCTTACAGTCACTGAGAATGGCTTTGGTAAGCGCACTGAGTTCGGTGAATACCGAACGCTGCACAGGGGCGGCCAGGGTGTGATTACTATCGTGACCAGCCTCCGGAACGGTCCTGTGATCAACGTCAAGTCCGTCAAGGATACCGATGAGATAATGCTCACAAGTTCCGAAGGTATTATTATCCGGATACCTGTAAAGGATATACGTGTCCAGGGCAGGAACACCCAGGGCGTCAAGATAATGGACGTGCGCCAGAAAGATAAAGTGGTAGGTGTTGCGAGGATAAGAGCAGACGGGGAATAATGTAAATGCTTTTAAGCATTGACCATGTTTAGTAGTCTATATACACACACGTCAAAATAATATTACACAGATGATGCTTTAGTATAATTTACAAGGATGATATTATGGAACTTGAGAAATTAAGACACGGTACGGAACTTATCAAGCGCGGTTTTGCAAAGATGCAGAAAGGCGGCGTTATCATGGATGTCACAACTCCCGAGCAGGCACGTATAGCAGAGGAGGCTGGAGCAGTTGCGGTCATGGCCCTTCAGGCAGTACCCGCTGATATCAGGAAGGCCGGTGGTGTTGCAAGGATGGCAGATCCGCAGATCATTGCCGATATTATCGACACCGTAACGATCCCGGTAATGGCAAAGGCACGCATAGGACACTTTGTGGAAGCCGAGATCCTGCAGGCACTTGGTGTTGACATGGTGGACGAGTCCGAAGTGCTCACCCCTGCTGACCACAAGTACCACATCGAGAAGACCGACTTTACTGTTCCTTTCGTATGTGGTGCCAGGAACCTTGGCGAGGCCCTGCGCCGCATCAATGAGGGTGCTGCCATGATACGCACCAAGGGTGAGGCAGGTACCGGTGACGTCAGTGAGGCTGTCAAGCACATGAAGCAGATCATGGGAGAGGTACGCGCACTCAGGGGCATGACCAGGGAAGAGATGACCCGCGTGGCCCGTGAGATCGAAGCTCCCATAGAGCTTGTGCTCGAGACTGCTCAGATGCAGCGTCTGCCTGTGGTTAACTTTGCAGCAGGCGGTGTGGCCACGCCTGCAGATGCAGCCCTGATGATGCGCCTGGGTGCCGACGGTGTTTTCGTGGGCTCCGGCATATTCAAGGCGGAGATACCTGAAAAAATGGCAACAGCCATAGTAGAGGCAGTGAACAACTATGATAACCCCGAAGTGCTTGCAGAGATCTCAAAGGGCATCGGCGCCGGCATGAAGGGCATAAGTGTTGACACCATCCCCCAGGAACAGGTTCTTCAGACACGCGGATGGTAATACCCATCCTCCATTCTTTTTTAGTTCAATAACGGTGTTTTCATGCGTATTGGTGTTATCGCCATTCAGGGTGACGTCTCCGAGCATGTGGACGCTCTTGCCAGAGCGCTTGAGGAACGTGGCAGGCCTGCCGATATCGTGACAATAAAGCACAAAGGTATTGTACCGCAGTGTGATGCGCTTGTCCTTCCCGGAGGAGAGAGCACCACCCTTGGCCGCCTGCTGATCCGTGAAGGCATTGCAGACGAGATCAGGCAGATGCACCGGTCAGGAAAACCCATCATGGGCACCTGTGCAGGTCTGATCCTGCTTGCAAGCGAGGGCGACGAGCAGGTCAGAAAGACCCATCAGCATCTGCTGGGCATTATGGACACAAAGGTGAACCGCAATGCATTCGGAAGGCAGCGCGAGTCCTTTGAGACGGAACTTGGGCTTCCTTTCCTTGACTCACCTTACAACGCTGTCTTCATCAGGGCTCCGGGTATCGTAGAATGCGGGGACGGTGTAAAGGTGCTCGCCCGAATCGATGATATGGTAGTGGCAGCCGAGCAGGGTAATCTGCTGGCGCTCGCTTTCCATCCAGAACTTACCCGGGATTCAAGGGTTCACCAGTATTTCCTGGATAAGCTGTTCTGATAACCTCTTTTTCCTTCTTTTGCTATTAAGGCATTACTGATGAAAAAGTTTAAACTTCATTGGCGTGTAGATTATCTGACTCTTTTATTTTGATATGCAGAGGTGACATCAATGGTAAAGTTAACAGATGAGATGAAAGCAGAATTTGCAAAGATGAAGATATTCCCATTCGCAACAGCCTCAAAGGATGGCGTGCCAAACGTCATTCCTATAGGGATGTGCTATCTTCAGGAAGACGCAGAAACCCTGTGGATCGTTGACAATTTCTTCCTTAAAACCATGGAGAACCTCAGGGCAAACCCGAAGGGTGCTATCTATGTGTGGGGACCTGAGATCAACGGCTGCTTCCAGATAAAAGGTGACATCAAGATCATAGACCGCGGTGAGGAATATGATGAGATGCGCAAGATCGTAAAGGCAAAGAGTGACCGCTTCCCTGCCAGGTATCTTATAAAAATGAAGATCACAGATGTCTTTGAGTGCAAAAGCGGCCCGGATGCAGGGAAGAAACTGCTCTGATCTGCTTTCCTATCTTTTTTTGTACTGGTTTTTTTCCAGATTATATAATCCAAGCAATATATTTATATTAAAGAGCACAATCTCATTTATCTATCCGATATAGTGATCAAATGAGACTGTCCAGGATTCCCCGCAGCTTCACAGGCTCCCTCTCCTATGCCCTGCTGAACAGGGCAGGCGGAACAAGCGGAGCTGTTTTCCAGATATACTCGCTTGTCTGGATAATGTGGCTGGCCTTCTTCATGGTTTTCATGCTGTACCAGCAGTCTTATTCTCCTGTTCTTCAGCCACTTGCTAATTTCCTGATGCCTTCATGGAGCGCTTTGCCTGCTGACGGAACAGCAGTCCGGCTGCCTGTCTTCCTGTTATCTCTTACGCTCTTTGTGATGGTCCCTTATGTGCCGGTTCATGTATTCTGGATATATGAGGGCAGGATGGGAATAAGCAGGAGGAGGCTCAGGGGTGCCCAGGTATGTGAAGCAGCGGTAGTGGACTGTAATCTTTCCGGTAGTCTCGAACTGGGGTTTCCCTGCACAGTAACTTTCCGGGTGAGCAATCCAAGTGATACCGATATGGGGAATGTATGGCTCAGGTGGGTCTTTCCCGGGATTTTTAGATGCGATTCTCCCCAGGTCCGCCTTGGTACCGTGAGAGCAGGGTCTTCAGGATATGTGTCCATGCCTTTTGTCCCCCTGCATACGGGAAAGACATCTCTGGGGTCGGCAGATCTGTATTTTGAGATACGCAGGCAGCAGTACACAAAATACAACATTCCCCAGGGAGTGTGTACTGTCATTTGTTCTTCCATCTATGTAAACACAAGTGTCCCTGAAGTCCTGCAATTCGGAGAAGAAACGGTTTTGGGAATCTATCTTGCTAACAGGCTCCCCTGCCCCCTGGACGATGTGCAGGTAAAGTGCTGTCTGAGGGACGGGATAGCCCCGGGTCACATTGTGCTAAGCTCAGGCACTCTGCATCCGGGGTCCAGACAGATGCTGAGCCTCAGTATTGTCCCGAAGATCATCGGCGAGTTCAGCCCTGGCCATTTTGAGGTTCAGTTCAGGCTCGGTGCTAATGCATGCACCGCAGGACCCGAGGAACTTGGTGTGCAGCGTGTGCTCGCCCCCGAACTTTATGTCCGTATGAACACGCCGGACACCTTCTACAAGGGAATCCCGGCATCCCTCGGTTTTATCGTTGAGAACCGCTCTGAAGAGCCCCTGTCAAATATAAGTCTTTCAAGCTGCTTCTCTTCACAGATCGAGTGTGAGATGCCGACTATATGCATTGAAGGCCTGCTGCCCTCCTCCTCCAGGTATGCATCCCTTACCATCAGGCCTCTGACAAGCGGAAAGACTGATCTTGGGAACCTGAATGTGTCTTTTGAAGTAAACGGTATCCCGTGCAGGATGGAACCAATAGTGCTTGGTGTGCACAGGATCAATTAGAATCAGGGATGCTAAAAACAAGTTAAAAAATGAATGAGAAAGTTGTTGCAAAGAGTGATCGCTCACTCTTCTGCTGCTTCGCCGCCGCCGACAATAGCTTCAATCGCCTTGTCGCCATATTCCACAACAACAGTGTTGACCTGTATGATGTCAGGGGCGATCTCTCTTCCGCGCATCATCTTTCTGCGGCGGACGCCACTTGATACAGGGGAGTAACCTACGCCCTGTGCAACAAGGACCTTCTGTCTCCTCGGGCCGGGGATCTCAGGTCTCATGACCATGCCGCTCTTGTCGCTTCCGCCTGTGATCTTCAGTGCATAGCCTGGAAGTCCAACGATCGCGCCGTCCACTGTCTGGCCTATGGATTTTCCGATAAGCTTGTTAGCCTCGGGTCCTGTTACATTGAACTGGTATGATTTTGTCTTCGGGTCTGATACTACTACTTTGAAATCTGCCATATTTATTCCTCCAATTTTTTGTTCGTTCCTACGTTCCTGTGATGCTTATGATCGTGCGCTGCCCTGACTGCTTATTTAGCCCAGAAGGGGTTACCCCTTCTCTTGAGTTCAAGGAACGCGTCCAGTGTCTCTAGTTCATCTGCCGTCAATGAGTCGTTAATTTCATTTTCCATGCGTTTGGCATGCCTTTCCGGGACATTGATAAAGAGCGTATCTCCTTCCTTTATCTGCCTTCCGACAGTCGGGCCCTCTATAGCCATTGCCACTTCCATGCCGACCTTTGCCTGTGAGATGTTCTCTCCGCTTGACTGAAGCCCTTTCACCCTGCCGACTATAGTGCCGTCAAGTGCCATGATGTCAAGGTTCGTCTTGACAACACCTCCGATTATCTTCACGCCTACAACAGCCGGTTTGCTCTGCCTGAACGTGCAGTTTGGCAATATCTGGAATCTCCCCGGTTTTATGATGGTATCAGCCATCTCTTTCTCGGCAAGCTCCTTCTGCTCCTGCACCCAGTCCTTATAATCATCTATCAGGCGATATATGACATCGTTCTGGAAAAGGCGGATATTGGTGTCCTGCACCTTGTCCCTTGCATCAGGGAGCACCTTTATGTTGAAGCCGACAATGACTGCGTAGAAGGGGTCCTCGATAGCTGCAACTTCCACGACATCACGCTGGGACACGTCTCCCACAGTAGCTTTCCTGATGGGTATATTCTCCTTCTTAAGCTCGTTAACAAGAGCCTCAAGGGAGCCTATAGTGTCTGCTTTTATTGTGATGCCCATGGAATCGGTATCTATCTGCACATCCTCTATCTCGCTCTGCACCTCCTGGGTGATGGCGTCGATAGTTTCGGGTGTCGCGATCCTGACTGGAGAGCCGGCAAGTGCACTTTCAAGCCCTGGTGCAGATATCTTTACACCGATGGCTGCCGTGACCGAAGAAACCTGTTCGAACTTCTCCTCGGATTTTATCTCTGTGAGAGGCCGGGGTTTTAACAGTGCACGGACCTTGGTCTGAATGGGTTTTCCAAGACTTCCAACAACGATAGTATCTCCTTTCCTGAGAGTCCCGTCGTAGAGGATGACATCGATGGTCGTTCCAAGCCCTTTCTCTTCCTTGACTTCAAGAACAGTGCCCACACCAGGAATGTTAGCGTCATAGTGCAGGTTTGCTTCAAGGAATTTCTGGGCAAGTCCCAGCAGCACCATGAGAACATCTGGAATGCCCTCCCCTGTCATTGCACTTATGGGGATTATCCCTACATTGCGCTGGAAGTCATTGATCCTGTCATGCCTTTCGGAGTTGAATCCAAGATTGTACAGTTCACCGACTATCTCATAGAACTTCCTGTCCAGCTCACTCTTAACGCGCTCGTTCTGCTTGTTATAGGATGCCACGAAAGGCATATTCCTTTGCGGGTTCCATCCGTGTATCCTGTCTATCTTGTTCGCAACCACCACAAAGGGTGTCTTGAATCTTTTAAGGATCTGGAGGCTCTCTATGGTCTGTGGTTTGAAACCTTCGTTTATATCCACAATAACTATAGCAAGGTCCGCAAGAGCTCCGCCGCGGCTTCGGAGTGAGGTGAATGCATGGTGTCCGGGAGTGTCAATAAACAAAAGGCCGGGCACTATGAACTTGTCCCTGAGGGCGGGATTGCCGCACTTGTTAACTATGACATCAATTGGAACCTCAGTGGCACCGATATGCTGGGTGATGGCGCCTGCCTCCCCGTCAGCAACAGTACTGCCTCTGATCTTATCAAGCAATGTAGTCTTTCCATGATCTACATGTCCCATTACAGAGACAATTGGTGTGCGTAAGTTTCCCTTGACTGCCATGTGCATCCCTTCAAATCTGATTGACTGCCCCGTAATTGAGTATTAAGCTATTCCGGGCATGTATCAAATAAAAGGTGCCCGGAATGGCCTTAAACTTTACTCGTAGAGGCAAACCTCATCGATCTTTGAATAGCTGACGATCTCCGAACCCTTAAAGTGGATGGAGATCTCACGTTTGGCCGATTCCGGGGAATCGGAAGCATGGACAACATTCCTTCCCGTCTCGATGGCAAAGTCGCCACGGATCGTGCCGGGAGCTGCGTTAACGGGGTTGGTTGCACCGTTGACCGCACGCATGATGGCAATAGCGTTCTTGCCTTCGACCACCATTGATACGGAAGGGCCTGATGTGACGTACTCTATGAGTGATGCGAAGAATGGTCTCTCTGCATGTTCCCTGTAGTGCTCTTTTGCACTTTCGGCACTCATTACGCCCAGGCGCATGGCTGCGACCTTCAGGCCGCGTTTCTCTATCCTGGAGACTATCTCTCCGATGAGCCCGCGCTGTACGCCGTCGGGCTTGATCATGATGTATGTCTGTTCCATGCCTGACACCGGATTACGCCTTCTTCAGATAGATCCTGCCCTGCTCGGTCCACTCGGTACGCCTTGGAAGCCTTCCAAGATCGAAGTTGCTTTCGCATTTTGAAGAACAGAAGAAATAGTTTGATCCGTCCCTCTTCACAAAGAGCTTACCTGTTCCCGGCTCAAGGAATGCGCCGCAAAAAGAACATTTCCTTTGTTCCATTATGATCACCTGGTGGTCAGTTTCTTTGCTTCTCTGGATGTTTCGATCAGCATCAGTATGTCGCCTACCCTGATCGGACCTACACAGTTGCGGGTGATTATACGGCCCTTGTCGCGTCCCTCAAGCACACGGCACTGTATCTGGCTTGCTTCGCCATGCATACCGGTGTTGCCGATGACATCGATGACTTCGGCCGCATAGCCTGTATCTTCATCTGCCATAATGATACCTCACGTATCAGATTATTTCAATGCACTTACTTTCTGTGCGATGTCTTCAACAAGTCCGCTGCCCTTGCCGGTGTCAATGATTGCTACGGCTGCACAGGCAACACCTATACCGCAAGCTGCTCCAAGTTCCTTCTGCTGCTTGACAAATATATACGGAGTGTTCTTTTCTTCACAGAGTGGTGCGATGTGGGCGATGACTTCAGCAGGGCTTACATCCTCTGCAATTACCGCGAGCTTTGTAATGCCTCTCTCAATTGCTTTTGTCACTTCGTTTGTGCCCTTTTTCAGTTTTCCTGTGTCCCTTGCGAGTTCTACGCTCTCAAGTGCTTTGTTTGCTAATTCTTCCGGAACGTCAAATTTTGCTGCCATATTATTAATCTCCTTCGAAACCGCGAAAAACTGCGGTTTTTCATTATTCATTGCAGATCAGGACAGTATCCTGAAACTAATTTGGCCTTATGATTGCTACAAATTAATATCACTAACTGACACTGTTATATGCCAAGGTAATGGCTATCAATCGCTACATTCGGATATATATCTTTCGGCAAATGGCGATTTGATTCCAAAACACTCTATTAAGGTATAAACCTTGTGCCAAAAAGAGAGGCTACATAAAAAATGAGGTGAGACTAATATCTCACCGGGCACCTGCACCTGACAGCTGCTCAGCGGAGCTGTTCAAGTGCCAGGTTATAGAAGTTTGTTGCATTGGTCGTGATCATGACCTTTGTCACATTATCGCTGTCGTAGCTGGTCACATTGTATGCCAGGCCGCGCTCCGTACTGTTTGCCTCAAGAGCACTTATGTTCTCAAGCAGGCTTTGCTGCGGCTCGACAAATACTTCGGTCCTTGTATAGGTGTTCCCTTCATCTGCAGCCCTGAACTCCATGTAGTGTTGTCCGGCGACAGTGTCTGCAGAAGTGAGCATCTGGTATTCAGCACCGGCTTCGATGTAGGGCATTATCCTTTCAAAGTCCCTGGAGCTTTCGAGGTTCCCGGATGCTACATCGATTACCTGCTGAAGCGAATCCTGCGGTCCCAGCAGCATGGGGCTGCCTACTATATTGTATATCTGGCCGTTGCGGGACAACAGGTAATAGCCATTATATGGCTGCTCTGCAAGCATGTACTCAAAGTTTATCACCTCAGGATATATCACATGGGCCTCGAATCCGAAATCCTCTGTGTTATTATATGCAGCGTATCTTTTGACTATCATCGAACCATAAACTGAGTACACGTCCGTGATATTAGGTGCCAGCACCTCAAGTGGCGTTCCATATACTCTTGAATAATCTACGTAACTTGCTACAGTAACGCCTTCGGGTGTCATGCTCAGCCCGTCCTGGAGTGAGTTCAGTTGGTGATTTACTTTAGTGCCTGGTATAGTATCAAACCCAGGCGCCTGTGATGCATCGTTCTGGTTGTTGCTCTGCTTGGAAAGCGGGCCGGCAAAAAAGTACGTCCCTATGGACATGAGCATAATGACAGCCAGAAAGAGGCTTATTGCTTTTGTGTTCATTGGTATCCTCTTATGAGCGTTAAATCCGTTGATCTTCTTTCAGATGGCGTTCTCTCCTATCTTTGCTATGGTTGCGTCGATATCCGCCTTCAGCTCATCGGGTATTCCCTGGATGCCCACATCGAGGAATCCCCTCACGATCATGCCGATGGCATCTTCCTCTGAAAGGCCGCGCGCCATCAGGTATTCTATCTGCTCCCTGGCAATACGGCCGACTGCAGCCTCATGGGAGAGTTCTATATCCTCGACGTTCGCTTCAAGTATGGGTATCGCCCTCTGGGTGCCCCTGTCGCTCAGCACAAGCCCGTGGCATTCCAGATGACCCTTGGCCCCGTTGGCGTTGCCTATCATCTCCCCCCTGGCGACAGATATGCCGCCGGTAGTAATGGTCCTTGAGATAAGCTCTGCCGACGTATCCTCTGCGTTGAAGATGACCCTGCTTCCAAGATCGAGCTCCGACCCAGCATGGGCTACCGCTATCGTATTTAATCTTGTGAAAGCACCTTTTCCTTCCAGGACTACCGTGGGATATGACTGGATGGACCTGACCGGTTTGAGGGTCACATAATTGCTGATGTATTTGCCGCCCTCTTCAACGTGCACCACCGTCCTTGGCCTGACGCCTATCTGGTCTGCCCAGTTGTGGATCATGGTGAAATTGAGAGTCGCTCCCTTCTTGATATACATCTCGGAGATGCCAAGGTGAAGTCCCTTCTCTATTCCATGCTTTGTGGAACAGCCGGTGATGACCTCAAGCTCCGCCCCTTCCTCCACGATGATCAGGTTATGGACGGTCTGTGAGACTTCTTTGGAGCCTATCAGAAGGCATGTCTGCACAGGCATCTTCGATTTCTTGCCTGCCGGAGCCCTGATGAAATATCCGTTTGCTTCCTGTAGGTAGCTCATGGCCGTGTACTTGTCAGCATCAGGCTTTACAAGCTTCCAGACATAATCCCTGACCCAGCCGTGAACTTTCATTGCATCCCTCAGGGACATCAGCTCGACCGCATCGCTGTTGTGCAGGGATGTATGGGCTATGGCGTTATCGATCATTATGAGGCTGCCTGACCTGTTCTCTTCCCCCGGGGTGAAGCCCACGTTAAGAAGTGTCCTTTTATCCTCTTCCGCAAGCTCTGTCAGCTTTTCTGCGTAGGGGACTTCTGTTGCTCCCACGCCGTACTCATCAAGATTGAAGTCCTCACCATATGCGGCGCTCTTCCTGAGGGCATCCTCTGCCTTTTTTCTCATATCTCCATCAGCTTGCATTTGATACACTCCTCATATCCCTGTTCCTTGATCTCGTTGAGCATTTCACGCGGGTTGCCCGAGCATACGACTGTTCCATTGCAAAGTATGAAAGCCCTGTCGGTCTCCACATAGTCCAGGACCTGCCCGGTATGTGTTATCACAAGCGCTGATTTTCCATGCTTGCACTTCTCTCCGGGACATTTGCAGTCCCTGTTCAGGAGAGTATTGATGGTCTTTCCCAGAAGCTCGATACTTGCAAGATCGACCCCTGACTCGGGTTCATCGAGCAGGAGCATATCGGGGTTCTGTGCGGAGAGCTGGAGGAGTTCGGATCTCTTGATCTCGCCGCCTGAAAAACCTACATTGACATCCCTGTCAAAGAACCTTACCATATCAATGGACTCTGCAAGTTCCTCTGTCTCCTTAGGGTCCTTTGCTATCACTTTCAGGAGATCATGGAGTTTTACGCCGCTCAGATTGGGCGGTCTCTGGGTCATGATACCCATGCCCATCTGGGCCCTCTGGGAAACAGACAGGCGGGTGATGTCCTCACCCTTGAAGATGATCTCTCCTCCTACGACATTATAGCCGCTGAACCCCATGAGGGTCATAAGGAGCACGGATTTGCCGGCACCGTTCGGGCCGAACAGGACATTCGTATAGCCTACATCGACTCCCAGGTTCACACCTTTCAGTACCCTGCGGCCTCCGACCTCGACTGTTAGATTGTTGATCTCCAGCATAAGTATGGTCCTTCCTTTGACATTGATTAATTCAAAAACATGAGTATGTAAAATATTGAATAGGATAATACTGGTTATGACTTAAAAAGGTATTGAGTTCCTTATAAACCGTTGTATTTACGACCGGTTTACTTGCATGAGTGTTCAAAACCAGGTATTAGGAAAGCAGGAAAGGGCCTCTCCGGTAGTAGCAACTACGGACGCAGGTTGACACGAACCTTGTTTTCAAAAGAAGCAACGTTTACCAGAATTGAGACAAGTATCTGCAGTGCTACTTCTGTATGTCATAATCCGAGTTCCTGTGCAATCTCCTGGAATTCCTTTCCTTTCTCTGTTGTCACATAGAGGCTGTCTTTCTTTTCGATCAGTCCTTTTTCCTCTAACATGGTGAGATATCTATTGACAACCTCAAAGTTAAGGTTTGCACGATATACTATGTGGGTCTTTTTTGCTCCTTCCATAGCAGCCCTTAATATTTCCACGCTGATGGCAGTTCTGCTTCTTCTGATATGAATCACATCTCCGTTTGATTATCTAGGTGGAGTGAGGTTCAGGTTGAACTATGTTTTGCGGATGCTCTGCATTCCGATACGAAGAACTTGCATGAAGGCCCTTTTAAGTCGGAGGCATCGGACGTATTTGTAGCACAGTACCTTATATTGCAAAGGACCGATCCCACAGCATTGAGTTCAGAATGGGGGTTACTGTAACCCTTAATACTGAATCGATGCGGACAGGATCGGCCTTTGCGCCGCCTTTCCCCTTTATCCCGGCCAATACCTTTCTTCTAACCCCGGTACAATATACGGAATTTAATCTAATAAACAGGTACGAATCTAAGTTACTTATCTATGATCGCAAACATAGTTACTCGGGACTCAGGCCAGGCTTTGGAAAACTCCACAGCGGCTGGAATACATCAATCTGCTGCTCCTGGTACAACGGGATATGTATATATGGATATAAACAGCATGTACTATTGATTACTAGGAACACGCTTGGTTGAGTGGTAAGTATAGCAGCTGAATCTGCCATTTAAGCAAAAATAGAGACAGGCGTCTTCCTCCACCTGTCTCTTGAATCGTATTTCGCGGTAAGGTGGTACTTGGTGGTAACTCTATCAGTTCTTCTGGCTCTCTCCAGAGGACAGTCAACCACCAAATTTTATTGGGCGCGTGCGGCAATAAAGCAGTAAGAAATATTGCTGCTTAATAGAGTTACATAAGATATATTATGACGTGAGCTAAAAAATGTGTGTTCTTTTCTGTTGATTCTATTACTTTTTTTGTGTAAACGGATGTTGCAACAAGAGAATATTACAGAGGGTCAAAGCTTTTTAAGAGCTGCCCTTGCCATGTAATTGCTTACAAGCGTATAGACAAAGATGATTATTCCCAGCCATAGTAAAGGCTCGCCAATACCCCTGTAATCCTCAAAGTAGGATAGTGCAAGTCCCAAACTTAAAATGATCACATTTATCTTCAACAGCTTCCTGTTCCTGTAAAGGATGGCTATATTTCGCTGTTTTTCATGTAATGCCTGTTGCTTCTCTTTTTTCATGTGGCCTCACGTCCGTGTTCTCTGCTCAGACTTTTATTATCGTGCTTGCTGCCTTACGTATCCTGTTACTGACAGCTGCACCGATGCCCAGGTGACTGAAAGAGCCGTCAACCAGTATCAGGTCTACACCTTTTGAATCCAGATATCTGAGTCCCGAGAAGAGGTTAAGTGCGATCTCTCCTGGGCTGTCCTTGCTGCCAAGGGCAAGCTGGTCAGCATGGCTGATCATCTTATTGCCTTCATCCGTTAAAAGCAATCCTATCCTGAGCTGTCCGGATGGGGAATCCTCAAGTAATTCCTGTATCCTGCTGATGACCATTTCATGTTCCCCCTCAATAAGTGTAACAGCTGCATCAGGGGCATAGTGCGTGTATTTCATTCCCGGGGAGCGCACAACAGCCGATCCGGAGTGGACCTTGTCTTCATACCCTATAACGACTGCCCCTATGACCCTCTCGATATCTTCCCGGCTGATTCCCCCGGGCCTGAGTATGGCAGGCACTTCCAGGGTCATGTCTATCACCGTTGACTCCAGGCCCACTTTCACGTTCCCTCCGTCAATAACGGCATCTATCCGGTCTGCAAGGTCTTCTATGACATGCCGGGCATTGGTGGGACTTGGCTTGCCGGAGAGATTGGCGCTGGGAGCTGCGAGTGGTTTCCCGGACACCATGATAAGTCCGAGAGCTATCTCATTATCCGGCATCCTTAGTGCCACAGTATCCAGTCCGCCTGTGGTTACATCCGGTACGATCTCAGTCCTGTCCAGTATCAATGTGAGGGGCCCGGGCCAGAATTCATCCATGAGTGCAAAGGCTTTCCCGGGAATGTTCCTGGCGAGTGCTGAACACTGTTCTTTTGAAGCCACATGCACTATAAGAGGATTATCCGCAGGCCTGCCCTTTGCCTCGAAGATTGCCCGTACAGCTTTTGCGTCCAGTGCATCAGCTCCCAGGCCATAGACCGTCTCCGTAGGGAAAGCCACCAGCCCCCCACGGTTGATGATAGCTGCAGCTTCGTTCAGGGTTTCCTGAATATCGCTTTCAGCAGTATCGAGTACTCGGGTTCTAGTGGTCATGGAACGGGCTTTCTTGATAAAGGATGTTATCCGGGACCAGTATGCACCGTCATGCAGATAAGTTTTTTGTATGCTTGATCCTGCTGCAATGACCGTATATCATAGTTAATTAATCTCAACAGTGGCTCTTCCTTCATAATTTTCGATAAACCAAAATAGGAATACTTATATAAGATAATGTCTTCTATGCACTAAGTGAGCGGGTCTGTTTTTAACCCCACTCCCACACTAACCCCCACTCCCCAACCCGCTCACAATCATTGCAGGGAGTAAAGATGTGGACCGTGGATATTTCGGATGCATCTAACTGACAGGTGCCATCAGTATATTATGCTCATTACTGTCGTTCAGCAGAGTGGAGCTTTCTCACTCGCTGTGCCTGTTGCACTACATGTGTCAGCAGGTAGTAAAAATGCAGTTGTCCTGAAGCCTGATTTACTGTCCTTTATAGTCTTTTATCAGGACCACTGTTCAGTTCATCCTTTTTTGCTACACAGGCCTCAGCATATTCATCTGCCACAGATCCTGTCCATAGCTCGGTACCGGACCGGTGTGCAGCTCTTGCTATTATATGTGCGGCCACGGGTGCCGTCAGGATCAGGAATATCCCCACCATTATGGCCTTAAGGCCCATGGCCGAAAGGCCGGTCCTGATCGTTATTGCAAGCATGACTCCGAAGGCTCCCAGCGTCGCTATCTTTGTGGTGGCATGGAGGCGGTTGTACACGTCGGGCAGGCGCAGCAGCCCCACCATTCCCAGGAACACGAACAGTATGCCAATGAGGAAGAATATGTTACTTGCTACCTCTATCGCGGTGAAAAGCATGCTCAGAATATCTCCCCCTCTTCAAGGTACCTGGCTATGGCAATGGTCCCAATGAATCCAATTATGGCCATCACAAGGGCTGCATCCAGGAAAAAGGGCGATTCCTGGACGTATGAATAGGCACCAAGGATAACCACTATAACAAGTGTCAATGCATCAAGTCCCACGACCCTGTCTGCAACTGTCGGCCCGAATACTATCCTGTACAGGCAGGGGAGCAGTGAGAGTGTCATTACCACAAGAGCCAGATCAAGCAGGTTCATTCGAAGGCCTCCAGTACATATTTTTCAAGCTTGTCACGAATCGAGTGTTTAAGCTCCTCAGGTTCAGAGACATCTATGGCATGGACGTACAGTTTTGTCATGTCATCCGATATATCGATGGTAAGCGTTCCGGGAGTCAGGCTGATAGTGTTCGCAATGGCCGTTATCGAGGCATCCTTTGTTGCGCGTATGGGAACGGCAATAATACCCGGCCTGATATCCATCCCCGGACTCAGGATTATCCTCGCTATCTGGACACTGGCCTTTGTGATCTCGATAAGCAGGACCGCAAAGTAAACTGCGAGCTTTGGGAGATGCTCTGCAATGCTTCTGAAGGTCATGTCCTTATCAGGCCGGTAGAGTTTTTTCAGGGATTGGACTATAAGCAACCCTAATATTGATCCGACCATGAAGTTCAGCACACTGATATTTCCACTGACAAAGGACCAGACCAGCCCCAGGATCAATGCATAGGCTATATACTGTTTCATCGCACACTCCTCTCAAGTACGGCTGTGATATATGGCTGCGGGTCAAGCAATTGATCTGCTATGGTACCTGATAGTGACAGGAGGTGTTCCGGGTACACTCCCATATAGATGACCACACAGGCAAGCAGGGCGAGTGCCACCTTGATTGCGACAGTCGGCTTGCGTTCGGTATAGCCATCCGCGTTGTCAGTATCCTTGATCTCTCCCCAGAAAATGGCAAGCCATGTCCTGAACAGGTAGAAGAGCGTGAATATTGCAAATACCAATGCTATTGCAACCGGAATATAATACTCGGAGCTAAGGCCGGCATCAAAGAGCACCAGCTTTGAGAAGAACCCTCCGGTTGGCGGGAGTCCTGCGATTGACATGGCTCCTATAAGGAATATGGAGCCCAGGAAAGGGGACGATTTGGCGAACCCTCCCATCTTCCGGATATCCTTTGTGCCCGCATGATAGAGCGTCTCGCCCGTGGCCAGGAAGAGCATGGACTTTGCAACTGCATGGTTGACAAGATATACAATAGCTGCCGTCAGGGCATATGCAGTTCCCATACCCACTCCGAGCAGCACATAACCGATCTGGCTCACGCTTGAGTATGCAAGCATCCTCTTAAGATCATACTGCCCTATGGCTGAAGTGGCTCCCACAGCTATTGTGATAAGGGACAGCAGGATCAGGATGGGCTGGAGCATGAACATGGTCTCATTGAATATGAGGTAGTGGACCCTCAGTATGCCATAGACTCCCACCTTGATGACCATTCCGCTGAGCATGGCATGGATGGGTGCAGGGGCTGAAGGGTGCACGTCCGCCAGCCAGAAGTGCAGCGGGAACATTGACGCTTTATACCCGAAGACCACGATAAGTATCATTGCTATCACGTGGAAGTGCCATGGAAGTGTTCCAGCCTCGGCAAGGTATGAAACTTTGACTGCTATGTCCGCCATGTTGAGCGTACCCACAGTGGCGTACAGGGAGGCTATGGCGACCAGCATCAGGGTGATACTGACCATGTTAAGTACCAGGTACTTGAATATGGCTTCCAGTTTGTCCGCCATCTTCGTATGGTCACCCCTGCCTGTCAGGACTATAAGGCCGCATGAGGAGAGCACCAGTATCTCAAAGAAGACGAACATGTTGAAGATGTCCCCTGTGAGGAATATGCCGTTAAGGCCCGCAGCCATAAGATTGAAGAGAGGGAAGAATGTGGTATCCAGGGCTTTCCTGTCCATGTAATCGGTGGCGTATATCATAGCCATAAGGGATATAAGGGAACTGAGAACAACCATTCCTGCACCCAGGAGGTCGGCCACAAGCAGTATGCCGTATTTTCCCCATTCTCCTACTTCATACACAAGAATGCCGTTGTCCCACACGTAGGACAAAAGGCGCAGGCTGAGGATGAAGAGCAGTGCGAACACCCCTACATTAAGTGCCTTCTGCAGCCCTGACTTTGATCTGAAGAGTACCGTGAACGCCGCGAAGAAAACCGGCAGGATGATCATGATAATGGGGACGTGTTGCATTATATCCATTATCCTTTGAGCCTCCTGATCTCGCTGACGTCAGTGGTGCCCTGCTCCTGGTACAGTCTATAGCAGAGTATGAGCAGGAACGCAGTGGTGGCGAGGCTGATAACGATAGCTGTAAGTGTGAGTGCCTGTACAAGGGGATCCACATAGGCTATTTCTATCCCGTCGGGAATTACCGGGGCAAGAATTCCTGTCGCCAAGTCGTCAATGAAGGTACCTCCGGTGCTGACGGCCTTATCACCGGTGATTATTGGTGTCCTGCCTCCAAGGAAGGCCCCCGTTGAAACGATAAGCATGTTCGTTGCGTGGGAAAGTAGTGTGATTCCTATGGCGACCCTGATGAGATCCCTCCTCAGGATCATGAATGTTGCTATGCCGAAGACAAGTGCTATGGATACTGAGAGCAGGGTGTCGTTCATTCGTCCTCCCCCATGGTCTTGAACACGAAAAGCAGGCTGCCTGTGACCACAAGATATACCCCAATGTCGAAAAAGGTCGTCGATAGCAGCTTTATGTCGCCCAGTAGCGGGAGGCTGACGGTCAGGTAAGTGCTTCTCAGGAAGCTATACCTGAAAGCCATGGCTCCGATACCTGTGAGGGTAGAGATGAGCAGGCCAACAGCAAACCATTTTTCCCACTGGTAGCGATAAAGGGAGTCCATATACCTCAGCCCGAAAACAATGTACAGCAGGGATATGGCAGAGGTGAACATCACTCCGCCTATGAACCCTCCTCCGGGATAGTTATGCCCTGCAAGGAGCAGGGAGATAGAGAACAATATGATTATGGGCACACAGGCCTTTGTTATGGTCTTGGCTATCAGTGTTGTCACTTGCTATCACTCCTGCTTTTGAGCAGATTGTAAACTCCCAGTCCCGCCAGGCAGAGCACCACTATCTCTCCCAGGGTGTCATATCCCCTAAAATCGACAAGTATGACGTTGACCATATTATGTCCTCCTGCCAGTGGCACGCTATTCTCTATGAAATAATATGAGAGCGATTCAAAGGGTGATACTATTCCCTGGGACGCATTAAGCAGCAATATAAGTACTGTAATACTCACCGCAGATGAGATAAGAAGGTCCCTTGCCAGGACAGACCTTGTGATCTTCTCCCTGAATGTCTGGGGCACTTTTATTATTACCAGCAGGAAGATTATGGTTGCAAGGGTCTCCACAAGCAGCTGTGTGATCGCAAGATCGGGTGCCTGCAGGTATATGAACACAAGGCTCACAAGATAGCCCACTGCCGAGACTGCAATTATGGCATGCAGGTATTTCCTGAGGACTGCCGTGCCGAGGGAGGCGAGTATGATCAGCCCTAGAAGCACTGCTTCATACATAGGCACTTCTAAGTTCAGCTCTGTCGGGATAAGTGTGCCTGCAATCATTATTACAGGTACGGCGCTCAGGAGCAGGAATATCAGAAGCATGGCGATGAGATAAGGACTGAGGGGGCCCGGTTGCATCACTTTTGCAAAAGCTGTGCTCTTCCCCGACGCCCCGTTGACGATCCTGTCATAAAGGCTGTTGAAGCTCCAGGCCGGGTAGCGTGCACTCACCCTGTCCTGCCAGGCTGCGATGGCACCGTATCTTGCATAGAGGGCGGCACCTGCAATAAAAGTGATGATCGTCATCAGAAGTGCAGCAGTGAACCCATGCCATAAGGATACGTGAAGCTGCACGTCCTCAAGCAGTATTCCTGAAGCTGCCGGTTCGATGATATAATGCACTGCAGCAGACGGAAAGATGCCTATGAGGATAACAAGGGCAGCTAGCAATGCAGGTGGGAAGAGCATCACCGGAGTGGGTTCATGCATATGTTTGGGCAGGTGCTCACTGCGTCTTTTTCCCAGGAAGATGCCGTCAATGAACCTTATGGAATAGGCGAAGGTAAATGCGCCCCCAAGGACTGCGGCAGCAGGTATCAGGTATTCGAAGGGCCCTCCCAGGATATGGCCCATTTCAAGTGAACTCTCATAGAACATCTCCTTGCTCAGGAAGCCGTTCAGGGGCGGCACTCCTGCCATCGAAAGTGCTGCTATTGCGCCAATGATGAAGGTTGCAGGCAACTCCTTGCGGAGCCCGCCCATTTTTGTTATATCCCTTGTCGCAGTCTCATGCGCCACGATACCGGCAACGAGGAAAAGACAGGCCTTGAAAGTTGCGTGGTTGAGCAGGTGGAATGTGGCAGCAGTCACTCCTATCCCGGGGTACTGGTAGCTTGTGTAGCCGTACATTGCCATCATGTATGCCAGCTGGCTTATTGTCGAGTAGGCAAGTATACCTTTGATGTCAGTCTGGCGGAACGCAAGGAAACCGGCCGCCAGCATGGTGATGATCCCCAGGCCGCCGACCAGGACGAACCAGGCTTCAGTGCCGGAGAATATTGGATGTATCCTGGCAACAAGGTAAATGCCTGCCTTGACCATAGTTGCCGAATGAAGGAATGCGCTTACAGGTGTTGGTGCCTCCATTGCGTTCGGAAGCCATATATAGAAGGGTCCCTGGGCTGATTTCGCAGCCGCCCCTATGATGATAAGGACAAGTGCAGGAAGGAACAGTTCATGCCCTTTTATCAGTGCTATCATGGATCCGTTCTGCAGGATCGTAACAATATCAAACGTTCCTGTTATGATACCCAGCAGCAGGAAGCCTGCAAGCATGAATATCCCTCCTCCTGCTGTCACAAGCAGGGACTTGGTGGCCCCGTAAACAGACATCGGGCGATTGCGCCAGTATCCGATAAGCATGAAGGAAGTGATGCTTGTAAGTTCCCAGAAGACAAAAAGCTGGATAGCGTTCGATGAGAATACCATGCCAAGCATGGACCCCATGAACATGAGCAGGTACCTGTAATAGCGTGAGAGGTCTTCACGTTTTGACATATACTCGTTGGAATATGACATTATCAATATGCCAATCCCTGAGACTATCAGGCCGAACATCACGCTCAGCCCGTCCCCATAGAAAGACAGCTCAACTTGCAGGGAAGGTATCCAGGGGAAAGAACCTGTCACAGTCTCTCCGTTCACCACAGCAGGCAGCGCCTGTGCCACAAGGAGCAAGCAGATGAGCGCAACAGCCGCTGCATACCAGCCAACCCTGTTTTTCAGGACCCTCTCCGCCGCAGGCAATATGGCAGCCATTATGAATGGTAAAAAAACCGCCAGAGTTATTGCTGTAAACAAATCCATGCAATCTAAGATTTAACTACCCGTATATAACGGTTATTAACCGCAATTATTATTCATTATGTATCTCTGCCTTCCAGTCATGCTTTTTTGCATGGCTTCCGGCAAACTTATTCTAAGATGGGTACAATAATGTCCAATATGCTGAAGGGAATTGTTTTTGATTCTGACGGGGTGCTTGTGGATTCCATGCCTTACCATGCGCAGGCCTGGGTGCAGGTCTTCAGGGATGAAGGTATCGATGTGAGTAAAGAGGATATATATGAGGTGGAAGGCTCCAACCACGTCGGTGTGATAAACATCATGTTCAGGAAAGCTGGTAAAAAGCCTGATGAAGCTATTTATGATGCACTTCTTACTAAAAAGAGGGAACTCTTCATGAAGAATAACCAGGCAAAGCGTTTTGACGGCATGTACGAATGTCTGGGCTTACTGAAGGATAAATATAAGATAGCAGTTGCTTCCGGTGCTGACAGGACCATCGTGAAGGACCTTATGGAAAAGTTCTATCCTCATGTTTTTGATGTGCTCGTTACAGGGGAGGATGTGGAGAACGGGAAACCTGACCCGGAGCCTTATATCAAAGCTGCCGGGATGCTTGAAGTAGGAAAGGATGAGTGCATGGTCGTGGAGAATGCTCCTCTCGGGGTAAAGGCAGCCAAAAACGCAGGCATGTATTGCGTGGCAGTTGCCACTTACGTACCCGCTGAAGAGCTTTCGGAAGCAGACAGGGTCTTCAGTGATCACTCGGGCCTGGTAGATTACCTGAGGAGCCTGGCAGGGCCGGACGGATCGGAACTGTAGGTGTCTGGGTTAGTTAGCCCTGTAATAAAAAATAGGAAGGAAAAGTACGGTCATACCAGCCGTACCGTTTCCAGGTTTGTAAGTGCCCTTGTCTCGAGCTTGTTCTTCTTGTGTATAGAACTTGCAAGATCGAGGCAGGAACGCTCGTCCCCGTGCTCCGTGTACACTCTTTCGGGGCGTGGCTTCATCTTTTTGATGTAGTCCATAAGCTGTCTTCTATCGGAGTGTCCCGAGAACCCGTCAACCACTTCCACCTCCATGTTCATGCTTATGACATGGGTGCCATTGCTGGTGGAGAGGGGGATCTCCTTCCAACCCTTCTGGATCCTGCGTCCCAGGGTTCCGTCTGCCTGGTAACCGACGAACACCAGTGTGTTCTTCTCGTCTTCGGCGAACCTCTTGAAATATTCAACCACAGGACCGGCGTTCATCATTCCCGATGTGGCCAGGATCACACATGGCTGCGGCTCGTCAAGGATCTTCTGGCGCAGTTCGTTGGAATCCACTGGTCTGAAGCACTCTGCAAGGAACGGGTTCTCGCCCTTCTGGAAGATAAGCTTGCGCAGGTCATTATTGAGGTATTCCGGATATGTGGCATGAATGGCGGTTGCTTCCCATATCATGCCGTCAAGGTAGACAGGGACATTTGGTATCTCACCTTTGCGGATAGCATCCTCAAGGACTATCATTACCTCCTGGCTTCTTCCCACGGCAAATGCGGGGATAAGGACAACACCGTTCCTGCTCAGGGTCCTATTGATCACGTTCTTAAGGTTGTTCTCAGCTTCCTGCAGGGATGGCTGCAGGGCAGTGGCACTTCCGTAGGTGGATTCCATCACAACGCTCTCCACACGGGGGAACTTGTTGACTGCAGGATCGAACAGCCTTGTCTTTTCATACTTGAAGTCGCCGGTAAAGACAACATTGTGCAACCCGTCGCCTATATGGAAGTGGGATACAGCAGAACCCAGGATGTGTCCGGCATTATGGAATGTAAGCTTGACATCCGGTGCGATATCTGTCACTTCTTCATAGTCCAGTACGATGGTATGCTTCAGGCCCTCCCTTACATTAGCTGAGGAGTATGGAGGCCTCTTACCTTCTTTTGCAGCAACGTCTATATAGTCAAGCTGCAGGAGTGCCATAAGGTCCCTTGTGGGTGGTGTGCAGTAGATCGGCCCCTCAAAACCGTACTTGTAGAGCAGTGGCACAAGACCCTGGTGGTCCAGGTGAGCATGCGTCAGTACAACCGCATCGATCTGATTTATCGGGAAGGCTTCAGGAACATATAGATAGGGTGTCATGTTGTCGTCAGAAGCAACGTTGACGCCACAGTCTATCATTATCCTGGACTCGGGGGTCGATATGATAAAGCAGCTGCGTCCTACTTCCTTTGCCCCGCCCAGGGATGTTATCCTTACCCACTGGTCCTTGGAAGTGCATCCCCTGTGGATCTTCCTGCCCACGGCCTTGAGGATGTCCTTTCTTTCCTTGTGGTTCGTGCGCATGAACTCACGGATGTTCTTAACAGTGTGTGACTTTATAGGGGGCGCCCTGACAACTTTAGGCGTCCAGCCGATCTTCTTTGTTATCTCCCTGAGGGTCTCACCATGCTTTCCGATCACAAGGCCGGGTTTTTCAGCCTCGATGATCACTTCTCCCACATCAGGGTCAAAATGGTAATTGGATACCATGGACTCCTCAGGTACGGTCTCAGCGATCTTCTGGATCGACTCCTCTGGCGGCATAAGCACTTTCGGATCCGGGCGCACCACGATGCGTGTCCTGAGTACTTTGGCCAGGTTCCTGACAATGTTACCGTTATCTGCAAACTTCTTTGGTTCCTCTGTGTAAACAACAAGCTGCGGACCTTCAAATTCAACACTAGAAATAGTCGTACCGCTTGGCAACTTCTCTTCGATTTTCTTCTTTAGATCAGATAGTACTTCTTCTACCGCCATTAAAACAGCCTTCCTGTAAAAAAGTAAAAAAGTTAGTTAGAAAGTGTAATTTTTAAAAATTACATTATTTCATTTTTATTTGTAAAGATCAGTTAGTAGCAGTTAAGCATCTCCCTGATCTTCTTGACATCATCAAGTTCAAGTCTGGTATATTTGTTCTTGGTAATGACAACTACATCGATCCCGTCGCCGGAAGCAGAGTCCCTTTTCATGGCATTGTGAAGTGCCCTGACAGCCAGTTCCACGCCTTCGTCGGTGGTCATGTTCTCCTTGTACCTGTCCTCAAGCACTCCGTATGCAATGGGTGAACCGGAGCCGGTTGCAACCACTCTCTTCTCATCGATGTTCCCTCCTAGGGCGTCGATGGAATAGAGCTCAGGACCGTGCTTGTCGTAGCCTCCTACCAGTAGTTGCACCATCAGCGGGTAATAACGCTGCCCGCTCAGGAGATTTGATAAAAGGGTCGTTAATCCCTTGATCGTCATTGATTCTTTTCGTCTCATCTTGTAAAGCTTTGATTCGACGCTTATGATACGAACGATTTGCTGAGCGTCTCCCACAGAGCCAGCAGTTGTCATTGCTGCGAAGTCGTCGATCTGGTAGATCTTTTTCGCAGTCTTGCTCGCGATAAGATGCCCCATTGTTGCACGCTGTTCGGTCGCCATAACAACACCGTCACTGCAAACTATCCCAACTGTGGTTGTACCTTTCAAATACTTATCATCGGTCATTAGTTATACCTCTAACTAAAAATGAGAAAACAATGTGATAAAAACGTGTTATGCATTTTATTGCACAGCTACCCATTAGTGATTTTTATATAAATAATTATCCCTTGTGTTCTACTGAAAACCAATCTCTTCAGCAAGCGCTCTGACCCTGTTGATGCTGTCAATATTGATATTCTTTTCCGTCATCATAGAAATACGTTCTTCCAGGCTTATTTTCTTTGTGCCGACTATAAGGTTATCTGCATGGGCCACGATCTTTTCCTCAATGGTCCGCGGCATATAGTCGTCTTCCGGCAGTCCCAGCTGAGCTGCCTCTTCTACACTTATGCCTGCGCCGATATGCCTTTTTATAATCTCCACAAGCCTTCTCTCAAGACCAAGCTCCTTGGCAATTGATGCACCTTCCACTGCATGGGAAATACCATGCGTCCTGGATCTCCCAAGATCGTGTAGCAGTCCCCCAATTTCCACGAGTTGCAGATCCGGTAGTTTTCCCTCAGAAGAGAGCTTCCTGCCAATGTATGAAGCCAGCTCGGAAACGGCGGTACAATGGTCGATGACATCGCCGCTGCAACCGACGTCTTCCAGTATCTTCAAAGCAATCTCACGTGAGATCATGTCACTCAGGATCAGTCTTTTTCCAGTCGGCTGAGACGTCTCTGGATTATATCTGTGAATGACTGGTTATCTTCGAACATCATGTCCTCGCCGCATAGAGGACAGAGGAACTCGCACTCAGTGGCTTCATTGAAGTTCATGCGGGTGCATCCTTCGGGACAGGTGTAAAAAACATTGTCCTCCTCGAATGCAAGACGTGATCTGAGATTCTTGACAAGCCTTTTCTTTTCTTTCACAAGCTGGGGTTCGATGTCTGACATGTCCAGGGTCCAGAGATATGTCAGCCAGCCGCTGCTGGAATCCCGTTCCCTCCTGCATACTGCCAGTTTGTTCTCATTGAGAATGAAAAGTGTCCTGCGCACAATGTTAAGAAGGATTCCTGTTGCCTGTGCAATCTGTTCATCCGTAACCTCACCTTCGGGCATATTCTTTATCATTTCCAGCCCTTCTTCACCCACCAGCCGGATAAGATATCCCCTGATAACTGGATTATTCAGATCTATCAAAAAACATTCACCTCATGAAACGTATGTCTATGCAATTTATTACAATATTAAGTTTTGCTAAAAGCCTCTGCCATGGGCTCCATAAATATTTATCCTGCCTTTCCGGCAAAGCTTCCGGGACTACTCTACATTTAAGCGTTGACGTATAAACATGACGCTTTGCTCGATTTCACCCATTACATTTTTCCTTGTATGGCCTGTCGATATCACCGATGTGACCGGTTCATTCTCTCCGATGATATCGCCTGTCCTGGGTATGTCTGCCGTTTGTTTTCTATCTATTGCGTCCATGGCCTGTTCTGTAATGCGGGTCCTTTGCTCCGCATACATTACTGCTCTGGCTGCATACTGCCTGTAGACCGGCTCCGTTAATCTTTCCTGCAGTATATGCCCTTCAAAGGCCTGCATATGTTCTTCAAAGATATTAGCTCCGGTTGCAAGCTCCACTGTATCCATGCTTCCCTGGAAACGGGCATTGACCTCAAGTGGAACGGGACCATCATCCGTAATGAGGAAATCCACTCCGCTGGACCCTATGAGTCCAAATTCAGTTATTAGTTCTTCAGCTATATTTTTCATTTGGTTGGCATATGGGGTCAGAAGCGGGGTCACATTGCCGCAATATGCAAAAGGCAGTCTGGTAAGCCAGGGAACTCCGATCAGCTGCTCGTTCACTGCAAGGGTACAGGCCCTGTCCGGCGTGGATATGAGTGAAACACTGGCAGGCATCCCTGACATGTATTGCTGGAATACCATGTCATCTATCTCAAGGTGCATCTGGTCACTTTGAAGGCGGAGGATATAGTTATCCAGCTCTTCCTGGCTATGCACGACCCTGTTGAATATACCGCCTCCGGCACAGGCCGGTTTGACCATCAGGGGAAAGCTGGCGCTGTCCAGCTCTGAATAGGAATATGTCTGTGGGTGCGGCATGTCCATTGATCCAAGCAGTTCTGCGAACCTGGACTTATCAGTGACCTTTTCCAGTGCTGCAAGATTATTCTGCAGCACGGGGTACCTGCTCCCGGGCAGTTCCAGGGTCTCAAAGCCGGATGCAGGTATGATGGCATCAAAATCCACGCCGAAGCTTTCTATTGCCTCCATGAGTACCGAAGGATCGATAAGCTTGCTGTCGAACCGGCCTTCCGGGACAAGCCTTCTTGCATCCGCTGCACATCTGAGCATGTCCTGGTCACAGAATGCATCGATGGCATACATATTGTAGCCTGCCCTGCATCCGGAGCATATGGCATTGCGGGTGCTGAATCCGATGACCAGTACGTTTTTCATAGCCGGACCACTCAGCAGCCATCCTTCCGGGAAACTTCATCGTGCAGTGCCACAAGGCCGCTGCTTGCTCTTATCACCGGGACTTCATCGCCTTCGGATGCGCTGAAAGGCACAGGTACCTTCACGGTGACCGTCTCGTAGGTATCCGGATCAAGCAGCATCATTTCATCCTTTTCCATTGAGACTACCACGGCTTTCCTGGCAGTGCTTCTCTTTGCTATGAGTGTTGCCCCTTTCATGTCGTCCGGGGAGGAACTGAATCTGGAGCTTTTGATAAGGTCCGTACCGGTCACGCTTTTTGAGAATTTCTTAATCTCTATGACCTTCTTCCCAAGCTCGACTATGTCGCCGGGCATGAACTCGGGGAGACGGAGGGAAAATGTCATCCTGTATATCTCCTTTCCGTCCTTCCTTCCGAACAGGGAGGAGGACTCGGTGAAACCGCCGCCAAGCTCGGAAACTATCTCTTTGCAGATGATCCTTGTGGCATTGGCCGACCCCATGTAAAGGTCGATACCGTCCCTGGCCTCAGCGGTGTTTGAGATAAAAGCCATCCTGTCGCCTTTCTTTAGCATCTTGTCCAGGGTTCCGTTTATGATGGACATGCATCGTGCCTTCTCCTCCTCGGTAGGATAGCGGCTGGCTGCCCTTATCTGGAGTATTGCCTCGAAGTACTTACCTGACATCCTGCTGCACATATCGCAGGCTATTCGGACGATACGCACTTCGGTCTCGGCTGCCTGTTGCACCGTCTCTCCCAGGATAGTGGCATGGGCTTCGATAATGACACGATACAGGTGTGGGGTCATCTGCTTCGGCTCAACGGAGATTTCGATATCATCTGCCTTTTCATGGATGAGGAGCGCATCCTCCACAGTCTGGGTCACGATTTCCTCTATACTGTGCTCATTGTTCCATCTGCCACGCGCCAGTTGTGCTCCGCAGGTGGAGCATACCTTTGCATATAACACCAGAGGTATTTCGATCAGATTCGACGTCTTAAAAAAGCAGTCTGTACAGAGGCCATCAACAAGCCCCTGTGTAAATCCCCCGCATCTGGGACATGTGATATCGTTCATTGTCTCTCAATCCTTGGGCCTGCTTATAAATTTTCCGCTTGTTATCATTGTGCATGTTCAACGCAGTGAATACTGCAGGCTTCCTGCTCCTGCCCTGGCTGCGTATTCCAAGTGTATCATGGGGTCCACACCCCACAGGCCTGCGATCTGTCCTGCGTGATCATGGCTCATTCTACTGTTTATAAGCTCAATACTTGCCATGTCTATCGCCACCGGGTCTTTTGATGCTAGTATCCCTACATCCCTTGCAAAGGCAGGTGCTGAGAAATTGAAGCAATCGCAGCCAGGTGTGAGGTTGAATATCCAGTTGATGTATCCTATCCTTCCCTCCAGCAGTTCTATGGGGCCTAGGGCTGCTTCTCCCAGCCTGGCCTGCATCTCGTAGGTATATCCTTCAGGGGGCAGTATCGCCCCGTACCTGCAGCTGCCGGCGCATGAAAGTTCACCCTTGCACATCTCACTGTCCACCACGGCCTTTCCTTCCATTATATGCAATGCACCCCAGGGACACTCTGATATGCATTTTTCACATCCCGTGCATTTCTCGGGATCTATCTCCGGCATCCCCGGTTTGTGCACCAGGGTCTTGCCTGCCTTGTCCAGGCACCCCATTCCCAGATTCTTGACCGCACCTCCAAATCCGGATGCAGGGTGTCCCTTGCAATGGGAGAGCATTATCATGCAGTCTGCCTTGGCAATGGCAGAGGCAACTGTGATGTCCGATACTTTCTCCCCGTCTATCCTGATATTCACGCTGTCATCTCCCAGCAGCCCGTCTGCGCATATGAATGGGGCTCCCATGCCGGCATGTGAGAAACCGTTCCATGCGGCAGTGCATGCCAGATCTGCTGCGTTGAACCTCCTGCCTTTGTAAAGGACTGTGGTGTCAGTAACAAAAGGTATGCCTCCTGATTCCTTAACAAGGTCCACCACGGTTTTCACAAGCACAGGATGCATATGTGTAGTGTTGCCATATTCTCCGGGGTGTATCTTTACAGCAACGATGTCCCCCTCTCGGACAGGCGATACAAGTGGGAACAGATCTGTAATCTGGTCTATCTGGGTCTCATCAGGGCCGATGTTTTCCGCAGCTTTGAAAAAAACGTCACTCATCTTTATCATTCCGTCGTTTGTAAGATCTTCAGCATATATGCATGCGCATAATGAATGTACTTTTTGCATGCATTTCCTGTCTCGTTAATTTAAGTATTGCTATTTATCTCATATATATTCTATATATAAAAACTTGAAATATACAGATTATTTACATAAGCTATATGTATGCAAAAAAAGCTCTATAAACTGTACAAGAGATAAGGAGAAACAAATTATGCATAACATTGAAAATTGTATAAAAAGATATAAATGTCAGAAGATTGATACAGAATATAGGTCCGTTAAAAACGGTCAGTACGAAAAGACATTGGATTCCGAGGAACTGGACCTGATAAGGTTCATGATCGGCGGTATTGGCTCAAAGTAGCGGGACAATACAGAAAAATGAAGGGGGCTTTGTATGAGTGGAATTGGCATTGTGTCCTGTGAATACTGTGACATCGTGCTTAAGAGGCAGTTCGTAGGATCGAATATGTTCTATTACTGCAAAAGATGTGGCAGGATCACTTCTGCTAAAGAAAAGAGTGTGATAGAAGCAGATTGTAGTATGGTGGGAGCATGTGTGTGATTGAAACAATGGGGTACTCGAAAGAGAACAAGTTAATGTACTGTAGCGGTTGCATAATTTACAGGAAAACGGGAAAATGCGAATATCTCAGGTATCTTGAATCAAAGGTTGCAGTAGATCTTGCAAGTGATTCTGTGCAGGAAATGTCCGCCACCGACTGCGGCCTTTAATACGGCCGCTGACAACTTTCATCTTCACGTTTTATTGTTTTGCGTCACTGGACGAACCAGTCCACATAAGCCATAAGATCCTTCTTTTCCCATCCCTGCAGCCGGGGCGGGCTGTCCCTGCGGGAGGCGCCGAAAAGTGCTTCAAGCTGCTCTCTGTCAAGCACGTGCACTTTGTACTTCCCGCCGGCGCTGTCACGGATGAAGTAGCCGGGCTCCATGGAGTCTGATTTTTTCCACATGCTTATCCTATCATAGTTCCATAAGGTATTAGCCCACTCTGTAAGCCTGAGGATGTATTCATCGGTGACACCTGCAATATTGCCCACTATGGTGCAGTGTTTTCCATTTCTTGTAAGCTCGAGGCTGTTCTCACTTCTTATGATAGGTTCCATTTGTCTCCCTGTTTAGAATTCAGTAAGCCCTATAAGAATATTGTGATTCACAGGTTGTGTACCCAAAAGAAAAGTGTGGATCTCCGTGCATGTTGCATGGAGATCAAAGCTGAATGGCTTATTTCTTCGGTGGCCAGTTCTTCTCCAGCCAGCCCGGTATACGGCCTGAATCGGCAGGCCCTATGAGAACCTTGGACCCGGTCTCATCCTCGACATCTCCCTGCAGGCGTGCGGCAAGCCCCGGCAGGATGATGGTGTTGTGGGATGTGTCGGTCTTCATGTTGAAGCCGGACTCCTCGATGCCTTTCTTTATCTTGGCAGCTGTGAGCTGACCGCCTGCTACCGCAGCCTCGACACCAATACCGTCGGTGTCGATAGCCCAGAGGAAGCAGTCTATCTTGTTGGATGAGATATCGCTCTCGACTGTGTAGTAAGTAAGGGCGAAGTTGGTGGTCACGAATACGGGCGAGTCCTTTGTTGGTGAGCCGATCTTGTACATGCCGGGGTCCACGGTCACAGGCTTTCTCGGGTCTGTGTAGATGGTGTCACGGATGTGCAGTTCCGGCAGCATGGCATAAGGCTCGGTGCTGTGTAGGATCATTATGTCGCCGTACTTGATGGTGAACACCGATGCAATGACAGTCTCCCAGTAGGATGCGCTCACAGGGTCGTCGTGGACCATCCATGCCATCAGGGGAACAGCCATGAGAGGGTATGCGATCTCGCGGTCGCCGTCAATGCCTGCCCTGCGCACCTTGATGAAATTGTTGAATGTTTCCTTGAGCTGCTTTCCTGAGGGGAATGTTCCCGGGTCAAGCACAAGCTTCTCGGTACCCATCTCAGCAAAGGTCTTTGCAAGTGACTTCAAAAGGTCAAGGTCATTGGGTGCGAAAAGGGTCACAGGTACGTCGTATTCCAGCGCAAGTGCGGCCACCTGCTGCCAGTTGTCCTTATTAGCGGCATACAGCAGCGGGTTTTTATCCTTTGCTACCTCAAGGCCGGCTTTCAGTACTTCAGGGTTGAATGAGCACAGTACCAATGGCATGTCCGTGGTCTCAATGACCTTCTTCACGACTGAAGCGAACTTTTTAGGGTCGTTGGATGTGCTGCGCACAGCTACCATGTCAACGGTCAGGAAGTTGCCTACATAGAACTTCTTGAAATCCTGGATCTTCTTCACCCTTTCAACAAGGTCCTTATCGTCCATGGTGTCCCACACGTCATAGGCAAATACGGTCTGGTTGAAGAATGTCAGCTTGTGGCGGTAGAGTACGTCATCGCCACCGATCTTCACGGTCTTCTCACCGACACCGATCTCGACCTCCCTTATCTCGGGTGCCAGCAGTCCCTGAAGCTGCTCAAGCTTCTTGCTGAACTTTTCCTCGAGCATAGGGGTACATTCGCTGAGTTTCCTGGACCTGTCTATCAGGTGCGCTGCAAAGGCCATACATGTCTGCTCACCGCAAACCGTACAGTTTGTACCCGGCAGGTATTTATAAGCCTCAAGAGGGCTGTTGATCTTCATGTTTTATACCTCCGCTCCTATCCAGTTGCTGATGTCCAGTTCTTCCGCCTCGATGGAGCCGTAGAGTGTCTGGGTTATTTCCTTGAGCACCTGGACGGATGTCGGGTGCATCATCATGAACATATCATTGCCTGCAAGGGAGAGCGCAAGACCGGTAATGATCTCCCAGATCGGGCCGCGGTATTCCCTCGGTCCCCAGTCGGAGTCCTGGCTGAGCGGGGATGAGACCATCCATGACTCACGGGCGCCCCATGCATTGGTGGTACCGGAGGACATCGGGAAGGTGAGCTCGTCGTCACCCATGAGTCCTGCAAGCCTTATGCGTTCCATGTTGGTGTATGCGTAATCAAGGCCGTATCCCAGTGCTGCAGTTGTCGGGTCCATCACGATGCTGTCCCTTGGGACCTTGCACTGCTTCATGAGCTTCCTGTTAAGCTCCTTCTGGGCATTGATCTCAAGCTGTGTCCATGAGAGCACAACATGCCCGTGTTCCACGGCAGCCCTTGCGATCCTCTCATAGTCGAGGTTAAGGCTTGCAGAAGCCAGCAGCACGCGCTCGCCGGCTGCGACCTCTGCGGCCTTTTCCAGAACCTCCGGGTCTTTCTCGGGGTTGCCCGAGCCGCCAATGACTATGGGCACCTTCACTGCCTGCAGCACATCCTCAACGACCTTTGCCGCATCCTTTGCGGAAGTGTCCTTGATGAGCGGGTCAGTAGAGATAAGGTGGATCGTCACCATGTCCGCATTGAACTCACGGACAACTTTTTTGGCCCATTCCGCAGGGTCATTGATGACATCATCATAATTGGATTTGACAGCCTTCGCCATTCCAATGGGCATGTCGAACACGTCCATTGTCACATAGTTCCTGTGGGGCATTGCGGCATCGAAGTAATAAGGAAGTGCGTTCTCTCCGCCTATGGTTATCGTGTTCTTCCTGGAACCGCCGTCTGTGGATGTGGCACCAAGTGTCACTTCCTGGATAGGATTGTTCCAGTTGTTCATTTTTGCAACCTCGAACTTAGAGGCCAGGAGCTCCTGTATCCTCGGAGCGGTTCCCAGTGAGGGTGCCTGAGGCTGCTGCATGCCGGCCATGCCAAAAGCAGATGCGAATAACTGTTCTGCAGGGAATCCCAGCATTCTTCCTATATTGGCCATGTGCAGGGATATCTGTGATATCTCGTGTCCGAGTGCGTAGGCAAGTGCAGGGTTAAGCCCTCCTCCGCCGGTGATGTTAAGTTCGATATCTCCCTCGATGGTCACTCCTTCAAGGGACTCTATATTGAGTTCCTGCAACATCTCCGTAAGTTGCGTCAACTTCATTTTGTTTGTCATGTGCATTCCACCATGTAATGATACTCTTGATACAAACCTGTCACAAACCTAGTTTCGCTGTGATCCTTTCAACTTCCATGACAGCAGCTGAATCGTCAGGAAGGTCGAACAGCGGCTCTCCTGCAAGGTCCTTGCGGATGAGCATCTCATCGACCGGGATCATACCTATAAGCTCCAGGCCAAGTTCCTTTGCTGTGCTTGCGATGATCTCACGGTTCGTTTCTGTGACCTTGTTTGCAATAACATAAATATTTGATACGTCTGTCTCCATCTCATCCACAAGTTCCCTGATGCGCTCTGCGGTACGCAGTCCACGGCGGGACCCGTCCGTTACTACTATCAGGTCATCCACTCTGCGGAATATCCGGCGGCTGAAATGCTCCAGCCCCGCCTCAGCATCAATGATGAGGACGTCGTAGTTATCCACGAGCTTGTCCATGATACCCCGCAGGAGATTGTTCACATAACAGTAGCAACCTGCCCCTTCGGGCCTTCCCATAACGAGCAGGTCATACTTTGGCATCTCCTCGATGATCTCGTAGAGCTTTGACTTGAGCACAGACTCCTTGTTCGTATCGGGGGGCAGGTTGTCACGCTCGCTGTGCATGAACTCCTTTATGTCGCCGATAGTCTTGCTGACATCGCATCCGAGGGTTTCGGGAAGGTTAGTGTCGGGATCAGCGTCCACTGCAAGAATGACCTTGTTCCCTTTTGCAAGCTGGCGGATGAGAAGGGCCGACGTTGCGGTCTTCCCGGTTCCCCCCTTGCCTGTCACTGCAATGATCCTGGCCACAGAACACCTCTTTAATCCTGTTTCTGGATTATGATCTTATCGACGGTCACCTTTGCGTTCTTCAGGATGATCCTGACACCACCGGAGCCACCGCCCATCATTTGCATGGCTGACGGCATGAAATTGGCTGGCATCTGCATCATCTGCGGTGCGGCAAACCCTGCCTGGGGCACTGCAGCCTGTGTTGGTGCTTCCTCTTTTACCTCTTCCTCGGCTTCCTCTTCCACCCATCTCTCGATTATCGGGTGCTTCTTCTCCTTGAGGAAGTTCCTGAGAGCCTCGATATCCTTGACATCCTCTTCCGTGGCTATCTTGTCGCGCAGGTCTTCGGGAATGTCCTGGAATATCTTTTCCTTGAGCATCTTTGGCATCCATACGACCCTGTTCCAGCCGCCGTCAGCCTGGATGAACTTGGGTGAGCGGAAGTAGTTGATACCGATTCCAAGGAAGCCCACGACCTGCTTTCCGCCGCCGGTCTGTCCTGCCATTGTGGAGAACTGGAGGCCGTTGGGTGCCGTGCCTGCAAAGTCCCTGTCCACCCAGCCGATTGCATCGACTTCGGGAATATAGAATCCGACAACCTCAAAGCAGCCGCAGGAGGTGTGCGGGTATTCCAGGAACGAGTGCAGCTTGATGCGGTCATATTCGCCGCTTGACAATTTCTTTGCGAACTCGTTCACGCCGGAGTACTCTCCGGATTCTGCGTCAAGGAGCTCTCCCTTGGGGATGGCGAACTGAGGCCCCTCAGGATCCACCTTTGCTGCCGCCCTGCCGTCGAACCAGTTGATGGCACCACAGAGGGATATCCTGTCAGGGGTCACCACACATACGTTGGTGGGTGCGAAGGATGCACACAATGTGCAGCCGTAGAATGTGTCAACATCCTCATCGTGCAGGCCGCGGGTCCTTTCGTCCCTCGCCTTGTAGACGGCCCTGGCGTTGTCGACCTGTTTCTCAACCTCTGCCATGTCGGTGATATAGGTTGCCTCGACCTTCTCTATGAAGGGGAGCTCGTTCTTGAAGAGCATCATTACGGCTTTTGCGATCTGCTCAAAGGAGTTCATCCCCTTGCCGACGGCTTCCTTGCCTATCCTTATCCACACATCGTCCCTCTGGTTGAGGTGCATCATGCCCTGGATATAGTTCTGAAATTCGTGGTTCCTTCTCTCCACAATGGACTCAAGGTCTGCCTCCACAAGTTCGCCAGCGATCTTATAGACCATGGCAAAGGGATGTCTTGATCCCTCTTCCATATCCTTGAGGTCGGGCCCTATAAGTGTGAACCTGCCGTCCTCAACTTCCTCCATAGGTGCGGCCCGTACAAGCTCGAAACCCTTGGACTTAGGACCTGCAAGTTCAACATGCATACCTTCTTTTCTTATTCTCTCTCCCTCGAACATAGGAGAGATCTCAAAAGGAAATTCATCTGCCATGATTAGTTCTCCGCGTTTCACATCAAATGGTTATAGATTCTCAATAAATTCATCAAGCGCCTCAACATGCACTTCAGGCTTCAGGTTACCAAAGGACAGGGTCGCATTCTGCATGAAATGCCTCTCTATCGCGATGGTCTTCAGGTCCGAGAAGTTCTTGAAGCCGGAAAGTACCTGGTCCAGGTAATATTTCTTGTGCCCAAGGAAGACTATCATATCATATGAACCCTGCCCGTCAAATCCCTTCCAGTTCTTGTCCCCGAGGTAATGGGCCAGTGCATGGATGTTGATGTATTTTGCATTCACGTCCTTGCCGTGGAAGACTGTAATTGAGTGGCCGGTCGCAGCTATCTGCACGCCCTTCTTTCCAATAGCAACGGCTCTCTGTGCAAGCTGCTCGTTGTCAACGATCTCAGCACCGGCTACCAGAAGTGGCCTCTTTGCTTTTGAGACCATCTTGGCGGCTACATTGGGGTTGACCGGCTTTGCGGTCTTTCTGCCCCATGTGGTATAGACAAGTGTGTTCTTGGTTGCGTCTACCATCTTCAGCACTCTCCCTTGCACAGCCTCTTAAGGTTGGTAGGCTGGGCCGAAACATCGGACTTCATGGTCGGGCCGGATATTATCTTCTTCCTCTTCCAGTCGATCTCCCAGCCGTGTTCCTTCTCAAGTATCTTAAGGAGCTCTTCACGCTTTGCCAGCGGAAGGTCCGTCTCCGTCCTGACGAACCTATGCCAGTCGTCTGGCATCTGGCCAAGGTACTTCTGGCTGAGTTCTATATAATGGGTCAGCTTGATCATTCTTCCCATGTTGTTGTCAGACGGGCGTATGCAGTTCTTTGCAAGCATGGGCATAAGCTCCTCGACAGTCTCAACTGTTGTAAGCATGAACTCCGGAGATGCGGGTATGGGCAGGGTCTCACCATTCCTTGCATCATAGAGCTTCCAGTGCTCTTCCTCATACGGTTTGCCTATAAGTGCTCTCCTGTACTTCGAGCCATGCGGTCCGACAACCACAGGGATTCCCAGCCTGTTGCAGCCGGTTCCAATGGCGACGGCTTTCTGGGAGTAAGCACCCCAGGCGACACCGACAGCACCTATACGGTTCATTATGTAGTCGGCTATCTCCTCATAGTTGCCTGTGATATTGCGCTGGGCAAAGATGGCTGCGACCTTGATGGCTGTTCCGCTGATATGTGAGTTGGAGACACAGGAGCCTACGTTGATGAGGTTGCCTCCGAGGAACTTGGCAGGATACCTCTCATAGAGTGTCTTGCCTTCCTCGTCCTTGTACATTCCCAGGTCCATTGCAGAGCAGCCTGACGTGACCATGATGTAGTTCCTCTTGAGCATTTCCTCGGCAAGCCTGTAAAGGTCCTTGGTGCCCTCCGGGTAGTTGGAGCAGCCTACAAGAGCGATAATGCCCGGTGTTGTTCCCATGACAAGGTTGACACCTTCCTGCCTGATCTCCGGGTCGCTTATCTGTCCCCTGCCGGAGCGTACTATGCCCTTCTCCTGGCTGATCACCTTCTGGGAAGCCTTCTCGATGACATCCAGAACAGGTATGTCCTTGGGGCAGTCCTGGTCGCACCTTCCGCATGCCACACAATGATCGTGAAGGATCTCGAACTTTGTCAGGTCTCCCTCTGCACAGGCTTTCATTGCGTCCATTATCCCGAGGTTGTTCGGGCAGACAAGTTCGCATGCGCCGCAGTGAACGCACTTAGCAGCCAATGCTGTCAATTCTTCATCGCTTGGGAGTGCTTTGATGCCCTTTTCCTTGCGTATGGGGGCCACCTTCAACGCAAGTCTTGGAGCAACCTCGCCAACCAGATCAAGGTCAAGTATCAGTGCACCTGCTTCCTTGCCGCTTGCAAGATCCTCTATGATCGCATCAGCCTTGTCCTTTGAGCGGTTACGCAGGCCGTACATGATCTTCTCGTTGGTGGTGATGACCGGTATTGAGAGCCTCTTTGCCTCCTCGAGCACATCTGCCCTGACACACTGTTCATCAACAACGATCACATCAGGGATGCCGGAGCGTATCATCTTGAGTTCCTTTGCCAGGGTTCCCACTACCTTTGCGTAGGGCTTGCCTCCCTTGTCCATCTGGTAGCGGATCATATCGATAGCTGTACAGCACAGGCCGCCCAGTTCTATCTTGTCGGAGAGGTTGTTCTCATGCATGTAATCTATCATGTTGGCAACACCGGCTACGTTGTGTCCGATAACAAGCAGCACCGGTTTGGCTGCATCTATGCATCCCATGCCTATCTCTGCCAGCGGTGCATCAGGGTCGGACTTCGGCATTCCCAGGCAGGACACCTGTGCGAGGTCCGATATCTCCATGCCCACATGGTCAAGCATTCCACCGTGCATTGCCTTGGATTCGAAATCGATGGCTGCGCCTTCCTGTCCCATGTGGACGGTTGCAAGCAGCTGTGTAAGTTGCTCTTCCACATACTCGATCGCCTCTTCCAGGTCACCCAGGGTCTTTGGCTTGATGCCGGTAACCATCTGTACGTTAGGTGCAAGCAGGTTTGATGGTCCCAGGTCAAGGGGGTGGTCGCGTCCGTAGCGTTCTATAAGATAGTGCAGGAGATGTCTCCCATGTCCGGAGTGAGCAGCAGCACCGGTGATTACCCTGAGCAGGAACTCGCGGGACTGGTGGGCTCCAAGATTTATGCCACAGGCTCCTTCCTTGTTTCCTCCCAGGTCGCACTTCCCGAAGGTACAGTAGCAACACTGGTCACACATAGGGGTATATACAGGCTGGTAGCGGGAAAGTACCTGGTGGTCCCAATCTCTCAGTCCGGAGACTCCCGGTTTCGGGGTTGGTCCCATATCGCCTTCTTCCTCCACTTTCTTTTCTATGGCACCGACTATCTTGCCGATGGTGATCTGAACATTTTCCAGGTCTTCTATGGAAAAGTGCCCGGTTGATATCTTGCTCATTATATCTTCTTCTCCTGTATGCGTGTTATTAATCAGTATAATCGTGCGAGAAAATGTTAAAATCCACTCCGCGCGTAATAAATTGAAACTGTTTTGTAGGGGTTTGTAACAATACTATCTTATATAAACGTTTCTGCAATCTATAACGATTATTTATGATAGAGTGTTGTAGTTCTACATCATTAGAGAAATAATCAATAATAATTGTTTTGGCCCAAGGGGGATAGGTGATTTTCCCATATAAGGCTTCCGATATTTATCATGATTATTCTTGATACTCAGTGACACGCTTTTCCTTTTATCCGGGAAATAGTTTTATTTAATGCGAACCTTATGACCTTCAACATTTATTATGGTGAAAACATTGGATAAAAAATGCTGGATTTGCGGCAGGGAAGATTACATGCCCTTCAAATGCCGTTTTTGTGGAAAGGTCTTCTGTCCTCAGCACAGGCTTCCGGAACAGCATGCATGCGAAGGCCTTGAGCACTTAAAGCAGTATGGTGCCGACGGGTCTGACCGTGCTTACAGGCAGTCAGGGTCAGATGATCTTGTAAAAGGCATGCTGAAAAGCACTGCAAAATATGCAGCAAAGAGCGCTGTCCGGGGAATGCGCGACAACATAAGCTATTCCATGAAAAGCAGCCCCTCCATGGCTATAATCTATCTTTGCCTGTTCTCATTCTTCCTGCAGCTTGTCCCGGGGTACTTTGATGCTTTAAAACTGGTCCCGGATCTGCTGATTGCCCGTCCCTGGACACTGGTCACGCACATGTTCCTTCATGTTGGATTCTTCCACCTGTTCTTCAATATGCTGGTGCTTTTCTTCTTCGGACCAGAACTTGAACGCAGGGCTGGGAAAGGCACTTTCCTGAAAGTATATTTTATTGCAGGCATCGTGGCTGCCTTGGGCTACTCGCTGACAAGTTCACAGCCCGTTGTCGGGGCCAGCGGCGCCATAATGGGAGTGTTCGCAGCGCTTGCAGTGATCGCACCTGAGATACGTGTTTACGTGTATTTCATACCCATGAGGATAGTTCATGCGCTGATCCTGTTCGCACTGGTGGATTTTATCTTCCTCGGTGCCAACGATATGGTTGCCCATACCGCCCACCTGACTGGGATACTCATAGGCCTGGTCATGGGGCTGAGGATCAAGAAAGACCAGCGGCGATCCGGCTGGCATGACCCGTATCGCTATTGAAGAAGGTGGGATGCCTGGATAAGGATATGACTCGTCTTAAGAGCCTGTTCCCGAGGCCTGAAGAGAACGAAGAGATCCCTATCCAGCTCATCGACATGCAGCAAAAGCTGGCGGGCTGGTCCCCAAAACTCAGGCGTTCTGTGTACGTGGATGACTTCAAGGATACTGAGGATCTTAAAAGAGTAAGGGATGTAACCCTTCTCCGTGTATACAACTGGTTTCTCGATGGTGAGAGCCTGATCGAGTTATCTGAGATGGAAAAGGCCCAGTTCGAATCCATTATGGATATGTTTATAAAACATGGTGGAGAAATCCGTTATACAAGGAAGAAAGTTGGGGGAAGGCTGGCCAATTACTTCAGATTAGAGACAGGCCGCGAGTCAGAAAAGGAAATGGAGGCACGATCGCTCTCCGATATTCTGTGATCCCGGATACGGGTTTGAGTAACTGGCCATAATATTTATGATGTCCAGTAACAATTATATGCTATCAGGATTAAGATTTACCTATTGTACTGTCATTAATTATGAACCTATTATATCTATATAATCTTATGAATCATTATAGTGAGGAATCATGGCCAACGTGAAAACCGGACTGAACTCGATAGTTAAGTATCTTAGTACAAAGAAAGAAACTGGCAGACGCAGTATTGGTCTTCTTGTCGATGGCCCCAATGTGCTCAGGAAGGAGTTCAATGTCAATCTCGAAGAGATAAGGGATGTGCTGAAGGAATACGGTAATGTCAAGATAGGGCGTGTGTTCCTCAACCAGTATGCATCTGACAAACTTGTGGAAGCCATTGAGAACAACGGTTTCGAGCCTATTATCTGCTCCAGCGATGTGGATGTCAGGCTTGCAGTGGAGGGGATGGAGCTTGTTTACAATCCCACCATAGATACCCTTGCCCTGGTCACGAGGGATGCTGACTTCAAGCCGCTGCTCAATAAGGCCAATGAGCACGGGAAGGAAACCATCATCTTTGGTGTTGAGCCTGGTTTCTCGACTGCCCTGCGTAACTCTGCCGACTATGTCATCATTCTGGAGAACGACCGCATGAACTACTATGAGGATTTCGTTTCAGCCACTACTGGTCAGGAAGAGGACAAGGCACTGGATGTGGCAGAAGATGATCATGTGCCGGGCCACCGCAGGAAAAAAGGTACGGTTGTGGATTATTAGGCTGCACAGATCTCGTTGATCATCTCTTTAAGCCTTCTGGGGGATATCCCCTTTTTTGCCTCGGTGCAGTTCTTTATCCTTTCAAGCAGGGCGCAGAGCTGGTCCTTCTCAAGGTTGTATCCCATGCTTTTAGTAATGCCCCTGAGTGCTTTCATCCCTGTGTGCTTCCCCACTATCAGGTGACGGGTACCTCCGACCATCTCGGGGCTGAAAAGCTCGTAGGTCCTGGGCTCCTCAAGTATGGCACAGACATGTATGCCTGACTCGTGTGAGAAGGCATGTTGACCTACGATGGCCTTGGTGATCGCAGGCCGGATGCCTGAGAACTCATTCACCATTCCTGAAAGCTTCATCAGTCTTGTAGTGTCATACCTTTCAATCCCGTATTGCACCCTCAGGGAAACAAGGACTTCCTCCAGGGAGGCGTTCCCCGCCCTCTCACCGATTGCATTGACAGTTGTGTGGAGCTGCTTTGCTCCTGCTTCTGCAGCGGCCAGCGTATTCGCGGTTGCCATTCCAAGGTCGTTGTGACAGTGGATACAGATGGGTGTGCGTACCACTTTCTTTATCTCACTGACAAGATAGTGGGTGGTGGCCGGGGAAAGTATCCCGATGGTATCTGCAATGCTGACATAGTCCACCCTGTACTCCTCTGCAGCCATGAAAGCTTTCTTCAGTACATTGATATCAGTTCTTGAGCCGTCCTCTGCTGCGAACCTGACGCCTACCCCATGGTCCTTGGCATACTGCACAGCCTCCATAGCACTGGAAAACATCTCCTCGTAGGTCTTATGATATTTGTACTTGAGGTGCAGCTCTGACATGGCTATGAATATGCTGATAAAATCGACATCACAATCCACAGCAGTTTCCACATCACTGATAACAGAACGTGAAAGGCAGCAGGTCTTGGCATTGAGGCCCATGCTCGCTATCTCTTTCACTATGGCCTTTTCATCGGATGATACTACCGGGAAGCCTGATTCGATGATCTCGACTCCCACTGCGTCAAGCTCAGTTGCAAGCGCTATCTTTTCCTCCCTGGTAAAAACAACACCTGGTGTCTGTTCTCCGTCACGGAGTGTGACATCGCAGATCTCGATATCAAGAGGCTTCAGATCAAGGTAATCGACAAGTTTATTCCTGGAATACGCTTCGATTTGTGACATGCTCTTTTTTCCTGTGGATGACGAAAGTCCCTGTTACATATTTAAGTTTTAGGATTTTAAGCCTTTTTTGTCAGGGGATGAGGCTGTGATACCTGCGCTCGAACGGCAATCTTTATCTGGTGAGAGGAAGGTAAGTGCCTGCATGCTTGGTGGATCTGATCACGGGGTGAGCTCTGATCCTGAGTTGCCCGGGACCAGGCCCGCATTGAACATGGATCATGTAAGTTTGCTCTGTACCTTTTCGTAGAAACCGTTAACGGAACTACTGACAAACCTTGCCGGATACTTTGCTCTTGTAAGTGTGACGACATCTCTGGCCTTTATGCCGTATGTGTGCTGCCCGTCAATGACAATGACTGCTTCCTTCTCAGGGATCACCATCTCCACCTTAATGGTGCTGGATGCGGGAACCACCCAGGGTCTTGCCGAAAGCTTGAACGGTGCCAGGGGTACCACAAGGGAAGCATCGACCCTGGGGTCAACAATAGGCCCTCCTGCGCTCATGGCATAGGCCGTTGATCCGGTAGGGGTTGCAATGACCACTCCGTCTGCCCGGAGTTCCTCGATAAGTGATTCATCGAGAGATACCCTGAAAGTAAGTATCTTTGCAGGCCTTGCAGTGATGAACACAACTTCGTTGGTCGCAGGGGGAAGCGTCTCCCCGTTGAACATGACGCCCAGTCGGCTGCGTTCCGTGAAACTGAATCCCTTCAGCACGTCCTCGACTGCGCTGAGGGCTTCCTCTGGCTGCACATCAACAAGGAAACCAAGTGTGCCCATGTTGATACCAAGCACAGGGAGAGGGTCTTCCATCTTGGAAATGTTACGGAGGACGGTGCCGTCACCTCCGATGGATATGACCAGCTCGGCGCCTGCCTGTCTCATTTTGTCAACAGGGACAGCCCTATCTCCTCTTCCCAGATGCTCTGCGGTCTTTGGGGACATCACTATATCCACCTTGTTCCCGAAGGTCTGCACGATACTTTCGGCCATCTCAAGGGCCTCACGGTTATCGTAACGTGACACAATTCCTATCTTTTTAACCCTCATGCCAACTTCCTGCCATAAGCTTCAAGATATCGTCGTGCGCATGCCCGTTGGATGCAACCATGTACACTTTGTTCATTATACTGTCCTCCAGGTGAAGGGGAGCACCCGAGCCGTTGGTGACCATCCCTCCTGCCTCCTCTATTATCAGCTTGCCGGCTGCGACATCCGTCAGGCGCAGGGAACCGCGCACATCGACGAATGCATCGAATTTACCTGCAGCTACATAACATAGCTCAAGCGCCACGCTTCCAAGTATCCTTACTCTTCTGACCTGCCTGCAGAGCATGATAGTGGCCTTGATATGCGGCCTGTATCCATAGACACTTATACAGAATTTGCTTATGTCCGGCTTATTAGATATTTCTATTCTCTGCGAATTAAGGAAAGCCCCTTGTCCCCTCTGAGCGTGGAAAATATCTCCGGTTGCCATGTTCTTCACATACCCGAAGCATACTTCCTCCTCGCAGGCGTGTTTGAATGCGAGGGATATGCTGTAGAAAGGGATCCCGAAGCATGCATTATAGGTTCCGTCAATGGGATCTACTATTATGGTATACTCAGGGGATGGGCCTATTATCTTTTCACCACACTCCTCGCTGAGTATACGCATGGATCTGCCCTCTTGCGAGAGTATTTCCAGAATGATCCTTTCCGATATGTCGTCTATGGCCTTTGTGGGAGTGCCGTCAGCTCCCATGTAAAGCGTGTTGCCGGCCCTGAGCGTTCCCACGATATCCTTGATCCTGTCCTGGACAGCATCGGCTATCCTGTCGCTCAAGCCCAGAAAATAATCAGCTTCAGCCATAAGGAGAATGGGTATCAGATACCCATTGCCCTGTTTGTCTTGGCTATTGATCTTGCGCCGTCCTTCTCAAGCTCCATCATGGAGCGGATAGCATCCACATTGTCCGGGATCACAATGGATTCCTGGTGGATGGCCTGGAAGAAATAGAGTTCGCCTTCATGCATGGTGACGGAGTCATCCCACACGCAGTTCTCCCACATGTCGTTCCTTGGGCGCCCGAGATCCCTTCCAAGTTCGATTATCTCTGCAGTGGAGCCAATGCCCTGGCCTATGAGCCTTACGCGGGACTGCTCTTTGAATATGCTCCTCACGTCCTCCGCGGAGCATTCTTTATCAAGCTCCATGTTGACTGTATGCACGTGCATGAGGGTTGTAGGAAGCTTTACTGCAGTTGACACGATATTGATGTGAGGCATCACCATCTTGACATCGGGGCCGTGGTGTGAAGGCAGTTTGATCGGGTTTGGCACTATTGCGTTGATAGGTCCCTTCTTCACATCCCTGGGGTCGGCTGCCCTTCTCATGAGGGTCACCCTTACCTTGTTGACCCCGAACTGCCGGTCCAGCGGGTAAATGACCCTGCACAGCCCGGTAGTGTTACAGGATACCACCCTTACAAAGTCCTTCCCGAAAGCTTCCTCATAGTTGGCTGATGCATTGAAGGAAACTCCTGCAAGCTCATGCTCCTCGCCGCCCTGCCATATGGCCTTGACGCCTGCCTTCTCGTAAAGGCCCTTGTTCTCCTCTCCGACACCGCCAGGAGTACAGTCGACCACAACATCGGCGTTGGCGACCATATCCTCTATGGTGCCCGCCACGGGTATGCCTGCCTTTTTCATTGCATCTGCCTTCTCTGTAAGGGTGTATACAGGATAACCCTTCTCGTGTGCAAGCATGGTCTCGAAGTTGGGTCTGGTCTTGGAAATGCCCACGACCTCCATGTCATTCTGCAGGTTCACCGCATCTGCAACTCTCTTACCTATGGTGCCGTAACCGTTTATTGCCACTTTTACCTTAGCCATCTCTTGTACCTTCTGTCTAGTATTTGATCTGTCGATGTTTTGTAAATTGAAAATAGACCCGTGAAGGGTCTGTATCCTGTCCGGATGCAAACTTTTTGAGTAGGTATATCATTATCCGATTATTATAGTTTCCCCTTTTGAGAAATCGACCTCTTTGATAGAACCTGCTACGGTCTCCTTCTCGCCAAGAATACTATAAAGCTCGACGGAGCCACCCACAACAAGCATCTTTGTAACGGATTCCATAACTGTTTTGCGCTCACCGTCCTTCAGGAGCACCACTTTAAGCTCGCACATCCTATTCCTCCCTATTCTAACAACCTGGCCACAGAACATCCCAGAGGGGCGCCTATATCTTCTCCCACCGGACCGCACTTAACCTTTAATAAATAGGCTATAGGTCTATAATTCTCTTCTGACATGGTCTCATAATTGGCCATGCCTTTACTGATAATGAGGGATGCGTTTGCCAGCGCTTCTTTCAGCTCTGCAGGCGCCTCATCCATAGAGACGCCGATGGCATTGGAACCCGTGGTAAGCACACGGTCCACCTTTTCCGCAATCCTGAACCTTTCAACCTCATCCATCGTCGCATCGTTCAGTATGGGAGCGCCGCGCACGACCAGTGTGATCTTCCCACCCAGCTTTCTGATGACCTCGAAGACCAGTGTATCGATGAGGATCTCCCCGCAGTTATCTGCAAGATAAACCACGTCATCCAGCCTTTTCAGCATCCCGTCCGTATCATCTATATCCAGGCCCCGCCTGAAATGCTCTGTGAACGTCCTGTCAAAGATATCGATGGGCACATCCAGTCCCATGACCCCGTAATCAAAGTAGTTCCCGATAACTGCTGCGAGCACGGCACGCCTGAAAGTGGCCGCATCATTGCTGTCACCATTGAACACATGGGACCTGATCACAGGAAGGAACCTTTCTGCTGTCCTGCTGCTCAGCTCCTTCTTTTCTCTGTAGGGATCATTATCGTCGAGTATCTCGTAGGCTTTCCTGTGCATCAATGTTGAGAGGGCTGCAGCAGGCATTCCCGGAGTATATTTGCTGTTCAGGATTTCTATCCCTCCCCGGATGGCCCTGTGGGTCAGTTCCTCGTCAGCCGTGGATAGCTCCGCTTCCATGTGTATCCTTGAGAGCAGGCAGTATGTGCATCGTGGGTGGATCTTCATTGGATCATCTCTTTCTGGTGAAATTGTAGTATCTTTAACAGGCCGGCCTTGTCTGGCTGAAATTATTGCAACCCTGCTAATATAAGAAAAGGCAAATAAGCTTTGTGTGGCTTTTGCCCTGGTGTCCTGCCATGCTGAACAGCTTTAAATGCCATACGCTCTATTAACTGCCTTCATGGTACTGGAGACTGCCTTACTGCTTATCCTGAGTCTGCTGATGATCACCAAGGGGGCTGACTGGTTCGTTGAATCAGCAGTTTCCATCTCTGAGAAGAGCGGTATCCCAAAGATCATAGTAGGCGCCACTATAGTCAGTTTTGCCACTACGTCTCCGGAGTTTGCAGTATCTGTAACGGCAGCGCATATGGGACACGTTGACCTTTCAGTAGGCAATGCAGTAGGGTCTGCCATATGTAATATCGGCCTTGTGCTGGGCTTTATCGTTGCTATCCGGGTCATTGATGTTGATAAGCACAGTTTCCTGCGTAAAGGCGCTTTTATGCTCGTCTCAGGCGTGTTGCTGATCCTGACGACCCTGGACGGCAAACTCTCATCTTTTGACGGCATCCTCCTTCTTCTGGTCTTCCTGGGCTTCATGTATTATAATTACAAGCTTCAGAGGGCTGTGTTCGACGGGGCTGAGAACAGGCGGGAGCGCACACCTTTGCTGGAAATGAAAAAGGATATCCTCCTTTTTCTCACGGGTGCGCTTCTGGTAGTGCTGGGCAGCCGTATACTTGTTGATGCCGGCATATCCATAGCGGAATGGCTGGGAGTGCCTCAGATGCTGATAGGCCTGACCCTCGTGGCTCTTGGCACCTCTCTCCCGGAGCTCATCACTGCAGTTTCCTCAACTCTTAAAGGTCATCAGGATATTTCCATCGGTAATATACTGGGTGCCAACATCATGGATATCACTCTCATCCTGGGTGTTTCCTCGCAGATAAGGACCCTGGAGATCCTGCCCCAGTCCATAATGTATGATTTCCCGGTGATGCTCCTGATAATGGTGATGCTGGTGGTCTTCGGCATAACCAGGAGGAAACTCGAAAGATGGGAAGGTGTCCTGCTGTTAGGTGTATACCTGTCATATGTAGCCGGCCTGTTCATCTATTTCAGATAACTCTCTGAATAAATCGATAAGTTTAAATCCATTCTGGCAAGAGCATTAAGCGTGGTTATTATGCAAACAAAATGGTTACTTGTTCTGGTGGTGGCTGTCCTTGCGCTGGCAGTGTCCGGCTGCACTGGCAGTGATGATGAAACTGTGACATACGAAGAAGACGGCGTTCAGTATGAGTACTCTGCAAGCGGGGACAGCCAAGACGACTGGTGTCCGGTCGGAAGTTCCTGGAAATCGTCAAATCCCAGTACCGGAGAGGATGTCTCCATGGAGATCACAGGTTCTGAGGTAATTGACGGCGTGGAGATGTGCAAGGCCCAGTTCAATTCCAACAACCCTGATGATGAATACGCCAGGATCGATTACATGTGGTCCGAGGATGGCAACAGGTTCAACTGGAAATATTATGACGCAGATGGCAAGCTGGTCAGTGAAATGACCATGAAGGACGGCCACATGCGTTTTGTGGCAGAGGACGGTACTGTCACAGAATATAATACCAACACATGAGAATAGTTATTAATGCTTTGGCAGGGGTGCAATACCCTGTCTCTCTTGTCCTTTTTCATTTGTCTTTTTTATATGGCGCTAATATTTCCTTTTGAGTATCTGTCATTTTTATAATCCTCTGTTTGGAACGTAATGGCTTAAATATTATAATAACTATCAGTAATATTCATGCAACTTCCCACGCCTGATGAGATAAAACAGAAAAGGACAGAACTGGGCCTTACGCAGAGCGACCTTGCAAAGCGCGCAGGCGTCAGCCAGCCCCTGATCGCGCGTATAGAATCAGGGGATGTGGACCCGCGACTGTCCACCCTGAGAAAGATAATAGAGGTTTTCGAGGACGCGGAAAAGGAAGATATCCTTGTTGTCAACATCATGAACACCGAAGTGATCTCTGTCTCCCCCGAGGAGCAGGTGGATGCGGCGGTCCAGATAATGGGCAGGTATCATATCTCCCAGATCCCGGTCATATCCAACGGCGTCCCGGTGGGAAGCATTTCCGAGGAGATGATCGTAAGGTCCCTGGCTGACAAAAAGAAATCCATGGTCTCGCAGATGATCATCAAGGAAATGATGGGCGACTCTTTCCCGACCGTTTCCCCCAAAGCTGATATCAAGGTAGTGTCCCATATCCTCGAAAGGAATCCGGCAGTCCTTGTGCTTGAGAAGGGGCAGGTGGTGGGAGTCGTTACCAAGCATGATGTCATGCAGCTGCTGAACGAATGATTTCTTAATGGTCTCACAGCCAGGCCCAAAACAGGTCCAGTCAGGATTATATAATAGGCTTACATAATCAGGCAGGTATTGGACTGTCTTTAAGGGGATCAGAAACCATTTTGTGTCTCTTCATCCCGTTAACCACAGGAGATTCATCAATCACGCACTTTCACATGTATTAAAAACCACAGAGGAAATTTGCATGGAACTAGAAGATACATTACTTATGATGCCCGGGCCTGTTCCTGTGGCACCTCGTGTTCTCAGGGCGATGTCAAAGCCCATGATCAACCACAGAGGCTCGGAATTCGCAGCCATGTATGACGACTGCCGCGAGATAATGGCTGACGTCTTCAAGACCAAGAACGATATCTTTGTCATCAGCGGTTCAGGTTCCGCAGGCATGGAGGCTGCCGTGGGATGTACATTAGGCAGCCAGGATACGGCTGTGACCCTGGAGAACGGTAAGTTCGGCGAGAGGTTCAAGAGCATCGCATCAAGGTACGGGAAGGTCAATCCTGTAAAGGCCGAGTGGGGTCACTCCTTCGACCTGGACGAGGTCGAGAGAAAGCTTGAGGAAGGCGCAAAGATCCTGACCCTCGTGCACAACGAAACCTCAGCAGGTATCCTCAACCCCGCAAAGGAAATAGGCAAGCTTACAAAGAAGCACGATGCGCTCTTCATCATGGACGGTATCACTTCCATTGGCGGCGATGATGTAAGGATAGACGAATGGGGTGTTGACATCGCAGTGACCGGCTCCCAGAAATGTATTGCTGCACCACCAGGCTTGGCTATGGTGTCTGTCAGCGAGCGCGCATTCGAGGTAATGAAGGGCATGGACAGGATGCCATACTACCTTGACCTTAAGGCTTACAAGAAGAGTGCGGACAAGGAGAGCACCCAGACTCCCTACACGCCTGCGGTCTCGCTGTTCTTTGCGCTTCAGGAATCCCTCCACATTGTAAAGGAAGAGGGCATGGATGCAAGGATTAAGCGCCACACCACCGAAGGAGCTGCAGTGCGTGCTGCTATGTCCGCCCTGGGTATAGAGATGTTCCCGCAGCTTAAAGGCGAGACCAGGTACTCCAACACAGTCTCAGCCATGAAGGCACCTGAGGGTGTAAGTGGCGACGACATCAAGAAGGATATGAAGAAGAGGGGTATCATCATCGCCGGCGGCCAGGACCAGCTCAGCGGCAAGATATTCAGGATAGGCAACATGGGTAATGTAATGCCCAAGGATATCATGCTGACCCTCCAGCAGCTTGAGGTAGTGCTCATGAAGAGAGGTGTTATCTCTGAACTGGGAACAGGACTGGAGGCTGCAAGCGAGGTGCTTGACACCCTGCTCTGAACCGGAGAGAACAGGTGAACATGCCGACTATCGGAGTTGTCGATACAACATTTGCACGCTTCAACATGGGCAAGGCTGCGGTGGACGAGATCCAGAAGCATGTCTCTGTGAGGATCATCCGCCGCACTGTGCCTGGAGTCAAGGACCTGCCTGTGGCAGCCAAGAAGCTCATTGAGGAGGAGGGCTGTGACATGGTCGTAGCCCTTGGCATGCCCGGCTCAAAGCCTACCGACAAGGTGTGTGCCCATGAGGCATCCACAGGCCTGATCCAGGCCCAGCTTATGACAAATACCCATATCATCGAGGTCTTTGTCCATGAGGATGAAGCAAGGGATGCTAAGGAACTTGCTTTTTTGATGGAGCAGCGTTCCAGGGAGCATGCACTGAATGTTGTCAAGATGCTGTTCAAGCCTGAACAGATGATCAGGGAAGCAGGAACAGGGCAGCGCCAGGGATTCGAGGACGTCGGGCCTGCAAGAATGTGATATCGTCTTGTCCGACTTACAGGGAATTTGATAATTCTGGAATGCCTATCTACTAGAACATTAACTAAATATTAACGCGGTGATTGATATGACCATCAGACTGGGATTTGTTATAGCCGAATTCAACAGGGACCTTACATACCAGATGGAACTGCTTGGCGAAGAGCATGCGAAGTTCCTCGGGGCCGAGGTAATTGCAAAGATACTGGTGCCGGGTGTATATGACATGCCTCTCGCTATCAAGAAGATGTGCGAGAGGAAAGATGTGGATGCAGTTGTGACCATGGGGATTGTCATCGAGGGTGCCACCGAGCACGATGAGATTGTTGTCCAGCATGCAGCAAGGAAGATAACGGACCTTTCCCTGGAGTATAACAAGCCCGTGACCCTCGGTATTGCGGGACCCGGCATGACAAGGATGGAGGCGCATGAGCGCCTTGACTATGGAAAGCGTGCCGTAGAGGCTGCTGTCAAGCTGGTGCAGCGTCTTTGATAGAGAGGATACGTTTATATAGTTTGTAGTAGGGTAGGACTCTCCATGGCATCATCTAGGTTAAAAAGGGTGGAAGAATCCGCAACTATCAAAGTTGCGAACATGGCTACTAAACTAAGGCAACAGGGCGTGGACGTCGTCAGTTTCAGTCTGGGTGAGCCGGATTTCGACACTCCGCAACATATATGTGATGCTGCCTGCAATGCAATGTTCCGGGGCGAGACCCACTATTCGCCGTCCGCCGGCCTTCCCGATCTCAGGGACGCCATAGCCGAGAAGCTCAGGACGGAGAACAAGCTTGATGTAAAAGGGTCTGATGTGCTTGTAACTCCCGGTGCGAAGCAGGCGATCTTTGAGTTCATGCTTACGGTCCTGGATGATGGCGATGAGGCTATCCTCTTTGACCCTGCATGGGTATCCTATGATTCTGCGGTCAAGTTTGCAGGTGCCAACCCTGTATGGGTGCCCACTGATGCCACTGATGCTTTTAAGCCCCAGGACCTGGAAGAGTATATTACTGACAGGACCAGGCTTATAGTTGTCAACAGTCCGGGTAATCCCACAGGTGCTGTATATGACAGGCAGACCCTGAAGAACATTGCAGATATTGCGATCGACCATGACCTGCTCGTGCTCTCGGATGAGATATACGAGAAGATCATCTATGACAGGGAGCACCTGAGCATAGGCTCAATGGAAGGCATGCAGGACAGGACGGTTACAGTCAACGGCTTTTCCAAGGCATATGCAATGACCGGCTGGAGACTGGGCTACGTATGCGCCAGGCCCGATATATTCGAAGGCATGCTCAAGATACAGTCCCACTCTATCAGCAATACCACCACTTTCGTACAGCATGGAGGTATAGCAGCCCTCAGAGGCCCGCAGGAACCCATGGCTGAAATGGTAAAGGAGTTCAGGGCAAGGCGCGACCTGCTCATTGATGAGCTCAATGCGATGGGGATCAAATGCCAGATGCCGGGCGGTGCTTTCTATGCCTTTGCCGATGTAAGCGAATTCGGTGATGGTGACAGGATTGCTGAAAGGCTCCTCATGGATGCCCATGTTGCGGTGACGGCAGGTTCTGCTTTCGGGGAAAGCGGCCGCAACTTTATAAGACTGTCCTATGCAACATCCCTTGACCGGATCAAGGAAGGGCTTGCAAGGATAGAAGACGCATTGATTTGATCCGGCTTACATTTCGGCTTAGGCCGGTTCTGACGACTTGAAGGCCTCAGGGCGCATCCTCGTAGCGCTCTATGACTTTTTTAATTATTTTGCCGGTGCTGCACAGTGCACATGTCTTTGAGTCACTGATGCGTACGACCTTGGCATCAATACTGCGTTCACGGAGCTCCCTTTCGAGGCTTTCGGTATCAAAGGTCTGGTCATAGCCAAGAGCAATAATATCGGGCCTGATCTCCCTGATGGGTTCGAACATATCGCTTTCGCTTCCCAGCACCGCCCTGTCAACCACCTTGAGAGCACTTACCATCTTCAGCCTCTGTTCGTCCGGGATCACAGGCTTTGGCTTATGCCTTACCATGGAGCTTCTTGCAACTATCACATAAAGCTCGTCTCCCAGTTCACGTGCCCTGCTGAGATAGAGGACATGTCCCGGATGGAGAATATCAAATGTTCCTGTTGCAAGTACCTTTACCAAAAGATCACCTTCAAGATGCTGTCTATGAAGCAGGGCAGTTATAAAAAACACTCGCTGATAAGAAAGGAAGTCTGCTTCGGGACAAATATGGCCTGATACTAAAAAAGATTAAGCTTTTCAGCTTATTTCCTGATAACTCCTACGACCTTGAAATTGTCCAGGGAGTCGTTCTCATGGGGAGCTTCCATGTCAAGAGCCTCTGTCAGGTCCGTACCTGCTTCGTGTAACCCCATGTGTTCTCCCCCGTCCCAGAAATCACTGTCTGTCACGTCATATACCTTGCCGGAGTAGACTACATATGCCCTCTGGCCATTCCTGCCGTTATACTTTGCAACCTCTTCAAGCGTGAACTCTTCCATGTATTCACCACTTACAGATTTTCTTTATAGGATAATAGGCTTTTGGCTTCTTTACCGGATGTGGCATCCTCCTGAGCCGCCGGTCTTCTCGAAATACTGCTGGTGGTATTCCTCAGCGCGGTAGAATGCGCCCGCAGGAACGATCTCAGTGACAATGTCCCTCCTGTATTGTCCCGATTCCTGGAGCTTCTTTTTACATCTAAAGGCTGCATCCCTCTGTTCCTCATTGTGGTAGAACACTGCAGACCTGTACTGGCTTCCGATGTCCGGTCCCTGGCGGTTTGGTGTTGTCGGGTCATGCATGGCCCAGAAAAGCTCCAGCAGCTTTTCATAAGGGACCTCCTTCGGATCAAAGATGACTTCCACAGCTTCCGCGTGGCCTGTCTCACCGCTGCAGACGTCCTTGTATGTGGGATCAACAAAATCCCCTCCTGTATAGCCGACCTGTGTGTACTTTACACCTTTGACTTTCCTGAAAGTCGCTTCAACTCCCCAGAAACATCCTGCTGCGAAGGTCGCAACTTCGTTGCCTTCCTCGAGTAACTCTTCTCCTGATGCCATAGTATCTCCAGCTGAGCAGACAGGTGTTATCGAAAGTGACTTATATGCCATAACCTCAGTGCAAATGCCGCTGTCTGTGGAACGATAAGTATCCTGTCTTTGAATGTTGCCGTTTTCCCCGTTTTGGCATTCAATCGTGTTCTGGATAAATTTGGCTTCTATCTTGTATATACCTTTCTCACATCATTCCGGGGAGGCCCATTAGTTTTTTCATGGATGCGTAGCAATCCTGGAATATCCTCTGGTTACCTTCTAACTCGAGTATGTCAAAATCAAATATCTGCGCGAATTCCTCTACTTTTTCATGGAAATTTTCGGTGTAATTCAGGCCTGTGTTCACTTTTGCAACCCTCTTGTAGCCTGTGATCTCATTGACCTTCCTGAGCATCTTCAGCGTCTTCTCTGGTTTTTCAGGGTCCACCCGCATGATCTCCCTCCAGGAATGGGCGTACATGGGCGTGAAGAGGAAGGTTCCCTGGCTGCTGAGCATTTTAAGGGTCTTCAGATATTCATCCCCGCCCCCAAGGGTGGCACCGATGCAGTCATCCACGATCCTCTTTTCGTCCCGCAGTATCCTCACGGGGCATGTGTTTTCCTGACCCCTGAAATCCTCTTCGACCTTATCCAGTACATTACCGCACAGTCCGTAGAACAGCAGGATACCGTCCGAATATGTCGTCATCCGGCCAATCCTTTCATATACCTCTACTTTAAGGGTCTTTGGGAATTCATGTAGTGCCAGCTCAACGAGGCAGATGATCACAGTGAATTTTTCCGGATCCATTCTCTGGGGGGAGGGCGGCAGCTGTTCCAGGTCCATAAGTGTATAATGGAGGCCGGCAGCATCCATTTTTGAGATCAGTTCCTGCTCTTCATTGTTCTTCACGACAATTATTTCATTTACTGCAGGGTCCCTCTCAAGGAGATGGACTATCTCGTCCTGCAGTATCTTGCAGGAAAGTATTGTCATTACAGGCATAATTTACATTCTCCGGGACTATTGTACTATATCTTCTCCTTGCTTTCTCTCTATGGCCGTTCATTCATCTCTTTTGAGCTCAGATATGCAAAAGAAGCAATAAAGGTCACAATACCTGCCGGTATTCCCAGAAAAGCGGAAAAGAATATCCTGTCCTCTAATAGTGCAGTTACAGTTACCGCTATAAGGATAGAAACTGCAGTGCTCAGGAGGAACTTCTTAAGCAGGCCCATGCGGGTAAATATGACTATCATCGTTCATATATTCTGCTCTAGACATAAAACAGGATGTAGGGTTGGTAAACAGCCTCTATCTAGAATTCCTCCTGTAAGGTCCATGCCTGCGTAAAGCAGTACCATAGGTATGTAACTGCCATTCCAAAGAGCAGCCACATGGCAAATGCAGAGGTCCTGTTCGCGACACACCACCAGTCCGTTTTGAGATTTTTATGTTTTTTGGATAGTTACCGCCTCAATATATGCTCCCTTCGTCTGGCATATAGACATTGTGCATTTCCCTTCTCATATAGTCATAAAAATGACGATTTCCGGATAGGCGAGCGGAGATGCTGAAAGGAAAAACTCATCACTGATAAGTACTTTCAGTTGAGGCATAGTTTACATGTTCTTTGACAGGTGCCACTATGAGTGAGATATCAGACCACAGGCTATTGACCATCAGACCGGCCACTGAAAAAGATGCAGCACTGATAATGCGGTTTGTGCGCGCACTAGCGGATTTTGAGAACCTCGGTGGTCATGTGGTCTCAACCGAGGATGCCATCTGGAAGTGCCTCTTCGGGGAAAGGCCTTATGCAGAAGCGGTGATAGCCGACCTGGGTGAAGATCCTGCAGGATTTGCAATTTTCTTCCATAATTTCTCATCTTTCCTGGGCAGGCCGGGACTCTATATCGAAGACCTCTTTGTGTATCCCCGGTTCAGGAGCAAAGGAGTTGGAAAAGCACTGATGAGACACTGTGCGCGTGTTGCAGCGGACCGGGGCTGCTTCAGGATGGAGTGGAGCGCACTTGACTGGAATCCTGCCCGGAGGTTCTATGAGCGTCTTGGGGCAGAGGCCCATACCGAATGGATGATATACCGGCTTGAAGGCAAAGCTCTTCTTGAACTTGCAGGTGCTGATGTATAAAGTTCAGGACCGTACTGCCAATGTACAGTACGCCCCCAAAAGATCTTATTCAGGAAGGGCCGCAATCAGGGCCTGTGGCCTTTAGGATATGTCTCCATAAAAAGAAGTAAAGGAGGAAGTAAATTGCATTCCTTCCTCCAGGGATGGCATACACTGCTTTGCAGATATGGACAACGGTCAAGTCTCTGCAGGAGGAGGGCTTATGTTACCTGTACTTCGGTCGTGTTGATGCTTTCTGTGTTCGCCTGGCCTTTGGAATCCTGATACTCTTCTTCAAGCCGCTGTGCCTCTTCTGCGCTCAGCTGTTCCTGTACAAGGGGGAAGATCACCTCTTCTTCATGCATGACGTGCTCCTCCAAAGCTTGTTGCAACCCGATCAGTGTGGTTGTCCATGTTTCATCTTCTTCCTCCATGACTTCAAGCTCTGATATCAACATCTTTACTTCTTCATGCTCCTGTTCGGCCATAAGGGCATGTTCCTCGAGTCCGATATCCCGGAGAGCCGGATAGACGACTTCCTCTTCTCCTGTCATGTGCATGTAGAGTTCCTCACGGACCTGCATAAAAGTGTCCATTGATCCGGTCCCGATAGCTTCTTCAAGCAGGCCCGTTATGTTTTCATGCTCACTCTCCAGCGTAATGAAAATATCCTGGGTGTCGTTCGCAGGCGCAGTATCGTTGGCTGCTGTATCGTTCACCTCGCAGAATCCAAGAGTTATCCACGCACTGTCCTCCTCCATCTCCCCTACATTCTGTACTTCGAGAGCAATACCATAGCTTTCATTGTTGGGAGGAGGCACTCCTGCCCATTCGTCAGTGAAGCTGATGGTTATGGGGCCGGTAGCGTTCGAGGTTTCCGGGACCATTATCTCGGTGATGAAACTTCCAAAGGCATTCTTTTCCTGGTGGGATATTATTGAAGTTATCCTTGTCAGGAACTGCCCGAAAGGCATGTCATCTGTTTCGTTTACATCTGTTTCCGTGATATTGAGTTCATTTCCTTCAGCATCGGTTACATTGTCGATCTCTTCTGCAGGCACGTTCAGCAGGATGGTGCTGATACTGGCATTCTGGAACGTCTCAAGAGTTTCATTTGACAGGTCTATTTCAGCCGTATTGTTTGTCTCGTTATAGACCGTCAGGGTTGCGTTCAGCAGTCCTTCGTATTCACTCTTGTCTTCCTGTACAATGTTCAGATAGCAGTCCACCACGGCAGAGGTCTCATTGTCATCGATAATTATTATGGTCTCATTATCGTCAACAATGATCGTCTCGTTGTCAGTAACATTGTCATCGGTTACTGTTTCATTATCAGTTTCTGTTTCGTTCCCTCCGGCAGGAGCTTCATCAACAGGGGTCCCCTCTTCACAGAATCCAATAGTTACCCATGCACTTTCGTCACGGTTTTCTCCTATATTTGTTATCTCTGCTGCGATGAGATACCCTTCATCGTTCCTTGGGAAAGATTCATTCCATCTGTTAACAAAATCTATGGTGATTGTAGCTGCAGGAGTGGGCTCCGCACCCTCGCCGGGTTCAATGCTGGTGCTGAAAGTACCTAAACTATCTGCTTCTTCGCTGACCTCGTTTATTTCCCATTCATTACCTTCAGAATCAGTCACTCTTTGTATCTGGTCAGCGGGAATATTAACAAGTACTGTCTCTATTGCCGCATCAGGGAAAAAGGCCTGGTTCTCATCGGTAATTACCATCTCTGCAATGAAGGGAGGTGATGTTGGTATGTCCAAACTCACATTCAGATATCCATCATACTCACTACTGCCTTCCTCGACAACGTTCAGATAACAGGCCGCATTGGCAAATCCTATTGACAGGAATGCTACGGACAGAGTTATCAGTGCTGTTCTTAATCTTGCATAACTCACTTCATACCACCTTCTTTTCAGTACAGAAGATAACTTTTGGTCGTAGCATCTTATTCTCTTTGCGAAATACTGATGCAGATGTTAACTTTCATTGCAATCCTGTTTTTAAAAAAGAAGAGACACGGGTATTGAACAGATCACATCCGGAGCTGGGATGAACAGTATATGCTGCTCCGGTCCCGTTTCAGGTATGAACTGAGCTCAGTTTGTCCACTGCCGGTCAAGAGCCTTTGCTCAATGGTGGATTGAAATTGATTTTAAAAAGAGTGTTTGACCTGGTTAAGTCAAACTGTGAAATGGATATAATGTACTTACTTTATTCGGTGGTCTCTACTGCAGTCGTGTTATCTTCTTCGACAACGGTCTCATTCATGTCTGCAGTAATATTTTCACCAATAACGACATCTTCTCCGGAAGTTTCGTTAACATCTACAGTCTCATTTGCTACATCTTCGGAGCTTTCGTCCTCTGTTGGCTGTTCATCAACAACTGTCTCATCGACGGTTTCCTCATCAGCTGTGTCTGTGCATCCTGAGACTGCTACCAGTCCAATCATAACAAAGACCAAAAGTATACTCATTATTTTCTTCATGATTACCACCTATATGGTTAAATGATACAGTTGCTGACATATATTATGTTTTATTTAAGTTTTTCTATTTGTTATCCCTTCCCTATTTGATTTTCATAAATATAATTATAAAATCATTATCTGTCAAACTAATCTGTCAAACTATTATTATCCGGGCCAGACACTTAGTTGGAGAATGCTGATATGAATTTTTGGCTCTGTAGAAGTGCTTGTAAAGCATCCCAAATATCGATTAAGGGACACGGGGTTAAAAAGAGGATTATGAGGTCACATTTAATTCTCTGTGTCCTCTGTGAACTATGTGTTTAAAATTTAACTAATGTTCTTCCACAGGGCTGATTTTTTCTAATATTGCCTGACTGGTGCACTCTTTATAATCTGGAAGGAATTTCTAAGCAACTTTTTATATAGCACCCATAACAGTTTTTTTCACTTCTGCGATGCAAAAGGTATATATGTAAAGTCTGCCTTTAACCAAATCCTTGCATAAGGTAAAATGAGTGGCTCTGTGCCGCCATTAAGCTTTTGCAGATGCTTTGAATAGCAATATGTTCAAATCTCTTCCAAGGCTTTCAATATTTGCCTTCGGCCAAGTTTGGTCGCAAGGTATAAATACCAAGATTGCCTTGTAGGAAGTCCTCGCATCATGCGGAGGAAATGCGCTGCGAAAAGCTCGATATCGTTGCAATCGATTCTCAAGGGTCGAAATGCTTATATACGATAAAAGCAATGTAGCAGTCCTCGCGCAATGCGCGAAAAACAATCACAATCACCGCCTAATAAGTGGGGACAGGAGCCAAGTATTCCTGTCCGACGTTGGATCTTGGCAGTTCGGTTAATTCTGACCGGTAGTGAATCTATAAACTACAAACAAAGGAATTAACCAAACTAAT
>NZ_JTEO01000005.1 GCF_024500045.1 Methanolobus chelungpuianus
CCGGTTTTGCTTTCATTCCTAACCACCGACCCAAAAAGGCCTATTTCCTTTACCTTATAGTTCCTTTTCAACTCCGGAAGCAGCTCATCCAGTCTTCCCAGAACAATATCCCTTTTGATCATATTGGTTCCCTTATGAAATCTCTGACACAGACTTTGGATGGTCTTTTTATATTATTGCTTTGGTTGGCTCTGTAGAAAACCTATTTCCTGCTGCAAACTACTTGAGGTTTTAAAAAGGATAAAATCCGGCTCTGTAGAAACCCTCGATATTCAGGCAAAATGAGAATAAACGATAATTCAAAATGTGCTGTCAGCTATTGATGATATTTGACAATTTTGATCTATAGATATTGGTTTCGATAGGTATTCTACAGAGCCAGTTTCGGTTTAAATTAAGAGCCTCCTGCAGTAGATATTTTAATTAAGAGTTCCGTTTTTTGGGCTTAGCTATAACCCTTGATATCTGTGCGGGGAATACTATACGAACAAAGCAGAATCAATAAATAAACCAGAACGTTCGCCTACGTTGAATACAATAAAGATAGTATTATGCCTGTTTCCAAACTAAAACGTTATTTACCCAAGCAGGTCAATCCTACCATCCTTAAGACCAGTCGGGAGTACCTTGAAGAGAGCAATAAAATCTCAATCAGCATCAAAGGCATTACCTGGAACACAATAAGAACAGAAACTCCAACAAGGCAATAGATCAGGAACCTCTGAGTGACGAAAATATCAAAAGAATAGAAGAGTCACTGAAAAATTTTCAGCATGGAAGATTCTACATTCAAGGTAAGATAGCGGCTGAGTTGGGACTTCGGTAATATACTCGATTCTCTATTCATCTGCTGCGCTTAAAGATCTCCAGCGATATTGCAGAAAAAGCAGTTAAGTCTATCAAAGCTACAGAGCCGATTTTCCACAATTCTTACAATAAACATCTTCTTGATTTATAGAATATGCATAGCTTGATTTGGCGGGTTTGGGTTGGTTCAGGAATATCCTGTAGGAATGTTCAGAATTGAACTGGTTGATATAGAATAGTATGAAGTGGATGTATGGTTGAGAATGATACAGAGAATATTGTAGGTATCCTTTTGATACCATCCATTATTTAAGCCATTAATATTCCAAAGGTTAAATAAAATTAAAGCAGTATCTTTAAAATACTGCTTTGCTTAAATAATATAGACACTTTTTTTGCCTACAAGGATTCTTTATTACACTTCTTTGACCTTGAAGGATTCCAGAAGGATACCGGGGTTGGTCTTCCCGCTGGTGAAGGACTTCTTGGACTTGAGGTCGTTGATGGTTATCTTTGCAGGGGCGAACATGCCTGCATCCACCTTGAAGAAATCAAAGCCGGCTTCCTTGAAGGTTGTGTAGAAGGGCTTGCCGAAGTCCTTTGATGTTGTGGAGGGTGCTTTCTTCACGAAGTCCTCGAGCTTCTCGGCGTCTCCGTACTCCACTGTGTAGTATGTCTCACCGCAGTAGATGATACAGTCGTTGGTGGAACCCATGCATTTTGTGTCGTCGCCTACTATGGGTGCTATCGGGGCGACACCAAAGCCGCTCTTGATGGTGTTGATATCGAAGCCGATGGATTCGAGCTTGTGGATACCGGTCTCCACGACACGGGCTGAGATCTGCACGCTGCCTGCGATGGAAGCTGTGGGTGCCACTGCGATATAGACATTCTCCGGGTCAACGCTGCAGTGCTTGGCTATGTACTCGACTACCTCCTCAGTGGGAAGGGCGCTTGACTCCATGACAAGTACCGCGAATTCTGAGTCGTCCTTGTAGCCGATCTCCTCGTAGAGCTCCTTTGGCTTGAGGCCAAGTGCCCTTGCAGGACCTGAGCCCATACCGAAGTACTTGCCCACGGATATCCTCCAGCCTGCGTACTGGGAAGCCATGCACGCAACTGTCGGGTGGTCTGTAGCTACCTGTATTGCAGGCATTGGGAGCCCGCCAATATCGACTTTCGTGTAATTGAGATCTGCAAGGTCTGCAAGACAGAGGCGTGACAGGTACATGCCCGCATCATAGCCGCCTTCCATGTTGACACCACAGTCGATGACAGTTGCACCATTGTCGAGCTCCATGGATTTTATCTTGAGCTCCTCTTCCCAGTCAAGCATCTCGTCGATGATCGCAATTCCCTTTTCGTTGACACTTATCACGCTATCACTCTTGTACAGTTGATTGACTGTCATTATACAGGGAAGCATATATAGGTTTCGAAAATCAGCATGCCACCGGGCGTGGATAAGATATGTCACTTAACGTCACTTAACTGAAAAACATCTCATTCAGCTTTTTTCAGGGTCAGCCAGAAAACACTTCCCTGCCCTTCAGGATTATCAAGCACTCCGACCTGTTCGTTATGCAGGTCAATGATCCTTTTGACAATGGCAAGCCCTATACCCGTGCCCCTCACACTATCTTTATGCAGGCGCTTGAAACGTTCAAAGACAGCAAGCTTGTCCTTATCAGGAATACCTTCACCCTGGTCTGCGACACTGATCTTCCATTTGTCTCCGGCATCGTCTATCCTGACCTTGATCAGACTTTCATCTGCAGTATACTTCACGGCATTTGACACCAGGTTACTGAACACCCGCTCTATCATCGGGTTGACCACGGCAGGATAAGCTCCCTCGAAAAGGAGATCAATATTGACACCTTTGCTCTGCATGTCAATGGAGAAGTTATCGACCGAATCCGCCAGAAGTGAAGCGACATCCATCCTTACGAAACCAATTTCCTCAATGGATTCCAGCTTTGCAAGATGGGCAGCGCCCTCTATAAGATCTATGAGCTTGCTGGTGGATCTGGAGATGTTCTCAATAATGGATCTTTTCCGCTCATCCATTTCCGCTTCAATAAGCAGCTCGCTGAAAGATTTGATGAGGCCCGCAGGGTTCAGAAGATCATGCCGCATGATATCGGTGAAGAGATCCTTGAGCTCGTTGGAGCGCTCCAGCTGGCGGGCATACTCGTGCAGCTGCACCTCTGCTTTTTTCCTCTCAGTGACATCTTCCCCGGAGATGAGTATCCCTGAGAAGTTGCCTTTGTCATCTTTGAGGAGGGAGTCATACCAAAGAAAAGAGCGTTCTTCCCCGCTGCTTATAATAAGCGGGTACTCATGATATTCACACATCCGGATCGAGCCTTTTAGAAGCTCATCATAGGTTCGCCTCACCTGAGAGGAATAGTTCTCCGGCACGAAGGAGCTTATCCAGTTCTTGCCAAGCGTCTTTTCCTTTTTGTAGCCAAGGAAGTCGGAGCCTTTCTTGTTGATATGCACAAGATTGTAGTTCTGGTCCAGAACTGCTATCAGTACGCCTACATAGTCCAGATAGTCATAGGCTTTGTTGCGGTCCATTAGCAGGGCGTCATGCTGCTGCTTTATCCTGAGGAGGGAGGAGATCTTCTTATCCAGCTCGAACTTGCCTACGGGCTTTTTAAGGAATTCGTCGGCGCCTGCCTCTATACCTTTCTGGTGGTCCTCTTTGGAAGTGAGGGCCGTTATCATGATTATCGGGATGAAGTCGATCCTGTATTCATGCCTGATGATCCTGCAGACCTCGTATCCATCCATGTCAGGCATCATCACGTCAAGTAAAATGAGATCAGGCATCTCATTTTTTACTTTATCGAGCGCATCTTTCCCATTGTAGGCCGTAATGACCTCATAATCATTATTCAGGTACGCACGCATGAGCTCTACATTCAGCAGCTCGTCGTCAACAACAAGTATCCTCGGTCTGGCTCCGCTGGTCATATAATAAAGTGTAGTATAAACTTATATTTATATAAAATTACCGTAATAAATGCATGGGTTTTGCCTCCTGCGGCAAAAAGGAAATTAGTGTGCGAAGTTATCAAGGATTATCAATGATCTCAACAGATATGAGCCTCACATAGTCGATAAAAGGTTCAAGGTTGACTATCTCATCCTTTGTAAGGCCGCGTGCATCAAAAACAAAACTTCCTTCTACAGTCATTGAAGAACCGGGAGTCAGGCTTTCATTGACTGTGATGGAAGTGTCTTCCGTGATTATCCTGTCTGATATACCTTCACTGAAAACAGGCTCTGCCACAGAAACATTCACCGTCTGCCCCCTTCCGTTGTAGAGTACAAAGCTATAGGAGTAGACCTGCCGGTCTGTGGTGTTCTCACTGAGTGCACCTATTGCAGCCGAACTTTCGGTGATTCTCAGTTCCTCTGATGCGGCAGGCTCAGCGGTAAGCATGAGAGGTACCAGCACTACCAGAATGCCTGCGATAAAAGCAATACCACAATAAAAGAGATTCCTGTTAAGATGCATTTTCCAGAATATGGAGAATATGACATTAATACTTTTTTAGACGCATGCTGCCAGCGTCATTAAATGTGGGTATGAGGCGCGATGATAAGATCTCAAGATCTCAAAGCATTTGATACTTGTTGGCCTGCTAACATTATGCTGGTTGGCCTGTTAGCACTATTGTTGGTTGGTCTGCACAATATCTCACAAGGACGTCATGACATTTCGCGCCCCGTTCTCCCCAAAATAATATTGGCAGGCTGCTATAAATAATTACTGAATATTATCTGCAAAATTCGGCCTGTATAATTTTACCTGCATAGAATACCAGAAGATGCTGCAACATATTTATAATAGAGTACGCATAATATTATTCTCAGAACTATTTCAGTATAGAACCGAAGAGAGTAAAAAATGAACTGCTCAACCTGCGATTATAGAAGATCCATCCCCTTGTATACCAAGTGTGCAGGGATAGCCGGCAGGTGCAGAGCCGGCACATCATACTATTGCAGCCATCCGGAGATAGGGAACCCGGTGCCCCTTATTCCTGCAGATCGCTGCGTGCTCGATGACTGCCCTGTGATAAAGAACCTGAATGATGCCTCGGCACATCCCGGGACAGCCGGATGACACCTGTGCTGGCCCCGGGGTGCGAACCCGTCAGTCCACTAATTCCCCTATGACCTTGTAATCGTCAAAGACCTCTTCAGCATGGGGTGCATCATCCATCTGTTCCGTCAGTTCACGGCCGCCTTCATGTTCGTAATGCTCCCCGTCAAACCATGTATTGCTGTCGGTAACGTCGTAAACCTTGCCCTTGTAGGCCACATAGATCTCTTTCGACTTCTTGCCATCATACTTTGAAAGTTCTTCCCTTGTAAATTCCCTCATGATCCTGCTCCTGTTGATCCTCACATTCATGTGTGCCGCTAAAGTTCATATCTCTTTGCACCGGTAAGGCTCTTTGTGGATTCTTCTGCCGGCTATATTGTACAGAACACAGGAACTGAAACAACAGCAGGATATTATATCTGAAAATATGGGAAGGAGCTGAGGAAAGGATAATAGGCAAGGAATACTATAAGAGGGACCCGTTGAGCAAGGTCAGGCCATGCGCTTAAGCTTGACTGCAAGGACAGAGGCGCCCAAAAGCGTGGTGGTTTTTCGGACACCTCACCTTTCCTTGATTTCGTTTTTCAATGTACCGTTTTTCGTTGTATCCGTTTTTATGACCAACCACCCTAAGAAAATTATTTTCTTAGAACACGGGTCTAATGCACAAATTGTGCACATCCTACAAAAAGATGCCTATATAGGTACTTATATATAAAAAGATAGTCTATATAGAACATTAAAAATAACAGAGTAATTATAGAGGCGAAAAAGACTATTCCACTTTTCTGGATTAGTTCTTATCTTTCCTTTTATTTGAAGCGGTGTTATGTGAACCCTGACACCATGCATCGATCTCAAGGTCACCGGCGCTCTTTGTGCCGGAACCATCCTCAGTGATCTCACACCAGCTCTCTATCTCACTGTCAAGGGAGGGCAGTTCAATGTCCTTTACAGGCTTCTCTTTTTTACTATCTTTGTTGTCCATCCGATTATCTCCTTCTACAAATGAATATAAGCTCTGCCGATAAGAAAATGCCTGCATGGGGTACTGCAGGCAATTCCTAATCATGACCCGGAAACTGCTTCAATGGACCTTATTTCCACAAGCTGTCCCCACATGTGGAAGCTTGCCATATCCTCTGCAGGATACGCTGTGAACTCCACTTCCAGCCCGTCCTCCCTGAACTCCTCTCCAAGGTTCAGCGGATCATAGTTTACATCATCATCGCCTGCTATCCCATAGAATCCGCCCTCCAGGTCCATATAGACCACAGTACCGGTCGTACGGATCATGGCTTCAGGAGTCACGGCATTAACTGTGAGTTCAAAGGTTTCCTCACTTCCCTTAATATCCTCCCAGGGGCGCTTGTAAACAGCAGAGATGTTATGGATGCCTTCTTCTGCAACTTCGAATGTCCAGTTGTGCACACCACCTGCGCCTACTACTCCTTCGGCTGCGGGATCCTGCACATACTCATCATCCACCGGAGAAAGACCCGGACTTGCCGACACTTTCCATGAGTATCCTGTTGTCGGGTTCTCCCTAAGGCTTATTACCAGTATATCCCCTTTTAGGGCTCTTATAGGGGATGTGTTATTGTCTTCAGTGTAGACTGAAGTCATAGGCTCGAATGATGGAGTGTTGTTATCTGCAGATGCATCCGACCCTTCAGGAATATTTGCTCCTTCATCTTCCGTGCCGTTATCCATAATACTGCTGCCGGTATCAGTGCATCCTGATGTAATAGCTGCTAATGCAATAATCCCGACTATAAGTAAAAGACCTGCCTTTGTCGTAGCATATTCCTCCTGTATGTAAAAAAAGCGTTCTGTATATTTATGTCTTGTTTAGACTGCAGGTCTGTCCGCAGCCTTTTTACCTATTTTCATTGCCCATTGTCCTTCGACTGTTCTGTCAGTCTGACTCTTGCTTATATATCAGCATTGACAAACAATTAAATGTACATTCGGTCATAAAATAATACGGCTGATAGACACATGTCGCAGCAATTCCGGAGAGTGGGCCGGAAAAGTAGGAGATAGTGGCAATGGATTCCGGACATAAACACATGCATGGTGATAAAACAGATGAGAAGACACCTGAAGAACAGAAGCACCTCATGAAACAGGCGGAGCACAGGGATCATCATACGGGCATGCTTGAAGACTTTAAAAGAAGGTTCGTAATTTCAGTCATTTTAAGTATACCGGTCCTTGTCCTGTCAGCTCACATACAGGCTTTTTTCGGCTTCGAATTAACGTTCCCCGGAGATGAGATAGCGGTATTCGTGCTATCCTCAGTGATATACTTCTATGGAGGATATCCGTTCCTTACAGGCTTCTTCAATGAGCTCAGGACAAAGACCCCGGGCATGATGACACTGATAGCTGTTGCGATTACTGTGGCCTACATATACAGCTCTGCGGTGATTTTCGGTCTTGAGGGAGAGGTGTTCTTCTGGGAACTGGTCACCCTTATAGACATCATGCTCCTTGGCCACTGGCTCGAGATGCGCTCCGTGATGGGAGCCTCGAGGGCACTGGAGGAACTGGTCAGGATAATGCCCTCTGTTGCCCACCTGGTAAAGGATGACAAAGTAGTGGACGTGCAAGTCGAAGAACTTAAAGTGGGGGACAGTGTGCTTGTCAAGCCCGGAGAGAAAGTTCCGGTTGATGGTGTTGTCACCAGAGGCGGGAGCAGTGTCAACGAGGCCATGCTGACAGGGGAATCATTGCCGGTGCAGAAGAAAGCAGGAGACACCGTCATAGGAGGATCTGTCAACGGGGAAGGTTCTATTGAGGCAGAGGTCCGCAAGACAGGCAAAGATACCTACCTTAGCCAGGTCATCGACCTTGTGGAGAGCGCGCAGGGCAGCAGGTCAAGAACTCAGGACCTGGCAAACCGGGCAGCCCTTGTGCTTACCGTAATAGCCCTGAGTGTGGGTATCCTGACCCTTGCAGCATGGCTGTATTTTGGAAGTACCTTTGTCTTTGCACTGGAAAGAGCAGTGACCGTCATGGTTATCGCCTGTCCCCACGCCCTCGGTCTGGCCATACCCCTTGTGGTGGCTGTGTCCACTTCCCTTGCAGCTAACTCCGGCCTGCTTATCCGGGACCGGCAGGCTTTTGAGAGAGCAAGGGACCTGCAGGCGATCATATTCGATAAGACTGGCACCCTTACCGAAGGAAAGTTCGGGGTCACCGATATAGTACCCCTGGCAGATATGAACCGGGAGGATATACTCAGGCTCACGGCCTCGCTTGAGTCAAATTCCGGTCACCCGATAGCAGTGGGTATTACTGACAGCGCCAGGCAGAAAGGCCTTGACATAAAAAGTCCGGAGAGCTTCAACTCCATTCCCGGCAAAGGCGTGGAGGGCGTTGTGGAAGGCAGGAAACTTAAAGTCGTCAGTCCGGGATACCTACGTGAGACAGGGATCAGCATCGGTGATGAGAGTGTAGGCAATGTTGAGAAGCAAGGCAAGACTGTCGTTTTCCTTCTGGAGGAAGAAAGGCCTCTTGGAGCCCTAGGGCTTGCAGATCTTGTCAGGCGGGAGTCAAGGGAAGCCATAGACCGGCTGAAATCCATGGATATAAAATGCATGATGCTCACAGGCGATAATGAGTTCGTTGCCAGGTGGGTGTCTGAGGAACTGGGACTTGATGAATACTTTGCAGGGGTGCTGCCTCACCAGAAGGCTGAGAAGGTAAAGGAAGTGCAGCAGAAGTACATCGTAGCCATGGTAGGCGACGGCGTGAACGATGCCCCTGCGCTTGTTCAGGCAAATGTGGGCATTGCCATTGGAGCCGGTACGGATGTAGCCATCGAGAGTGCGGATATCGTACTCGTGAAGAACGATCCCAGGAATGTTGCGGACATAGCCGTACTCGCCAGGAAGACCTACTCCAAGATGTTCCAGAACCTGCTCTGGGCTACGGGCTACAACGCCTTTGCAATTCCCCTGGCAGCCGGGGTGCTCTATACTTCCGGCATTTTCCTCACTCCTGCAGCAGGGGCTTTCCTGATGAGTATCAGCACTGTTATTGTTGCCATCAATGCGAAGACACTCAGGATGTGACATCTCTTATGACATGATGCAAACATCAAAAGATATATTAGATATTAAAGTAGAGTAATTGTGTAGACTAAAAGGGAGTCTTAAGGGGGAATCAATGAAATGATCCAGGCAATAATACAGGGATGGTTAGTGAAGAAGATGATGGCTTTGCCCACGTGGCTTTTGATGGCATTGGGTGCTGTCATGGTAGTTAACTGGGTACGTGGGCGCAGGAAGGGTAGCGCTTAAGGTATGTGTTTTTTCCATTGTGTATGCATAATACACTGCATTTTTTATACAGAGTGGAGGTAAAATGAATGAACCCTGTGAACAGTATGATAGGATATTATGGCTTTTTTCCTATGTTGATAATGATGCTATTCTGGATAATGCTCACAATAGGAATAGTGCTGCTGGTAAAATGGTTCATTGATCAGAACAAAGGTCAAAGCGAAACAAAAGAAGTGACTGCCATGGAAGCAGCACAGCTGCGTTATGCGAGAGGGGAGATCAGCAGGGAAGAGTTTGAAGAGATCAGAAGGAACCTGGAGGAATAGGCGTGGCAAGAAAGAATCTAGTGGTGATAGCACTTGCACTGATAGTTGCAGGTATAGCCGGACTGGTGTATCTTGCTTCCATCCCGGGGTACGTTCCCGGCATCAGGGGTCCCGGATATCCTGACACTGCATATCCCGTTAATGAGGATACTCTGGAGGCCGACTATGAGTCCAACGGGCAGATGATCTACTATACCGGATATAACGAGACAGGCCAGCGGATCGACACAAGCGGCGGACCTCACTGGCTCTATGTGCATGGAGGCAGCTGTGTCCACTGTCATGGAGAAGACGGAAAAGGAGGAGTGCCTGTAATGATGGGATATGTAGTGCCAGCCGATATAACCTATGAAGGGCTCATTTCAGATGAACATGCCGAACATGAACCCTACACGGATGAGACTCTCAGAAGGGCCATAAGATCAGGGATAGACCCGGAAGGCCGTCCTCTTGACGCAACCATGCCAAGATGGGATATGACGGATGAGGATATAAGCGATCTGATAGATTATTTGAAGACTCTCTGAAAAAAGGAAAATCGCCTGTGGACAGGCAGTATTTTACTGACCTGATGTCATGTACAGGCAGGTAAAAGGAAATGTCAGTGAGAATTCTCACCTTTCCCTTTCATGCTTTCCTTCTTCGACCATGGCCAGTCTGGCACCACAGGTATCACACTTTCCTTCAGCTGTGACCTGGGGCTGCTTTTCAACATCATGGCCGCATATCCCGCATTTCTCCATATATCTCACCTCCCCTCCTGAATATGGCTACTTTATAGTCTGTCTTTATCGTGTATAAACCTGATCGCCACTACAGTGTCAATAGAACATTGTTTCTGCATAATGCTAGCATCATTGACATCAAAGGCCGGTAGTATCTTACGGATATAATATTATATGAATCATTGAAATTCAGCAGTGATATAATATTTTCAGGTTCGCGAAAAGTAGAATGTTATGTTCGTTTAATACAGGTTTATCTTAAATAAAATAATATCTAACTGTTTCATGCGGGTTAACGGATCAAGGGGTAACAGGCCACAAAGGGTAAACCGAAGAGATATCGGGGAATATCTCATACTGAAAGGGTGAAACGCTGCAAGGTGGCATGTTCATCAGGCGCCTCACCCTTCCTAAAGATAGGGAGATATAGGGAGATTATCCCGCAATCCTGACTTACCATTTCTCCATGTAATCAAGGATCTCTTCCAGGCTTGCTGTTGCCACTGCCACGCAGGTGTCCGCACCTCCGTAGTACATCCTGACCTCATCACCTTCGAGCACCCAGCCGCAGGGAAAGACTACCTCGTTCACGTCACCTACTCTTTCATAGTTCTCACGGGGACCGAATAGCCACTCATCGGCTCTTTTTAACACTACTGTAGGATCCTCCAGATCAAGTAGTGCAAGTCCCAGTTTGTAACTTATTTTAGCTTCAGTGTGCCTTACTCCATGATACATGACAAGCCAACCCTTATCAGTCCTTAAAGGCTGAGGGGACAGGCCTATCTTGTTCGCGTCCCACCATCCTCCGTCACGGGCATGAAGCAGGACCTGGTGTTCTCCCCACTGTTTCATATCCGTGGAGAATGAAATCCACATGTTGGCCTTGGCCATGCCACCTGCCACAGGCCTGTGGATAAGGGCCCATCTGCCTTCGAACCTGACAGGGAATAGGGCTGCGTCCTTGTTCTCCGGGGGGAGCACTGAGCCAATGCGCTCGAATGTCTTAAAATCCCTGGTCCTTGCCATTGAAGGCAGGGGGCCTGAAGATGAGAAAGATGTATAGGCTATATACCACTGCTTCTCATCTTCAACATAAGTAATACGCGCATCCTCGATGCCATACTCTTCTTCAGGATAGTTCTCCGGATCAGCCGTGAAAGTGGGGTGCGGATCTATTTCCCAGTTATCATAGCCGTTCTTGCTGCGTGCAACAGTAAGATGAGAGAAACCCCTGTGATCCTCCACCCTGACCAACAGCAGGGTTTCCCCGTCAACAATTACTGCTGCGGGGTTGAACACGGAGTTGGCCGGGTAGGGCCAGTCCCCTGCGGTAAGTATGGGATTGTCCTTGTACCTTTTAAAGAGCCCGTAATTTCCCACAGGCTCATTGATACTATAGCTTGCTGTTTTGCTCTCTGCAGATACACATCCTTCCAATGATCCCATTCTGATCCACCCGATAATTCCCATATTGTTCAGCTAATGTTAATTAAATATTGACCGACCTAATATAGCAACTTTTGTTTTATCTCATACATTCCTGAGTGTACCGGGTACAAAGACACCAATAGTGCGCCAGACATTTGTGCGCACCTGCCTGGCTATTGTCCTGTCATCGTCGTCAATCACGCCTGAATACTGGCAGACAGCAAGGTACACCATTGCGAACATGCCATAAACCAGAAGCATACTGGCTGCAGGGAGCACGAACTTAAGCACCATCATCACAGCTACGAGAGATACGCAGATGACCGTGAATTTCCTGTAGGCCATAGTGAACGGATGCATCCTGTGGGTTCTCCATGCCCTCATGGTCATGAGAAGCTCGATGCTTGCAAAGGACACTGCCGATGCCGCGGCTGCTCCTATCATGCCATGCTGCGGTATGAGCATGAAGTTCAGGACTACATTTATCACAGCACTTGCAGTTGAGCATTTCATCAGGAAGCCGGAGTCGCCAACTGCCATTATTGTGTGGTAGTTGAACCCGAAATAGGCGTTTGTTATGAAACCCAGGGCAAGTATCCTCAGCACCGTGGCTCCCATTGCGTAGTCCGGACCGTACAGCCTGGTGAGTATGGCTTCCGGGTACACGAACATAAGCACGAATATGGGGAATGAGAGGACAAAGCACCATTTCGTGACTATCTGGTAGAGGGACTCAAGGATGTCCCTGCGGCCCTCGCCCCATATCCTGGAAGCTACCGGGATGTACACAAAGCCCATGGATGTTATTATGATAGTAAGGAAGCTGACCAGCGGATAGACTGCGCTGTATATGCCTACTACCTGTGATGACTTGAAGTAGCCTAGCATTATGGTATCGGTCCATGTCATAAGATTTAGCAGGGTTGCGCTTATGAGCAGCGGGAACGAGTACTTGACAAGCTGCTTTGTAGGCTCGCTGAAGCGGATCTTGAGCTCAGGCTTGAAAGGCGGGTGCTTTATGAAATATACCACCATCAGGCCGAATGTGAAAACCATTGAGAGTAGGTCCGCAAGCACGAAGGTATGCAGGGATACGCCCGCAAGCACTGCTATGGAAACAAAGGCCCACAGGGATACGGGTCTTATCACGTCATAGAAGTACATATTGACGTTCGTGCGGTCGAATCCTCTGTAGATGGCTATGGCTATGTTGAGAAATATCGTCAGCGGGATCGCGAAGATCATTATCCTGATTATTGAAGCTATGTTCTCCTGGGTATCGAACATTCCCGCTGCCGCTCTTTCGAATACTATAGGCGACAGGAACATTGCCACTACGCCAGCCACCAGTCCCATGAGCAGGCCTGATACTACGATTTCCTGTATCTTGTGGTCTTCTTTCTTTCCTCTGAAGTATGCGATATATCTAGGTACACCCTCATGCAGGCCCAGCGTGGCTATAGCGCCTGTAAGGGATATAACTGTCAGTGCGAGTGAATAAGTGCCGAAGTCTGTCTGGGACAGGTTCCTTGTGAGCACTCCCTTGATGAGGATATTCAGGAGGAGTCCGCTGATAGTACCTGCGAATATTACTCCTGAACCTATCACTATTCTGTTTACGGATTCGTTAAGGGACATCTAGTTACCATCCATTCGTTGTTAGTAACCAGTCTGTGGATGAGCCATGATCCGGGGAGCTGACGCTATTTTACAGTAACCCGTGGGTGCGTGTGGTGGGTGCATAGCCACGGCTCTGAACAGCATTCAGCCGTAATCACTTCTATATGCTCCACGTGGTGGTTTGTTGAGCAATTAGTCGACAACATGTACATGATATATAAAGGTTATTATCCATTATCTCTTATAAAATTATAACTATGTGCTCTTGGACAAGTATTTATTACTGTAGAAGATAATATAAATCAGTAAGAGATATCTGTATAATTGTTATACAAACCGGACCTGCATAAAATAAACAGGCGGCTGGGCCCCATCATAAGGGGTTTTTCCCATATCCGTACGTTCCTTATGCCGGAAATATACTATAGAGACAGAAATAAAGTAAAGAACAAAATTACACGCTTAGAAATTTGCTTGTGAATAAGGTTAAATAAGATGCCTCCCAATATGCATTTAGGGAATCTGGCCGCCTAAAAGCAAAAACAGGTGGACAGACGGGGAAGAAAGGACTGATGTTACAATTTGGCTGGTATCTTTGAATAATGGACTATTAGTTGCAACTTTACTTAAATAACTTAAGACAGAGTTGACACATCGCACTTTTCAATAGCATGTTCAAATGTACTGCAAGCGGGGGTAGTTTATTGAAACGAAAATTAAAAGTACTATTTGTCGGAACTTATGTTCCGCGGAAATGCGGGATCGCTACATTCACTTCTGATCTGCTTAACTCCATATCACAGGAAAACGGGCTCGTTGAATGCAAAGTCATAGCAATTAACGACATCGGTGAAAAATACGAGTATCCGGAAGATGTCGTGTTTGAAATAAGGAGGAACGAGATCGAAGATTACTACCGTGCGGCTGATTATGTAAATAATTCAGATGCAGATGTCATCTGCCTGCAACACGAGTTCGGCCTTTACTGGGGAGATGCCGGAGACTACATATTCACATTACTGTCAAATATCAGCAAACCTGTGATAACAACACTGCATACGGTGATAAAAGACCCTGAGCCTTCTTATCGCAGCGTCACCCAGAAGCTCATTGAGCATTCGGACAAAATGATAGTAATGAGCAAAACAGCAAGGAAACTGCTCCGGGAAGTTTACAATGCGCCTGAAGAAAAGATCGAACTTATCTATCACGGAATCCCGGATTGTCCTTTCACAGGCTCTGAAGAACATAAAAAGGCGCTGGGCCTTCATGGGTCTCCCCTGATACTTACTTTTGGTCTCCTGAACCAGAACAAGGGGATAGAAACAGTCATCGATGCACTCCCGGCAGTGGTTGGAAGGAGCCCGGACCTGAAATACCTGGTACTGGGCGCAACCCATCCGGAAGTTAAAAGGAATTTCGGGGAAGCGTACAGGGAGTACCTGATGAACAAGGTCAGTGAACTGGGGCTTGAGAACAATGTGATCTTCCATGATAAGTTTGTCCAGAAGCGGGAACTTTATGAGTATATTCTTGCCAGCGACATTTACGTATCTCCTTACCTGCCTAAGGAACAGGTAGTCAGCGGCGCCCTGAGCTATGCCATCGGAATGGGAAAAGCAATTGTATCCACTCCTTACTGGTATGCCCAGGAAATGCTCATAGACGGGCGCGGCATGCTAGTGGATTTCAAGGATAGTGAAGGGCTCAGCACTTCGCTGATGCATCTGATAAGTAACCCGGAAGATTGCGATCAGATGCGCAGGAAAGCTTATGATTTCGGAAGACAGATGATATGGAATAACGTGGGCAAGGAATATGTCTCCGTATTCATGCAGGCGCTTGAAGAGTATACTGAACCGGCTCGCGCTATTGAAGCAGACTTTTTCCTGCAGCCTGAACAACTACCCAAGACCAACCTGGAGTATATGGTCTCCATGACAGACGATACGGGGATCTTCCAGCATACTCTCCTGGGAGTGCCAAGCCGCAGGCATGGCTACAGTACGGATGATGTGGGCAGAGGGCTGGTGGCACTCACAAGGGTCCTGTCTTCCGGGCAGCAGCAGATGAGCGAGATAAAAAGGCTGGCGACCATTTACCTCAGTTACCTGGAATATGCTCAGACCGAAAGCGGACATTTCCACAATTTTATGAGCTATGACAGGAAGTTCCTTGATGACAAAGGAAGCGATGACACTTTTGGCCGGGCACTCTACGGACTGGGCCATGCATGTGCCTGCCCCCAACTGCCACAGAACCTGAGAAGTCATGCGATGGAGATCATTCGCAGGTCCAGGCCAAGTATGGATGAAATCCATGCCCCCAGGGGAAAGGCTTACACCATGTGCGGCCTGTACGAAATGCTCAGTAAGGATATCGGGAAAGCCGAATTCTTTGCCATGTTCGTCAGCTATGCGGATTCCCTTGTCAACCTGTACAAAACTAACCGGTATGAAGATTGGGATTGGTTCGAGCCTGAAGTAACCTATGGTAATTCCAAGATATGTGAAGCCCTTATGCTTGCATACGACCTTACAGGGAAACAGGTATACAGGGACGTAGGGATAAAGACCCTGGATTTTCTCACGGATGTTCAGTGGAACGGGAAATTCTTCGATCTTGTCGGGTACAAGGGATGGTACAGGCGTAACGGGGAAAAGGCCCTGTTCGGACAGCAGCCCATTGACGCGGCCTATCTCACGGAAGCCTATATCACCGCCTACGAGATGACCCTTGACGAGAAGTATCTCCGGCTTGCAAATCGGGCCTTTGAGTATTTCTTTGGCAGGAACAGGCTTAAGCTTCTCATGTACGATCACTCCAGCGGAGCCGTATGTGACGGACTTGACCCGACAGGCATGAATGAGAACAAGGGCGCAGAGTCGGTTGTCTGTTTCATTATGGCCCTGGAACTGCTGGGCAGATATTCAGGCGATCCTGCCAGTATGCACCGCGAGACCGGCAGAGGACTGATGGGCGTCTATGAAAAGAAGGAGTTCTCGTCCAAGAGCCTGAGCTGAACACTATATGGAGATGTCCGAATGGAATGGGAAGACCGTGGAGAGCTATTCAAACGATATGAGAAGAATCCGATACTCCGTGCAGATGACTGGCCCTACCCGGCCAATTCCGTGTTCAACCCGGCTGCGGCACTTGTGGACGGGGATACGCTGCTGATGGTCAGGGTTGAAGACCACAGGGGATTCTCCCACATGACAGTCGCCCGGAGTGAGAATGGTTACGATGACTGGGTGATCGATGACCATCCTACGTTTCCGGCTGACCCGGAAAATTATCCGGAGGAACAATACGGCATAGAGGACCCACGCATTACTTACATCGAAGAACAGGATGCCTGGGCAGTGGCATATACAGCGTATTCTGAGTCAGGCCCTCTGACCGGGCTGGCAATGACAAAGGACTTCAGGCATTTTGACAGGATAGGCGCTACCCTGCCTCCTGAGAACAAGGATGCAGCCCTGTTTCCCGTCAGGTTCGGCGGCAGGTGGGCAATGCTCCACAGGCCGGTCTCCAGCATATCAAACGCAAAGTCGAATATATGGATATCATTTTCTCCGGACATGAAATACTGGGGCGAGCATCAGGTCCTGCTCTATGCCCGCGAGGGAGGCTGGTGGGACGCGAACAAGATAGGCCTGTCCCCGCAACCCATTTACACTGATGAGGGCTGGCTTATCATGTATCACGGAGTGCGCGCCACTACATCAAAAATAAGCTATCGCCTTGGAATGGCGCTGCTGGACCTGGGGGATCCAAGAAAGGTAATATGCAGGTCGGATGGCTGGATATTCGGGCCCCGTGAACTCTATGAAAGGACAGGGGACGTCAATGATGTTGTGTTTCCCTGCGGATGGCTTCGCCAGAACAACGAAATACGCCTGTATTACGGAAGTGCCGATACTTATGTGTCTGTTGCCACTGCCCGATTATCTGACCTGCTTGACTACATGCGCACGCGTCCAAGATACTGATCTTGTTTGTTTATATTAGGGGGAGTTTTATGAGAATAGCTATGTTATCTCCGATTGCATGGACCACACCACCTAAAAAATATGGTCCGTGGGAATATATTGTGTCTCTGCTAACGGAGAATCTGGTAAAGAAAGGTATAGATGTAACCCTGTTCGCAACCGGGGATTCAAGTACTGCAGGAAAGTTAGTTTCTGTTTATCCCAGACCTTACGAAGAAGATAAGGAAATGAATGTGAAAGTCTATGAGAGCCTTCACATATCAGAGGTTTTCGAGAGGTCCGATGAGTTCGATATAATCCATAATCACTTCGACTTCCTGCCACTCACATACAGCGGGCTTGTGGACACGCCGGTGGTCACGACCATACATGGCTTCTCCTCAAGGTCCATCCTGCCGGTCTATAAAAAATACAATAAGAAGACTTTCTACGTGTCCATCAGTGATTCCCACAGGTGTCCTGAACTGGATTACATTGCCACGGTACTTCATGGCATCGAGGTGGAGAACTTCCCCTTCAACGAGAATCCGCAGGACTACATCCTCTTTTTGTCACGTCTTGATAAGTTCAAGGGCATAAAGGATGCAATAGAGATAGCAAAGAAAGCCGGGATGAAATTAAGGATAGCGGGCTTCATACCTAATATGGAATATTATGAGAAAGAGGTCAAACACCTTATAGATAATGAGCAGATCATTTACGAAGGACACATAGACCCGGAATTCAAGAGAGAACTGCTGTCCAATGCCCGCGCCCTTATACATCCGGTAAAGTTCGATGAGCCTTTCGGACTGGGGATAGTGGAGGCTTTTTCCTGCGGTACGCCTGTGATCGCCTATAACCGGGGCTCAATGCCCGAACTGATAAAGAACGGAGAGACCGGGTTTGTGGTAAATGGCATTGATGAGGCAGTGGATGCGCTGAAAAAGATAGACACGATATCCCGGAAGAGATGCAGAGAGACAGCTGAGAAAAATTATTCTGCCAGCAGGATGGCCGACGAGTACATCAAGGTCTACGAAAAGATACTCGAGGTGCGTAAAACCGAAGAGAAGCGGCCCTGGGGTTATTATAAGGTGCTGTCAGAAGATCCGGGTTTCAAGGTCAAGACAATTACAGTGATGCCAGGCGAAAAAATATCCCTCCAGAGACATTTTCACAGGAGTGAGCACTGGTTCGTGGTCGAAGGGGAAGGAATAGTTGACGAGGACAAGCAGCGCTTCAAGGTAGAGGACGGGGATTCCGTGGATATCCCTACAAATGCCGTTCACAGGATCATGAATACCGGCGATGAGAAGCTCACTTTTGTGGAGATAGCAAAGGGTGACCAGATAGAAGAAGAAGACATCGAGAGGCTTGAGGATGAATATGGAAGGGTGTAATGCAGGCCCGGCTCAGGCCAGTCCTGCACTCCTCTCCTTAGTTAAAGATTTCAGACCTCATTGAACTCTATGCTGACCCTTTCATTCTTCCTGGAGAGGGACTTTGACAGCATTCCTGTTTCCATCCTGCATACATGCAGTACGCCGGAAGGCACAATGCAGATAGGCGTGCACTGGGCTTCCTGTGCCTTTTCCATTACATAGTTATCCTTGATGTCCATTGTTTCCATCATGGGTACTTCCATGTGGGACATCTTCTTTATCTTGGCACAGGGGGACTCGATGTCAATGATTATATTCTTGCCCTCGAGCTTTCCGGTTATCCTGTGAGTGAAGCCGCATATAGATGAATTTACGTTAACTGTTGTTGGCATATGGTATCTCCTGTTATGTTAATTAAAAGAGTGCAGTCCTTATATATCAATTGTGAGAGGGCAGCTGTGTCACGGGAACACCTGGCTGCTCCTCCTGGAGACCTCAGGTAACCGCTTGAGCAGCTGCCTTCGATCCGCATGGAACTTACTTCTCCTCATCCCCTGCACATGAGCAGCAGACATTGCCCTTAAGTATCTCTTTCCAGTCCCCTATGACGTCATGGGTCCAGCAGTCATCAGCACCTGCTGCCTCCCTCATGGTCAGTGCAAGTATGTAGGTGAGCTCCTTGACTGTTGCGCCTGCTTCCAGTGCCCCTTTGAAGTGTTTGAGGACGCAGGGCTTTGACCTTGCCTTAATGGAAAGTGCAAAACACAGGAACTGGTATGTCTTCTCATCAACAGGTCTTTTCTCAGCATAGAGCTTGTCTATCTCATCAAGCTTTTCCGTGAATTCCGGGAAGAACTCTTCAAGCATTTTCATTTGTGATGTCTCCATTACTTGATTTTACTTAACGCCATTAACAGTACAGTGCTATTTCAGGACAAAAGGGTAAAATGGCACTTCAAAATATGTTGAAGTGCCTTGTATTTAAATCTAATTCCTGTCGGGAAAGTAAGATGTTTCCGGCTGCAACCGCACGACCAGGATTACACCTGCAGCTTGAAATACTTCCCGAAGACCCGCGGGCTTTTCTCCAGCACCGCAACAGCTGCGCCCAGTAGAATAAAGACGCACCCTATTATCGTATTCAGGTAAAGGGGCGTATGAAGTATGGTATAATCAAAGAAGATGCCGCTTACAGGCTCGATAAGTGCGAGGATACTGCCGGTCTGCGCTTTGATCTGGGATATGCCGCTGACGTAGAGCAGTGCCGCAAGCGCCGTATTGACAGCGCCAAAGAACACAAGCATGCCAATGTTGTCAATAAGCACAGGCTGCGATATCCCTGCCCCGAAAGGAAAGAGCAGCACCACCCCGATGAGAGTATACCAGAACAACTGTGCCACACTGCTGTAATCATCCTTGAGGTAGCGGATGATTATGATCTCACAACCAAAAACGAAACCGGACAGAACACCCGCCGTAACTCCAATGAGATATTCTCCCCCATTGCTGAAACCATCGGCTGCAGCTCCCAGATCCACAATGAAAAGCAGTCCGGCAAGGGACAATGCCAGCGCCACCAGCCCTTTACGGGTTATGGGCTCTTTCACGGTCAGCGGAGAGAGCAGGGTAACATACATAGGCGCCGTATAGAGCAGGAGTATCGCAACAGAAAAACTGGTGTACCTGATGCATATGAAATATGTGAGCAAAGTGGCGGTGTTTATGAGACCAAGCAGCAGAAGGTACTTCTTTTTCCTGCGAGGCATTACCATAGAGAGTTTCCCTGCAGCGATAATGAATACCAGAAGAGTAAGTACGCCAAAGAACTGCTTGTAGAAGATGAGCGAAAGGGTGGGAACAGCCTCAAGCCGATCAACAAATAGTCCCAGCATCCCGAATATCACCGAGCCTGATATCAGCTCGATGTAAGCTTTTTTGGGCGCAGTGCTCATGTGGCGCAGAATGGCGGATACGGATAAATATGTTTGGAATGGCCGGCTTGAGGCAACCTTCGTCTCATGTCAGCAGATAGAACGTGGATGGCAGGGTTTCCATCCAGCCAATATCCTCCATGGCCCTCACATCCCTCTGCCTTACCTGCACCCTGTAACTGCAGGAATCACTGCCCTGGGAGATATCCTCGAATCCTTCTATCCCTATGGAGTAGACATCACTGAAATATTTAATGGCGACATCCTCTTCACCGGGCCCGGCAGGGAACCGGGTACTGCTGCCCTCATACCAGTCCACCCACGGGACCTCGTCACACGGCATTGAAGATTCCATTGATACCAAATCTGATAACATTCTCTGGTACATCTCGTCCCATGTCCCGTCCATGACAGCAGATGTGACCTCACCGCCTGCCACTCTTACAACTATGGTATGTGGGGTGACCACCACGGCAGGCCCTTCACCGGACCTGTTGCCATAGCCCGCGTGGCTGCTCACGAACTCATAACTGATCTCATGCTGCTCAGGAAAGGAATCCAGCACTACATGATCTGCAAGGGTCAGGTTGGAACCGTCATAATCATACGTAGGCGCATTGATTATCCACTCCCCGGCTATGGCGCGGGCATCTTCCGGCCCAGTGGACATGGCATATGCCTTCAGGTCCCTCAGTGCCTGGTCTATCTCACGCAGTTCCCGGGGCATATAGGCCTCGTAGTATGGGTCCACCCTGACGGTCTTATTGAGGCCGTCCTGTATCAGGCTTATCTCAACAGTGTCTATGTCCGTGACTATGGGCTCTCCCTCCTCAGGCCCATAGCTGCCCTCCATGGAAAGAAAACCATTCTTCCTGAAAAGGTCCAGCAGACCATTGCGTACACTTTCATTTACAGGCCGGACATACCTGGCTGTAAGCTCCCTGTCCGCCCCGTAATAGCTGAGATTGACAGCAGTCTCATTGACAATCAGCTCCCGGACAGCTATTTCCGGCAGTGTGAAGGCACCATAGCTCAGATGCACGATAACCACATCATCGGAAATATCCTGCGCGGCATCGCTCCTCTCAGTGCATCCTGAACTGAAAAAGGCCAGCATCAGAAGTAAAGCAACTATCATCCCTTTCATAACAACCCCACATTAACCTGAACCTGAGATACTCTGACTTACAGTTATTTTAAAGTTCTCCGAAAGCGACTCCTGCCCCGCAGAGCCTTTTATATCACCAACTTTATCATGAATTGTACCAATCAACGATCAATGACTGAAAAGGAGATAATATCCGCACTGAAGTATGTCTCACGCATGAGACCCGAGTTCATGCTGTCCGAGATGCGTAATTATATAAAAAGTGAGGTATCCCTGCAGGATATCCACAGGGCTGTACAGCCCGTGCTGGCGGACCTCGGACTGGATGCCATCCCTGCGGATGGGGACTACAGGATAGTCAGGGCACCAAAGGGCAATATAGAGCTCACTGCAGCGGAAGTGGAAAAGAACGGGATGTTCTTCCGGTCCCCTGCCGTTTCCAGGAAGCTTGAAAGGATAGTGGAGCAATATATAGAAAAAAAGACCGGGAAAAGCTGGGACGATCCTGTTATCCTTGAACGCATACGCAAAGCAGTGCTCTCCCAGAAAGCAGACTACTGGAAGGAGGGCAGGTCCCGGAAAATAACGTATGAAAAGGGCTACGATGTTGTCGGATACCTTGCTTACCAGTTCCCGGTATATTTCGTCCAGTTCCAGCATATCCTGTACGGCATGGCAAAGGAGGGCCTGCTGAAGACCCGCATGAAGATACTGGACGTTGGAAGCGGGCCCGGCACGGTGCCTCTTGCCATCACCGATCTGTACAACAGGCTGGATGACCACAGGGCAACGATCTATTCAGTGGAAATGTTCGACGAGAACATAGAAGCTTACAGGTTCATCGTCCCGCAGTATGCCGGAATAAAATCAAGGATAAGCGTGGAAGAGCCTATAAAGGCTGATATCGGGAAGCTTGACACTGATCTTCTGCCTGATAAGCTTGACCTGGTGGTGTTCTCCAATGTCCTCAACGAGATCAGGGGGATGGCTATCGAAGAAAAGGCCGAGCTTGTTAAGAAGATATCCGACAGGCTTGCCCAGGATGGGAATATCATTATCATCGAGCCTGCCGACAAGGTGAACTCAACTGAAGCAAGGAAACTGGCCCTGGCGCTCAAGGCACGGGGTCTTGGGATATACAGCCCCTGTTCCTTTATCTGGGGTACAGGATGCAATCCCACGGAATGCTGGAGCTTTGAGCAGCAGCAGGATATCGAGCCCACAAGGCTCATGAGAAAGATGACCGAATGTGAAGAGCCGTACAGGTATCTCAATACCGACATAAAATACACATATGTCATCCTGCGCAGGGACAGGCTTACGAAGGTAAGGTTCAGGGTGCCCCCTAAAGCCAAGTTCGCGAGATTGTCCAAGCTTGCGATCCACACAGGCAAGCGCATTAATGTTGTCTGTTCACTGATGTCCGGCGACCTGGGCGACGAGAAGTACAGCCTCTATAAGATCTGCGACGGCACTTCAGTAAAACAGGTCTATGCCGTTCTTCCGGCAGGCAGTGTGACAGAAGACAACGAACTCCTCAGGAAGGCTGCTTACGGGTCTGTCATCACGATAGAGAATGTGCTCGTCAAGTACAACGAAGCCACTGACTCCTATAATCTGCTGGTGGGAAAAGGAACCATGGTAAGTCTTGTTGAAGAATGAGCGGGCGGGCTGCATGGCATCAGATATATTAGCGCGACTGTCTGCACATGCCCAAGTATATTTATAAGGCATCGGGATCCAGATTACAGCTGGTGATAAGAATGCCAACTGTTGTACACATGGACATACCAACGGATAATGTGGAGCGTGCAAGAAACTTCTATTCCGACCTGTTCGGGTGGGAATTCAGCAAAGCGGGAGACATGGAGTACTATCTCATCCGGACCCGAGGCCTGAATGGCAAGAGGGCATCGGCGGAGGAATGGGACTCAGAGGAGCGCCTGATCAGAGGATCCTGAACTACATAGGAGTTCCTTCCATTGATGAGTACATAGAGAAAGTGAAGAGAGCAGGCGGGAAGGTGCTCGCCAGAATGCCGGTTCCGGGAATGGGATACCTTGCTAACTGTGTTGACACTGAGAACAACCTGTTTGGCCTGTGGGAAGGGAATGCGAATGCAGAGTGATCGGGATAATACCTTAGAAGATAACTGTATATAGGAGAAGATTTGTCTTATCTAGAGCCGGGTGTGCAGCAGTAAGCACATTGGACAGATAATTAAAAACGGTGCCACTATGCTTGAAATTGATCCCACTTCCATTCTAATCCGATATAATGTCAAGCTTGAGAAAGAGATGTCTCCCGATGATGTGGCAAGGCAGTTCTTTCCTGAGGATAAGCTGATACGCGCTATTGTGGAGGCTGTTTTTGAAGGGGATGAGGACGAGGTGCTTGTTACCCTCCAGAACGCCATGGACAACGGCAAGGACGCGCTTAAACTGATAGATGATGCCCTCATGGTAGGCATGGGCATCGTTTCCAAATTATATGATGACGGCCTGCTTTACCTGCCGGACGTCATGATCGCAGCCCAGGCAATGACAGACGGGATCGAGTACTGTAAGCAGTCTTCCGACCGCAGCCACGAGTTCAAGGCAAAGGTCGTCTCCTTTGTTGTGGAAGGGGACGTGCATGATATAGGGAAAAAGATACTGACCGTGTTCCTCAGGTCCAACGGTTACGAGGTCATAGATCTTGGAAGCGACGTGCCGGTGGATGAGGTCATAAGCACTGTGATGGAACACAGGCCCATTATGCTTACCGGCACCGCCCTTATGACAACCACGATGTATTCATTCAGGGAGATCAGGGAACGGCTCCTTGAGAATGGCATTGATATACCCTTTATATGCGGCGGCGGTGCCGTGACCCAGGATTTTGTGACCCGCTATGACATCGGGGTCTATTGTGATGATGCCGCAGTAGTGCCAAAGATAGCCGACCAGGTATTGAACAATGCAAGTATCGAGGAGCTAAGGGCGCAGTTCCACAGAAGCTGACCTCAGGAACGATCATGGATAGGTTGCTCACACCCTGAGACATATTCCTCGTGTGTAGATTGGATTGAAGGAAGCGTCCAATGAAGATGTGAGCAATTTATATCTGTATATCTAGTATATAATCTCTCTTTTCAACTAAATATATTTTATTAAGATGAGAAGATGACTGGAGAAAGGCTAACAAAAAAGGAGACGGTGCCATTACTTCCGGAAACGGCGGATATGCAGCAAAGAACAGAACTACAGGGAACCTGACTGTGGGAAGAACAGAACCCTGCCAGCAGGAAAAAGACCTTCTTAGCGAAGAGCTTTGTATTTTCAGTGAGATGCTCGAGGCACTGCCAGAACCTCTTGCAGTGCTGGACACCGGCCTGCACATAATCTGTGCAAACAAGCGATTCTATAGTTTTTTCCGGCCGGTGCCTGAAGAAGAGCAGGGGAATGCTTTCCCTGACATGACAGGAATGCACCGGAACCTGACAGAAATGCAAACCCTGCTTGAGAATATCGTTAATGGCAACACGGCTGACGGCAGGCTGAGCATCAACTTCGGGCCTGCAGCCGCCGGAAAAGATATACTTGTCCATGCCCAGGCACTGACACATCCCACCAATACCAAGGATGTCAGAAATATACTCCTGAGAATTAAGGAGGCCGCTACACCGTCAGTAAGCCATGGACAAGGCCCGGCGGACATGAACTATTTAAGCCTGGTTGAACAGGGCAATGATGGTATCGTGATACTGCAGGATGAAACATGCATATTTGCAAATTCCATGTTCCGGGTAATGACAGGCTATTCCCCCGTGGAGACCAGTGGAAAGAAATTCACTGACTACCTGCCTGAAGAATATAAGCGTATGATCTCTAAAAGGCTTAAAAAGGTTCTCAAGGACAGGAGAAGCCCGGGGCGCAACAACGAAGTTGAGATCATCACAAATAACGGGGACATGCTCCAGGCGGAGATAAGTTTTGCGTATATCACATATCAAGAGAAACCGCTGGTAATGCTCAACATCAGGGATATCAGAGAACGCAAGCTTGCCGAGGCCGAACTTAAGGCATCCAGGGAGAAGTATTCCACGCTTGTCGAGGAAAGCAATGACGGCATTGCCATTATCCATGAAGGTGCACTTAAGTTCACGAACAGGAAGTTCTCTGAACTTACAGGATACTCCAGGGAAGAACTGGCAAACAGGCAGCTGACAGATTATGTGTCTGAGATATACCATCGCATGCTTTCTGGAAGGCTCAGGAAAGTCCTCAAGGATATGCGCAGCCTTCGTCACAGCAACGAGGTGGAATTTACTACAAAGAGCGGCAGCCTCCTGCCTGCCGAGATAGGTTTGTCCTTCATCAGCCATGAAGGGAAGCCTTCGGTCATGATGAACGTAAGAGACATCTCGGAAAGGAAGCGCGCCGATGCAGAACTGAGAGATTCTGAAAGGAAGTACTCGACACTTGTCGAAAAAGGTAATGACGGCATCATAATTGTGCAGGATGACGTACTGGTGTTTGCAAACATGAAGTTCTGCGAGATAAGCGGTTTCTCGAAGGAGGAACTGCTCAGGAGACCCTTTGAGGATTTCCTCACGGCAGACTACAAGCGCGTGGTGATGAAACGATTCAGGCGAAGTCTGGAAAAGAATCGCGATACTCCTCTCAAGTATGAAGTGGAGCTGCTGTCCAAGGAGGGAGTTCACACCCCGGCTGAGATCAACTCCTCTGTTATAGAACACAGCGGAAAGCCGGCTGTCATGGCCATTATCAGGGATATCACACATCTCAAGAACAAGGAAAAGCGGCTGCTAGAGCTGATAGAGGTGCTCAAGATAATGGAGTCGGTAATCAAGAGCAGTCCTGCAGTCATATTCTTCTGGAAGCCTGAGGATTACTGGCCCGTAGAGTTCGTATCAGAGAATATATCACAGTTCGGCTTCAATGCAGAGGATTTCATTTCCGGTAAGCTGCAGTACGGCGACATAGTACACCCTTCGGACATCGGTAGGCTCTCCATGGAAACCGAGCAGTGGACAAGGGATGTTGAGAACCTTTCCTACGAGTACCGTATAATTACAAGTTCAGGCGAGGTCAGGTGGGTGGATGAAAGGTCGGTGGTCAAGCGCGACCTTGATGGAAACGTGCAATATGTCCAGGGTATCGTTGTGGACATAACCGAGCGTAAGAACGTGAAGAATTTCATGCATATCGTATCCGGGCCAGGGGAGATCTTTACCCCGGTCGGGGATCCGGGCGATATGTTCTACCAGTTGCTGGAGTTCGCCACCCAGACGGAGAATCTTGATTCAGGGGCCCTGTACCTCATCGATGAAGCAACCGGGGACCTGAACCTCGTTGCCCACAAGGGCTTCTCGCCTGAATTTATCAGGAGCATACGGCACTACTCTTCGGGATCCATCCACAAAAGAGTGATGATGACCGGATACCCCCTCTACACCCGGTACTATGAACTGAATTCAATGATACCAGGGAACAAGCCGGTCAACGAAAGACTGGAGGCAACAGCCATAATCCCGGTAAAATACGAAGAGAAGCTGGTGGCCATACTGATGCTTGCGTCCCATACTTCCTTTGAGATACCTTTCAATTCCCGCAGCACGCTTGAAACCATAGCTGCACAGGCGGGTCCCCTGATAGGACGCATGCGTGAGCAGGTGGACGTTCACAAAGATATGCGGAACCTGAGGATAATTTTTGAAACTATCGAGGAAATGATCTTTGTAATAGACAGTGACGGATGCATACTCTACATTAATCCCTTTGCCTGCAAATGTCTTGATTATACAGGCGAGGAAGTTAAAGGCACGAACATACTCAAACTGCACCCTCAGAATAAATTACTGGAAGCCGCCCCTGTTATTGCCGCCATGATCTCGGGCTCTCTGACTTCACACAGCATCCCTTTTGAGGCAAAGTCCAAAAGGATCATTCCGGCAGAAACACGATGTACCTTAGGGCAGATAGATGAAAAGAAAGTAGTGATATGCCTTTCAAGGATAGAACTTTAAGATATTACACACAATGAGCTTTCTTTTTTTTTAACAGTGGGTAATTCTTCCTGTGCAGTTTATCCGGTGTTCCTTCAATTCCCACTTGACAGACAGCATTCTCCCGGAATGTGTTTTAATAAAGTATCAGTCATTTTCAGGTAGCTTCAAATTCTTTTGTATACACAGAAAATCTCACGAAACAAATCCTATATAAACATATCCGTAGACATTGTCTTTTGTATTTCCTGGACCACTTCCAGGAACTGGAAAACACAAACTGTAGCATTGTCAAATATTCCCTCATATTGACAATATATTACAGAGAATAGATATATTGATATATATCAATCCAAGCCAAACAAATAGATAATACAATAAAAAGATATGTATTGGAGAGAGTATATTTTAAGGTTACCTTGAAAAAAGGCGTAAGGAACCATAACGCAGAGGAAGTTATAGGAGATCAGATACAAAGTAGATATATTTTTAATCGTGCGTTATGTTTATATAATTGCATATGTTTTCCGCCAGACTTATATACCAAGAAAAGATTTTGCGTAAGGAGGTTCTAGACGGACCCATTGTGTAGATTGGATTGAACCTGTCACAGGTTCAGCTAATAGATCAATAAATTGAAGGAGGTATAGAATTGTTAATCGTAGACAAAGAAGGTATCCTCATAAGATACAACGTTAAGATGGAAAAATCAATGACCCCTGAAGATGCGGCAGCAGAACTCTATCCAAAGGATGAGCTCATACGCCCGATTGCAGAGGCAATCTTCGAGGGTGAAGAGGATGATGTTATTGAAGGTCTCGAGGCAGCAATTGCAGCCGGAAAAGAGCCAATAGCACTTATCGACGATGCACTGATGGTCGGTATGAAAGTGGTCACAGACCTGTACGACCAGGGTATAATCTTCCTGCCAAACGTCATGATGTCAGCAGACGCAATGCTCGAAGGTATCGAGTTCTGTAAGGCAGAGGCAGGATCATCACCAAAGCCAAGAGGAAAGGTCGTTGTCCACGTTGCCGAGGGTGACGTTCACGACATCGGAAAATCAATCGTAGCAGCACTTCTCAGGGCAAACGGCTATGAAGTTGTCGACCTTGGACGTGACGTCCCGGTCGATGAGGTCATTGCAGCTGTAAAGAAGGAAAGCCCAATGATGCTCACCGGTACAGCACTCATGACAACCACCATGTACGCATTCAAGGAAGTCAACGACAGGCTGCTTGAAGCAGGCATCAAGGTACCATTCCAGTGCGGTGGCGGAGCAGTCAACCAGGACTTCGTTTCAACCTACGAACTCGGAGTATATGGTGAGGAAGCAGCAGATGCACCAAAGATGGCAGATGCAATACTGGCAGGAAAAGGCCTTGCACAGTTGAAAGCAATTTTCCACAAACACTAAGAGGTGAGCTAAATGGCAGTCAAGAAATTCACAACAATGGCATACAGCAATGCTGATGAGATGGTATTTGGTCGTGCAAAGAGCCCTGTAAAGGCAGGTCTGGGTCTTGAGATCGGTGCAGGTTACACAACCGCCGAGGTCAACTACGCCCCAAGGCCAGAGGCCGGAGAGACAAAAGAGAAACTCGTCGTTGAGTACCAGAGGATCACAAAGGACATCATGGCAAGGATGGTCCAGGTCGGTTTCCCATCCGTAGTACTTGAGACAGAGCACGTCCAGCAGATGACCAACAACCCAACCTGGGGAGCTGAGGTCGCACACGCACAGAAGACCATCATGGAAGAATACCATGAGGAATACGGCATCAAGTGCGCACTCAGGCACACCCCTGGTGATGTAAGGGAGAACAAGGACTTCCTCCAGCTCAGAGGCGACAAGTACAACCTCGTAATGGAATCATTCGAAGCAGTAGCAGAAGCAGGTGCAGACCTCCTCTCCATTGAATCAATGGGTGGTAAGGAAGTCTTCGACTACGCAGTTCTCAGGAACGACGTACCAGGTATGCTCTACGCAATCGGTTGCCTCGGCAGCATGGACATGGAGTACCTCTGGCAGGGCATTGCAAAGGTCGCACAGCAGAAGAATGTAACACCAGCCGGTGACACAGACTGTGCCCAGGCAAACACTGCAATGTTCATTGCAGGCGGCCTCCTTGACAAGAACCTCGCACACACCCTCGCGATCATCGCAAGGACAATCGCCGGTGCAAGGACACTCGCAGGATACGAAGCAGGTGCAAAAGGTCCAGGAAAGGACTGCGGTTATGAGAACATCATAGTCAAGGCAATCTCCGGTATGCCAATGGCATTCGAAGGTAAGACCTCAACCTGTGCACACTCTGACGTAATGGGTAACCTCATCATGCAGTGCTGTGACCTGTGGTCCAACGAGTCCGTTGAATACCACGCAGAGTTCGGTGGTACAACCGTACAGTGCTGGTCCGAATCCCTCAACTACGACTGTGCACTCATGAACACTGCACTCAAGTCCGGCAATGAGAAGATCCTCAGGGACCTGCTCATGGCATCCGACAGGTTCAGAGACCCACAGTCCTACATCCTTGCATACGACAACGCATACAAGGTCGGACAGGCAATCGTCAAGGACGGAAACGACAACTACCTCCGTGCAAAGAACGCTGCAGTAGAATGCTGCAACCTGCTGAAGGACGCAAAGGGCCTCGAAATGACAAAGTTCGAGACCAACGCACTCAACAAGGCAGCCGCAGAACTCGCAGCTCTGACCAACGACTCAGAGAAGTTCATGAGCGACTGCATGGAGAAATACAAGGCAGAAGTAAAGGTCTTCAAACCAGAGAACTACGCTCTCTAAACGTAGCCGGGACAGGAAGTTTCCTCCGGGAAACTCCCTTCCTTTACTTTAAGATAATCACATCATCACGCTATCATAATCACGGGCTTTACAGGAAAAGGGTCACATAGCCATCAATTCTACCTCCATCTCCACAATCATTATTATGGCCTTGTGCAAGTAAAAACATATCCTGTAAAGCCTTTGATAACTACTCTGAGGTCTACTTCCCAGATTGAGTTATTAAACTTACTTCTTAAGGTTACTTATTATATCCACTTCCGAGATGCTTTCCAGCAGACCTTCTTCACGCTTTTACTGATCACTGGTCCACGAACACATATTGCAGTATATCATCAAGGTCGGACACATATTCAACCTCAATGCCGATCTCCTCTTCAATATAGGACTCCGCGTCGACTATTTCGCTTTCTCCCTCCGATATGACTATACCGCCTACACTGCGTCCGGTCTCACTGGTTATTTCAAGCTGCCGGTTCTCTTCGGGAATCAGGATCAGTTCCTTTCCGGTCTGTTCTGAGATCTCAGCCTTTTCAAGTATGCCTCCCACCGCGCCTACATTCCCCTGTTCGTCAATTGTACCTGTGACGGTTACAAGAGGATTCAGGGGAGTGGAGTTAATGGATGACAGCACAAGTACCGTCATTAGCGCCCCTGCACTTGGCCCGTCGACGCCGGGAATCTCCTCGTTCGCAGTTATGCTGAAAATGATATCACTTTGAGACAGGTCAGCTCCCGTACGCTCCTGTGCAAGCGAGACAGCCATGTTGGCAGTATCCTGGAAAATAACACCCATAAGCGGTACCGTCTGTACCAGTACCCTTCCCCTTCCGGGGACCATTTCTACAGAGATGTCAAGCATGGCCCCTTCTTCCGTAACCCTCTGCCTGATAAAGGGCCCTCTCTCTATCAGTTCCACCCGCTGGACTATTGCAGGAGCCTGCATGGTGGCATTACCAAGGAATGCCAGAGGGCACTCCTCGCCCCCTATGCCTGATTCCAGCAATTGCTCCCTATAGAACTCAAGCTGGAGGGAACATGCCTCCAATGACTGGTTGCACTCCTCAAGCTGCCGTCTCAGATCTTCATTCGTTTCCTGAAGCGATACCTGGTCCCCCTGCATCTCCAGTCTCTCGGATATCGTTTCCGGCCCGAGAAGATAAATATTGAAAGCCAGAGAGACAATAAGTAAAAACACAATACCCCTATTGCCCATTACTTATAAGTATGCATGTTTTCCTATTTACGGTTTCTCCGGATATTCTTTATACTGGTCCGGTACGAATGCTTACTCAACAGGCAAACATACCTTACCTCGTAGTCTCTTACATTCTTACATTAGCCTGTCATCTCCTTTCCTTGTATTCCCTGTACTCTCTGGGACTCACCTGCATTCCTTTGTGTTTTTTCTTTTCAAGCCTTTTAAGACCAATATCTGCTTTCTCGGACTGGAACGCAAGTTCGGCGTTCAGCGCATGATAACTTTCCAGTCTCTCTCCTGCAATAAACCCCTCAGCAACTGCTTTTATAACAGCACATCCTGGTTCCTGCTGATGTGTGCAGTCTTTAAAGTGACAATTATGTGCCACTTGGATAATATCTGAAAATGTTTTTTCAAACCCATCGGAATAGTCGCCCAGCTGAATCTCCCTGATACCCGGGTTATCTATAATGACCCCTCCACCGGGAAGCACAAATAACTGCCTTACTGTGGTTGTGTGTCTTCCCTTTTCATCATCTTCCCGGACACTCTGTGTAAGTTGAACCGATCCATTGAGAAAAGCATTGATCAGCGTAGACTTCCCAACACCTGAAGAACCCATGAGTGCCACGGTGCTGCCTGGGCCAATGTAAGGTTCAAGTTCCTCAATACCATCTTTTGAAAGGGCACTCACGGCAACAACAGGAACATCAGAGGCAATCGATCGTATAATATCAATGGCTTCAGCCGGTCTGTCTGTGAGATCGGCCTTGTTCAAAACTATCACAGGTTTTGCTCCGGAGGAATATACAACTGTGAGGTAGCGCTCAAGTCTTCGCAGGTTCAGGTCTTTTCCTGCTGATGTAACAATAAAGATAGTATCGATATTTGCAGCGATGACCTGCTCTTCACTGCCATTTCCTGCAGAACCTCTTGAGAGGCATGTCTTTCGGGGCAATACGTTTACGATTGTATGGGAGTTCAGTTCTGCCTGCTTAAGCAGGACAACGAAATCACCCACTACCGGCTGCTTACCAGTCCGTGAAAGTGCTCCTGATATCCCGGCTTTTATGGCATTATCAGAAACTAGGACATCCCACATGGTCTTATGCCGGGATATAACTCTGCCCGGTATATAGGGGCCCTTATATACGGAGAATGCGGATCCAAGTTCCTCATCCCATCCCGGGATTGTGATCTTGTCAGCATAAGCGGGAGTTTCCGGTAAGGTATGCCAGTCCATGGATAATTCTTCTCTGTTCAGTCGGAAATATTTTGTGGTAGCTGCATTAAATATGAGGTTCAGTCAGACCTGGAGCACAAAAAGTTTAAAAGTTGGATTCTATCCTGTTCTCATGGACGAATCAGCTATTTTTAAGATATTCCACGGCCTGCCACGACAGGGACCAGGTAACAACGAATCTACCGAAAAGGCCTTCAGGTCACTCCCCCGCCTCGCTCCCGGCAGCAGGATACTGGACATCGGATGCGGGGTGGGAATGCAGACCCTTCATCTTGCGGACATCTGTGAAGACTGCCAGATCACTGCAACCGACATTTACCAGCCGTACCTGGACGACCTTATGAAAAAGGCAGCAGAGAAAGGAGTTACAGGCAGGATATCCACGGTGCGTGCTTCCATGGACGATCTGCCTTTCGGGGAAGATTCCTTTGATGTCATCTGGTCCGAAGGCGCTATTTTTGTCATAGGATTTGAAAAGGGGCTTTCATACTGGAAACGCTTCCTGAAGGAGGGAGGTTTTATTGCATTGACGGAAGCAGCCTGGTTCACTGACACTCCCTCTGAAGAGGCATTCCAGTTCTGGCAGGAATGTTATCCCGCGATCAGGAGCATTCCGGAGTACGAGAAGGCAATTGAGGCTGCAGGATATACCCTCATTGGAAGTTTCAGGCTGCCTGCAGCTGCATGGTGGGATGACTATTACATTCCGATGGAGAAAAGGCTGGACTCGATCGAGGAGGAATACCAGGGTAATATGGACGCAGAATCTATCATTGAGTTCTCGCGCAGGGAGATGGAGATTTTCAGGAAGCACTCGGAGGAATACGGTTATGCGTTCTTTATAATGCAGAAGGGATAATCAGACTGTCACAGGGAACGACACGGAGAAACAGCAATGAAAAGCGCAGCTTATGCGGTTTTATACCGACAGGCTTAATTCATTTGCTGTTGTTATAAGGACTATTGCTCTTTTTTGTTTTGGATTCACAAAACAACTTGGAACATTGACATTAAAAATGATACGCTTGCAGGTGCAGGATCAAAGGGATCATCGCCTGGACGCGGTGATCTGAAAATCAGCACTTAACCCAAGTAAAGGAATTTATGAAATGGAATCTATAAGCTTTGATCAACTTAATCTATCACAAAACATTTTAAAAGCCATCACTGATATCGGCTATGAGGAACCGACGCCCATCCAGGCACAGGCCATCCCGCTTATCATGGAAGGAAAGGATATCATCGGCCAGGCCCAGACCGGAACAGGCAAGACAGCTGCTTTCGGTATTCCTGCCCTTGAACTGGTTGACCCGGAGTTCACTGATGTGCAGGTACTTGTGCTCTGCCCTACAAGAGAACTGGCAAACCAGGTATCGGACGAGCTGTCAAAGCTCTCTGCATACCAGAGACTCAGGATACTGCCCATCTACGGTGGACAGAGTCTTGAAAGGCAGATCAAGGCACTGCGCAAGGGCGTCCACATCGTCATCGGAACACCCGGCAGGGTTATGGACCATATAGAGCGCAGGACGCTCAACCTTGACAACGTCGCAATGGTTGTGCTCGATGAGGCTGACGAGATGCTCGATATGGGTTTCAGGGAGGACATCGAACTTATCCTCACCAAGATACCGGAAGACAGGCAGACCATACTGTTCTCGGCAACCATGCCTGCTCAGATAATGAAGCTCACAAAGCGCTTCCAGAGAGACCCGCAGCTTGTGAAGACAATCCATAAGAAGGTCACTGTCCCCAGTATAGAGCAATATTATTATGAGGTCAAGTTCCATGCAAAGCCAGAGGTACTCTGCAGGCTCATTGATATCTACGACATCAAGTCATCCCTGGTGTTCTGTAATACTAAAAAAGCCGTGGACGAACTGGTCGACACCCTTAAGACAAGGGGATACCTGGCAGACGGCCTTCACGGCGATATGAAACAGCAGCAGAGAGAAAGGGTCATGACCAGCTTCAGGAGAGGAGACATCGAGACCCTTGTTGCCACCGACGTGGCGGCCCGGGGGATAGATGTTGAGAATATCGAGGTAGTCTTCAATTATGACCTGCCCCAGGACGAGGAATCCTATGTACACCGCATTGGACGGACCGGAAGGGCGGGGAAAGCCGGGAAGGCATTCACTTTCGTTACAGTCAAGGAGCTCTACAAACTGAAGAGTATCCAGAAGTACACCAATGTGAAGATACTCAACCAGAAGGTTCCCACCCGGAGCGATGCCGAAGATATCAAGGCAAACATGCTGGCCCAGAAAGTGAAGGATACGATTGATTCCGGACACATGGGCAAGTACGTTAACTGGGTGGAGAGCATGATGGAAGAGGAATACACGTCTGTTGATGTCGCCGCAGCACTTGTGAAAATGATGCTCGCAGGAGACAATAAGTAACACCGGATCAGGTGCATGCCGGTTCTCTGCCGGCATTTGCCTATCTTACAGTTCATTTATATATAGTGAACAACATATGTTGTTACAGACTTGAGAGTTTACTGGCCTTTAAAAATGATCATACCTGATCACAGCATGGCCACCCTGAACGGGTTTTATTTAAATCGGATTTTTCAGGTGTTTTGCACTTTTCTGTGTAACAGCATTTCGTCAAATATCCATTTTTTAATAAAGCAACAAGCAAAACACGCATTAAGCAAACGATAAAGAGGAATTGATCTGGCTAATTATAACAGTAGGAAAAGACAGGGTAACGTAAGTGGAACACATGGCGACACACCTGAGGTGGTCCGTGTCAGGACCCCGCGCAAGGACAGGAACGAAGTACTGGCAACAGTCGCCAGCATGCTGGGAGCAAGCAGGGTAAGACTGCAGTGCATGGACGGCACGGTCAGAATGGGCAGGATACCCGGCTCAAAGAAGAAGAGAATGTGGGTCCACGAAGGGGATATCGTGATAGTCACTCCCTGGTCCTTCCAGGATGACAAGGCCGACGTAGTATGGAAATACACAAGGCCGCAGGTCAACTGGCTGGAGAACAAGGGATATCTGAAGTAAAGGAACGGCAATCGTTTCTTACTTTCCTGTTCATTTTGCAAGAATGTCATACAAGACTTGCGATTTAAAAGCCCGCTCTTTTTTTATCAGAAGGGTACTCTTCTGGCACTGTTTCAAACGGTATCATTAAGACACGCATCTGAACAGATAAACACCAGTTCTGGAAATATAGGGTTATAAATACCTTCCACGTAAAATCCATGTTCATCTGTGTCAATCAGTGTCTGGAAAAGAGACCGGGAAACGTAGTTCAGTTTAATCCAAGAATATGGATTTAGCGGATGAGCACGATCTCGGTAATATGGGTCCAGATATCCCATGTATGCTGGATTCATGCATGTCTGTCTCGATCCATATACCAAGATCCAAGCGCAATTTACCCGTTGTTTTATGAATGCTGTTTTATGAATGCTTGTAGAAGTTGCCAGTATTTCTTACGGCCCACAGGAAACAGCTATGCAACCCCGAATAGGTTGAAAGTGATCTTACTTTGAAAGTGATCATTAACTTAAAAAGAGATTTTGAAGGACCAGGTCCTTCAGATCAATGCAAAGGTTTATTCTGCAACCTGGCCAAAAGCGAACTTGCGCATCACTTTTGTTACTGTGATGGTGACCTCGTCGCCGACCTTGGTGCCCGGGACAAAGATAACAAAGCCGCTTACTCTTGCGATTCCGTCGCCTTCTCTTGCAATGTCTTCAATTGTCACGTCGTAGTTCTCGCCGGCTGTTACCGGTGCTGTGGTTTCTTCGGTTCTGTTGAACATATAATTTCACATCCCTTTTGGTATAAGCTTAAAAAGACCTAACTACAATTGAAAACATAACGGAAAAGACGTACTATTTAAACAAATACCTTCTAATGCCATACGTTTAACAAAACAGTTAATCTCAAAGCATGTTCATTAGGGTTGACGTGATATATAAGTATTGTGCCATGACCAGAGAGACCGGATTTCAGGAGAGGCTTATTCGTCAAGGCCCTTTCTGCCGAAGATATAGTTTGCCACCCTGATAGCGTCCCTGTCACCGGTTTCCTTTCCCTCGTCATCGCTTAATTTGACCACAGGGATGCCGTTGACAGAATACAGCTTGATGACCATGTTCAGGGGCGGGCTTGCCCTGAAGAATTCGGAGTTATTCGTGAGGCTTGTCCCAATGCCGAAAGTGCAGTTTATCCTGCCATTGCAGTGTTCCCTTATCCTTACAGCGTCCCTCGCGTGCAGGGAATCACTGAACACGATGGTCTTCCCGAGAGGATCTATACCCATGCTCCGGTAATGGAGGATCACCCTGTCTGCAAACCTGATAGGATCGCCGCTATCGTGCCTTACGCCGTCATACAGCTTTGAGAGCTTCAGGTTGAAATTGGAAAAGAAGGCCTCAGATCCAAAGGTGTCTGACAGGGCTATCCCCAGGTCACCCTCATATACATCTGCCCAGTTCTCAAGTGCAAAAAGATTTGCATTCCTCAGCCCCACAAGCGCAGAGTTACCCATGATCCATTCATGCCCCATGGTGCCTATGGGACGGACCCCATACCTCATTGCAAGGAACACGTTGCTTGTACCTGAGAATGTCCTCAGCCCCGTTTGGGCCAGAGTATCTATCAGCTGATCGTGCAGTTCGAAGCTCCTGCGCCTCCGTGTCCCGAACTCTGAAAAAACACAGTCCTTTGATTCAAGTTCTCTGCCGATGTCCCTTATGAATGAACAGTACCTGGAAGTAACAGAGCCATCCGGCTGAACGCGGTCGTTATCCTTCCACTTATTTTCCGCCATATCGAAATAGAGCTCCGATACGGCAGCCATGAGCACGATCTCCCAGAGTATCGCCTGATGCCAGAGTCCCTTTATTTTCAGATCAAGGTCCATATCCGCTGTAAGGCCCACGCTAACCTGTGAAGGATCAAAGCGGTAATTTTTCAGGTGCTCAAGATACATAGGCTTAAAATAGGGACACCTGTCCTTAAGCCATTGGTATTCATTTTCCCTTAGAGCGAGCGCTGATATATCCTCATCGATGATCCTTCTGAGTTCCCTCACGAAATCCTCTGTGAAACGCTGCGTTCCCCTGTTGGTGAATCTGTATTCAGCCACAACATCCGGGAAAAGCTCAAGGACAGCCATCTGCATTGTGAATTTGTAAAGGTCGTTATCGAGGATAGAGCGGATCATGGGATCTTTCCTGTGTTTTCCTGTTTTAGAGGTACTATTTCGTATTACTTCCTTTGTATATACCTATTTGTATGAGAAGGGACCTCAGTGCAGGGGATTCACAGCTGCATGAACATGTTCTTAATATCAGATACATATTAATATACCCGAATGTCATAAAACTGTAGGTAAAGAACTCACAGGTGAGGGCATGCAAAAAAACCGGAACGAAACGGAACTACAGGAAAAGAACTACTCCGAAGAACTTGCAGGTATCAGGGCTGAGATATCATCCCTGAGCCAGGTTGTCTCCCGGATGCTGGAGCAGACTAACGACCAGCATCTGAACATGATGTGTTCCGAAATGAGGAGTGATATATCAAGACCCCTGATCAGCTATATAATACAGGATAGCAAAAGCGCCCTCAACAGCAGAATGTGCACAGACTGCGACCGCAATGAGTTCTGCAAGGCTGCGTTCGAGAACCTGTTGCAGGAAACCGCGCTGCTTCTTATGGACAAGACTGTGGACGAGGAGGTCCTGTCCCAGTATGAGGACAGGTTCGAGAAGCTCAGGGAATTCGCCAATACTGAGAACTGCGACTCGTGCACTTCACAGGCTTCGGAAGTGTTCTTGAAACAGCTGGACCTCATACGCTCACTGAACGGTTCAGGAAAGAACAAGGCTGACAGAGCGGTCCCGGATAGCAGCGAGATATCGGATGAAGTCGTCAGCAGCATTTGCGAGCCGCTGGCAAACAGGCAGCGCCTTCTGATGATGAGGGCACTCAGCACGGGAACAAAGAGCTTCACAGAGCTCTCCAGAATAACAGGGCTCCGCGGGGGCAACCTGCTATTCCACCTCCAGAAGCTTACAGACAGCAAGCTGATCGGCCAGAAGGGCGAACGCGGGGATTACTTCCTTACAATGAGAGGACACACCACCCTCAGGGGACTTGCCGAGCTGCACCGGGAACTTAAGGGGTGAAGCTCCTTACTGCCTTATTTCAGGTCGATCACATTACCCGGCGGGCACTCGCGTCCCGAGAGATAGACCATCAGAAGCTCCTCTGCAGTCTGCGTTCCCATTTTCTCTTCTACTATTCCCAGGAACACCTCAATATACTGTGGAGGCACACAACCCAGGCTTTCTTCCCCATTACGGATAAGAGATACAAGGTAGGCAAGTTCCCCCGTGTCCAGAAGCGACATGCGTCTCCGGAAGTCCTCCTCGTCCCGGGAATAATGGTTGGAAACAGGCGGCAGGATAGACCTGTAGGGTGCTCTTGAACCTGAGCATACGAGGCCTGCACATTCGGGAGCAAGCTTTTTGAGCAGTTCAATGTCCTTTGTGGAAAGTTCACGTACCAATGAGATCACCTTGAATCAAAAGGTAATTGGTCCCGGAACACAAGTAATTAACCGCCGGTCTGGATGAAGGCCTCGATCAGGCAAGAGGTTTGGCTGGCATCTGCTGTAAATGCAGGTTACGTTCAAGCAGCTTTGAGCAGATGGCCATCTCTTTCAGTTCAGTCATAGCCTCATCAAGCTTTCTGTTGAGATCCACAACCTCTTCTTCCAGGGCTCTGATGTAGCCTGACTGCTGGTCCGTACGCGCATCCAGTTTACGGATATCCAGATGCTGCCGGTGTATGGTCACATGTTTGCCGATCTCTTCCTCGGTCCTTTGCTTGAGCCTTATAAGTTCGAACCTGCGGGACTCGATCTCCTGCTCACGGGATTCGAGATTCTCATACAGGTGATCTACATAACGGCGTTTACGCTCGATCTTCTCATTCTCAACATCAATATCGATGTCCTTGGATGCAAGTTCTGTTTTCCTGACGGCAAGCTCCTGTTCTTTCCGATCAAGCCTTTTGTGCGCCCTCTCAAGCTGCTTTCTTCTTTTCCCGATGGCGAGTTCCTCTTCCAGCTGAGCTCTCATTACGCGATAATGCTCATTCTTGCGCTGTTCAAGAGAAGCATAGTCTATCTCATATCTGTCAACCCGTGACTGCAGATCCTTCTCTTTTCGGGTGAACTCTTCTTTCCTTTTTTCGAACTCTCTTTTGGACAGGCGGAGCTCTTCATTCTTTACCAGGAGCTCCTCGTACTGCATGGAGATCAGCTTCTTGGCATCCCGTATCTTGCTATACTCTTCCATAATAAGGGATTCATCTGACCTGATCTCTTTTTTCATTATGGCGATCTCAGCCCGCTTTCTCTCGATCTCGTCAAGCTGGCGGAAATAGGTGTTCTTGATGTCCTCCAAAGCCTGGAGCTGGTTCATATAATAAAGTTCCTCACTCATTCTGACACCTTCATTCTCCTATCAGGTCATATCTGATGAATCCGGGAATAAAACAGGATCCTAAAAACCATCCATGTATGATCATAAGGGTGTTATGTCTGCATATAAAAATCCCATGTCCATAATTCAGTGTAAAAGTGATTTTTTAAAGCCTCACGGGCACAGATCATGTACATGTACCCTGCATATTATATTGATCCGTAACCTAAACAAAAAGTGAAGAAGAGGTTCTTTGAAGTCCTGCCTGTCAAAGCAGACTCGTAAAAGTAATGACTGAAAAGATTTTCCCTCCACTCAAGTGCAGCAGGATCTCCCTGAGAGCATTGCTGTGATCGAGAAGCAATGTCCATGATATGAGCTCTTCACAGCCTTGAGATTCCTCAAGATATTTCATATTATGATCTTTCCTTTTTCACTCTTATTTGGCCTGCGACCTCTTCATTATTCCAGGCTGCCTTCTATCTTGGCACCATCATACGTGCATCGGGTATTGATAACTCCCTGGAGCATAGGTCTATAGTCAGCATCATCATCTTCCGTAAACGCGGCAGGACCGCTATCAAAATCAGTTTTTTCTGTCCAGGTCTTTAACGAACTCATATTATTTTCCTCCCTATCCCGCAACAGCTGTCCGGATACTACTAGACCAGTGTAAACGGATGTAAATCCTTTCTGTTTCTGAGCGCGTTTCTGGCTTCAAGGCCCAAGATATCTTATTGTATCTAGAACCAGTGGTTTATGCCTCTATCCCGGACATGAAACTGTCCTGCTCCCAGAAGCAAGATAAGACGCATGGAACAACTGTTCATGAAACGCCTTTTCCTGAGATGTACGGGATATATCAGAATCCCATTCCCACACTCACGGACACTCCCTGCCCGCAGGGTGTAAGAAGTGTTTTTTCAATATAACATGAACCGTTCTTAATATTACGAATTAAAGTACATTCAGCCCGGACAGTTAATTTCAAAACCGCTATAATTTCAGCCGGGTTTAACGATAACCGAAAGAAGGATAAGTTAACCTGAAATATGCTTGGTATTAAGTTTCTGGTCTTTATAAATAGCAGCATTCCCATATTGAACATGAGAGAACTATCCGGGAAAAGGGACTTATGAAGAAGCCATTGCTGGATGTTATGTTTGCTTCCAAGAAAAGGAAAGAGATACTATTATTGCTTAAAGATGGCCCGGTGGAGATGGAAGCAATCCTCAGATCCATGCAAACAACACGGCAAGCTTTGCTTCCGCAGATAAGGATACTGGAGAATCACCAGGTTATGGCTCATTCGGATGACAGCTATGCATTGACAAAAACAGGTGAACTCCTAGTAGATGCAATGGTCCCTCTGATAGAGAGGATTGAAACCCTCGATGTCGATATAGATTACTGGGGAACCCATTCTCTTGAATTCATCCCGCCTCATCTCTTAAGCAGGATAGAGGAACTTGGAAAGTGTAAGATAAAAAATCCATCTATTTCGGAAATATATAACCTGCCCCAGGGTTTTGAAGAAGAGTCGAAGAAGTCAAAGTCAGTATTTGGGCTCACTACAGTATTCCACCCGAACTTTTCAAGCGTATATGAAGGATTGACAGATAATGGAGTAGCAGTATCCACCATTATCTCAAAGGAGCTTTTTGAGAACCTTAGAAAGAACCAGTATGCCAGCTTCAAAAAGCTTGTAGAATCGGACAAAGTTAATCTTTTCATCTATTCAAAACCAGTCAGGACCGTATTCTTTGCAATGAATGATTTTTCCACCATATACAATATACTGACAAAGGATGGCGAGGTTGATCATTACATTGTCAGGTGTCATAATAAAAAGGCTATCGGCTGGTCAAAGGAACTCTTTGAGCACTATTTGAAAGACTCGACGCCGATTACTGAGATTTGAGAAACTGCCGTTATTACATTTCAACGAAGTCATTAGAGAATTCTTCAACGGGATGCAAAAAAGATAGATGGCTGCCAGTGGCAGCATCGAAAGTAAAAATAGGGCTTATTGCTTACTTGCTATGGATAACGATATTCCCTCCGGAAACAATCGTAGTAGGATTGGCACTATCGCTTTTGTCGGATGAACCTACCTGATTATCATAGATTACAGCATCGTTATTACTTCTATCCCATATCTTTATACGGAACGTGTCAACGCCCTTGTTGCCTCCATCGGTGGCTGTAAGCATGAAGCCATAATCTCCAGCGCCATTGATTGTACCAATACCTTTGTAGGTAGCCTTACTTCCGGAAATTACCAGCCATTCATAGGAACTGCTCTGGAAGTTCAGATCACCTGCTTTGAACTGGAACTCTGTCTGCCCAGTAGGAACCTTAGCTCCTTTCTGGTACTTGGAAACAAAGCCGAAACTTGCTTTCCCTGCCAGGCTTTCATCTGCAGAATATGCACCTGCTGGGGACATTATCCATCCTCCACCCGTTACAAATCCTGCACTTGGGTCGTAAACAACTACGTACTGATAGATCTCAACGCCTGAACCATTGTCATCATCTGTTACTGTGAGAGTAACCGTGTAGATGCCAGCGGCTGAATAAATGTGGCTGCCTGTAACAGGAGAAGCCACTGTGCCAAGAAGCATTGATGTTTCTGTCCCATCTCCCCATGACCAGACCGCAGAATGAGTATCGTCAGTACCGGGATCGGTGAAGGTGGCATTCATCGTGACTGGAGTATTCATTTCCACCGGACCTATCGGACCTGTGATCAATGTGATTGCCGGAGCAACATTGTATATCGCTATAGTTGCGTTGTACTCAGAAACTCCTCCGTCTTTGTCCCTTATTTTACCCTTGACATTCACTATACCATTATCTGCTGTTGGACAGGTGAATGAGTTACCTGCACTAAAATTTCCATATCCGGCCCCACAATCAAAAGCATACTCAAATCCAGCAGTGGTATCAACGCTGGAAGGATCATACGGGTTTATCATAGAAAGCGTGAAGGAAGAGCCTTCATTTAACGGCCCGTTGTTCCCAAATGTAGCCGTTGGAGCAACGTTGTTCACAGTGAGAGAGAACGAAGTTGTTGTAACTCCCTCATTTCCATCATTTGCAGTAATAGTCACTGCCTGACCCTGGGTCGGTCCGTCTGTTGTATCATATGACCAAGACCATGTTCCATCATTGTTGTCCCCAAGTTTAGTAACAGAGCCTACAGAAGCAGTTAATATGACATTGTCATCAGAGTCTTGATCAGACCATGTTCCTGTGTTGAATGCGGTTTGTCCTTCATCAACGATAACTGAGTTACAGTCTGCTGCAACTGAGGGTATTGAATTTGTTACACTTGTGGCCTCGATTACCCGAATAGTTAGATAGTCCCCAGTAGTATCCCCCAGTTTTCCTCCTGATCCGCTAGGATTATTAAATGTAGCAGCAATCCGGATTACATAATCGCCAGGTTCTGCAGTCAGGGATGCAGAAGCAGTTGCTGGGACTTCATAAGCAGCAGGCGCGCCGTTCCATGTCACTAAATAGTTAGAACCTCCAACTAAAGTGCTGCTCGCGTAAAAGTCATAGTAAGAACTTGGAGTACTTGAAGAATCACTGGTACCGGTTACAGAATAAACGGTATTGATGGCCGCCCTATTTGGATTAGAACTAGTGAAGCTTCCACTAATAGATCCCTCTGCGGTAAGATTTATCGTAAAGTTCACGGTCTCCCCCTGCTGGACTTCAATTACTGCATGCTGACTGTTGGAAACTACCTCGACAGAGACAAGCTCTGCAGCCAATGCGACTGGCACCATCACCTGTGCTAGCATCATAAATACTATTGCAAGTACCAATAGATTTCTCATATCATCACCTTTTTGTTTATTTTGCTGAAATCGTTACTCATAACCTGCAAGAGAAATGAAGACCTTAATATCAATTTGTCATTCTTGATCCTAATAGCCATATCATCGACAGTTCATTGATAGTGCAAGAAGTGTCGTGCTTAACAGCAATGTTATCTGGCAAGGACATTTCCCTTACTTTATGATTATTTGCCATGTCACTTTTGAAAGTGAACAGATGTAGTGTGTAAGTTTCCTATATTTATATATTACTTATGAAATAAAAATGAGTATAATTATGATGATGACTTTTTAATTGGCTTCGAAACGGTATGAAACTCGATCGTGGGAAGAACGAGCAAAATACAGCAGCATGAGTACCTGATTAGGCCAGATAAAAGCATGGTTTATTTATTCACTCCTTCCGGAGACTACTTTTTCTTTTCAGGATCACCGAAATAAATGATCAGCTCCGAGGAAAGCATGGCAACTTTTTTACTGATGAAGGCGGCGCAGATGGCTCTGTTGAGCCGGTCCTCAGAGATACGGGTTTCCATATAGTCCTCTATCCGTCACCTGACATTGAGTTTCACCCCATGATCCGTAAATTGGAGAAGTAATACCTGCACTGGCCTTTCATGCATAACCCACGTCTCGCTTCCAAGAGCGTCCTTGATGAGACCTTTTATATAATCAATATCCGGCCCATAGGAAACTACCATGTCGGTCCCTATGCGGAAGATCTTTTCAGGAATCGAGTAATTTATGACGGGACCTGTACCGCTAATGGAATTAGGGATTGCTACAAGATGATTGTCCACTATCAGGATGCGCGTTGACCGCCAGCCTATTTCAATAGCGCCTCCCCACATATCAAGTTGCTCGGCACGAATGCGGCCCCCTATGCAAAATCGACGGTCTATTAGAAGTGCTCCACCGAGAATTATATTTATGAGGGTGGTTTGGGCGGCCAGTCCCACAATAATGTTTCCGACCCCAGTGCAGCAAGCATAGTGTTCAATATGGCCCCTATGATATCGAAGTAGTCGAGAAGTATAATGACAGCAAAAATAGACATCAATGGTCCAGCATAAAAGAAAAAAATAGTTAACGGCCTGTATGCTGCTACCTACGCACCTCATGAAATCTCTTATTGCTTCTATGCCACGGAAAACAATAAGCATTGTACGGAAGCTCTCAAAAAGATGAAAAAACCTGTCGTCAAGCTCCATCCTTGTCCTCTCATCCTCTGCCAGAGAAAGCGCTTCATTGCTAACCTGACCACAATTATAGTACTTACTGTAAGTGCTATAATTACAGCGGCTCCTATGAGAATATTACCGGCAGCCAGGATAGTATCAGTTGTTATCATCAGATATTTCCTCTCTTCTTTTGAAATATCCATTTGACGTTTTCAATAAGCTTTTCGCCTATCCCCGACATTTGCCACCCCGAAGGTCGCCTGGATGCACCATATCCGGATACCCTGATTAATAAGCACTTAAAGGGCTTACTTCAACATGAACAGACAGCTTGCGCCCGGTTAGACATCCTGAAAGGCCGATGAAGCAGAACCTTTCAATGGATGCTGATCTTCGTTCCAGTAAATGCAGCAAGAGATTTGCTATATCCAGGTACTTGTTCTGAAATAAAGATAAATCTTAGGAAACTATAGAAAGCGAATAATGTCATGCTATTACAATGAGTGTCCCTATATAGCTGATTTTGAAGGCGGATTTGAGAGCCTGACAGTGCAGGTATAGAAATAAGATGAACTATCAGTTGCTTCAAGAACCTTAAGGAACCGTTCAGGCAATCATTAGATAAGGAAGCCCTTTAAAAATATGAGTTTCTCTGTACAGCAATCTGATTCAAGGAAAAGTGAGGCACCCGGAAACCACCACGCTTTAGGGTGCCTCCTTCCTGACGAATCCGAGATGTTCCCCAACATCTCTATCATTCCACTCCCTTGCGGTTCATTTCCCCACGACCCGCATTACCTAGTAAGTCCTGTATTTATATAACCTAAACTCTTCTTAATCAGAGGAGCGATACGATTTTCTCTCATGAAGAAATGTTTTAATGGCTCCCTAATTTCAGGAAGGGAACAAAAATAGATAATACGTATAAGATTATATCACAGGTATAATGTTTAAGGTTATCGGGATGCAGTCACCCGGCACATATGGTAACTGTTCCCGACGGTTCATTTCCGACAGGAGCTCAATTCCCCAATGTCGAGAGTAAAATCTCCGCTTCATTTTTTGAAAGGAAGACACCTTCCTTGTCATCGCCAATGTGAACTCCCGAATCAGTGAAAGTCATATTGATAAAACCGAATGTCGACATTGTACCGAGCGTGTTATCAGAGCCAATGCCTTCAAGTTCCATAATGAAAATAGAAAGATAATTGCTCGGAACAAATATTGCGTCACCACTGTTGTCTATAAGAACGATACCGTTATTACTAACTGAAAAGCTGCTCATTCTAATTCTCCGTTTTTTAATAGGTCTGGTAGCTTGTGTCCAGACTTTAAATTATAGGGTTTTCCTTAGATAAAAAGCCCGATGTTGGAATATAGTTCAACAGTTGCCAGGGAAAGAGATGTTTTATGTAGCATGTGCCATTAAGAAGAAGGACAGCAAGACCAAAACGGACATCACTGCCAAAATATTGATGTAAGTTTTAATCCCTGGGCAGCAGATAAGCATTGAATGCTTTAACACTGCAGCAAGCCCGGAGATAAACGCAGCATAAGGAAGTAACTCATTTTTGTATATGTCCTGCTGTCTTTTTCTTAAGCACCAGGCCCTCATAGACCAATTGTATCAAAATGACCACCACAACGAAGAACACTCCGCCCAGGATCACAGCCACTATCTTGTACAGAAGCGAGTCTGAAAAGAATATCCAGTGCACTGCTGCAAGCCAGAGTGTAATGAGCGCTGCAACCATCATGCTTACCAGAAAGACTGAAACGGATCCCTCTGTCATGTATGCGACGTAGGAAAATGCAAAGAAAACAGCGAGTAATCCCCAAACATAGATCCAGTACCTGGCTGGCATTCTTTTGTCATGCTCCAAAATTGTTCCTCCTGTCTGACAGCCTGAGCCATCTGTCATATATCTGTATATATTATTAGCAGGATGTCAAAACATATATACATTACCATAAATAGTCATGTTTTAATCTTTTTAGGCTAGAATTACCATATATTCTCAAATACAGTAGTAGAATACAGATTCCGGCTTCGATGAAGTATTCGGATAACTGAATAAAAGAATACTTATATAATGTGGACTTGTATTAAACAGACAGGCAAACAGGACCGGTATTAGCTGTTCTCAAAAAGGGATACATGTATGAATGTTAGAAGCATGGTTGACTGGAATGTTTTCTGGTCCTTGTTCATGGTTGCAGAGCTATCGATGCTTGCAGCCCTCCCATATGCAGTATCTGTGTCAGGGGATGCTATCCAGGAATTTGGCGGTTCCTTTCCTACTGTCCTGGCGACTCAGATCGCTCAGGGGACAGCGTTTTTACTATTGTCCCTGTTCACAGGCATTTTCCTGGGGAAAAAGGTAGGCCTGAAGGCAACATTACTTGAATCACTATTTGAGGGAAGGGGTTTACCTGAAGGTTTTAACTCTTCCCTGAAACTATCTATCCTTCTTGGCCTGCTGGTGGGCACCCTGATCTTTGCAACCGACCGACTTGTTTTCTCGATGTTTACCGAGCCCCTGACCGTACTGCTCTCATCACCCCCGATAGAACAGAGGATATTGTACTCATTCTATGCAGGTATAGTGGAGGAGATAATTCTGCGGTTCTTCCTTGTGACCCTTCTGGTATGGATCTCATGGAAGATCAAGAAAAATCCTGACGGATCTCCCACAACCACAGGTTTCTGGCTTTCCATACTTCTGGTCAGCACCATTTATGGCTTTGGCTACTTTTTGTCCTTAACTTCAGTGACAGACTACAATGCGATACTTCCCATTGCTATCATTGCCCTGGGAATAATATCAGGAAGCGTTTTCGGGTGGCTTTACTGGAAAAAGGGTCTTGAGGCTGCGATAATTGCCAACCTGAGCGCCAGCCTTATGGTATTCGTGATCCTTGGTTCTCTTTTCTGAACTCCCGGCATTGACAGCCATTGACCGCCGACCAGGATCCGGATTGCCAGACAGAACTGATCCGGCCGGATAACTGAACCTTCGATTCCAGGATAGCTCCGCCCTGAACCAAGAATACTGTGAGGCTCTATTTTTCATTGACAGAGGTGGCAATTCACACCACTTTAAAAAAATAAGTTATTATACTAAAACACCATTTCTTTTAAATAAGCAGTTTACATAAACTTTACTACAGGTTACCGGGGGCATAATGGTAGTAAAAAAGCCATTATTGGACATAGTATTTGCATCTCATAAAAGAAAAGGTGTGCTTCTTTTATTGAGGGACGAGCCGAGGAAAATAGATAGCATCATGGAGCAGCTCGACACAAGCAGGCAGGCATTGCTTCCACAGATCAGGATCCTGGAAGACCACCATCTTGTGACACATAATAAAGATACATATGAATTGACAGAGATCGGTAAACTGATAGTCGATGAAATGAACCCCTTGTTAGATACCCTTGAAGTGTTCAATGTCAATCCTGATTACTGGGGATCCCATAATATAGAGTTCATTCCATCTCATCTACTTAACAGGATAAATGAACTGGGAAAATGCGACCTGATAAAGCCGGCGATCACAGACATATACGAGTTCAATCCCCAGTTCTATGAGCACTCAAAATTATCCCGGTCCGTATGCAGGGTCAGCACCTTCTTCCACCCGATGTACTCTAAACTATATCCTGAACTGATGGAGCTTGGAGTTAAGATATACTTAGTGCTCTCGCAGGAGGTCCTTGACAGGTTACAGGACAAACCGGATCCTGCTTTTGCTAAACTCCTTGACAATGAGCTGTTTAATCTCTACCTGTGTCCAAAAAAAATAGATGTGCTCACATTTGCATATAATGACTACTATTTTCTCATGAACCTGCTCAGGAGTGATGGGGATACGGACAGTCAGCATATCCTGTGTTCGAACCCGTCTGCAATTGAATGGGGTAAAGAGCTTTTCCAGTACTACCTCAAAGACTCAATACCGGTGACCCGGATATGATACTTTACCTGATGATAAAGGATAAACCGGATTCCGTATTGTTTCCTGCTGTAAAGATCAGAGGGATGCACGAGATTTGCAGTTCAACCCCTGTATATGATGAACAATGTATAGGCTGCATAGATCACCAGTAAGATAGATGCTTCCCATCGTTCCAGTTTGTGCTTCTCTCCGCTGAACATAAAGATAAAACATAGTACTGTAGCTAATGTCAGGACCAGCAGGTCGGTATTTATGACAGCAGGTACTGCCAGCGGGGAGATCGTTGCAGAGATTCCCATAATGAAAAAGATATTGAATATGTTTGAACCGAGTATGTTCCCCATAGAAAGATCCATCTCTTTTTTAAGTGCGGCTGCAACCGATGTGACCAGCTCGGGAAGAGATGTCCCTATAGCAACTATGGTAGAGGATATCAGAAGCTCACTTATCCCTACTTGTCTTGCAACGGATACTGCGCCATCTACGGTCAGCCTTCCTCCGATGATCAACGCAGCCAGTCCACCGATAAGCATTAGTGAGATCTTTGTGCTGGAATAGTTCCCAGTACTGTCAGATGAATTAGTTTTATTGCTTCTGATCGATTCGAACAGGTAATAGACAAAGATCAAAAAGAAGAACAGCAACACTATCCCGTCTGTTCTTGTCAGCAGATTCACTGTGTCGTTGGCCAGCAGGATTTTGTTTGACATGGTTGCCAGAACAAGGACAGCAAGTAAGGCAAAAGGTATCTCTTTCCAGACTACAGATCTTTTCACGATCATGGGGCTTATCAAACCTGTCAGGCCAAGAATGAGCATGATATTGATTATATTACTTCCCACAATGTTACCAAATGCAACATTACTGTTTCCCTGAATGGAAGCAAATACGTTAACTATTAGTTCGGGCATGGAAGTCCCGAAAGCTACCACAGTCAATCCGATAACCAGAGGCGATACTCCTAACTGTTTAGCCAGGGATGATGCTCCTTCAACGAACCAGTTTGCTCCCTTGTACAGGAATACAAGACCCAGCAAAATGAACAAGTAATCGATCATGATCTCACTTATTATTGATCCAATCGCTATAAACCCAGCGAGCACTCTGCGAAAGTTAAGTGTAATGTTATAGATCGCCCGCAGGAAGGATCATAATGAATGGGCCCTTAAGATGAATTTATGAGCCTGCCGATGGAAGAGCAGAACATACTTTGGGTATAGGGAGTTTTAGTTGAGGTGCGTGTCATTGGGAGTGGGGTGTTGGGGGTGGTAAAAGAAGGCACACACCTCTATAATAAGGGGTTAACGGTGTTAACACATATAATGTTAATCGGAACAAACATTTTAGAGATATAGATCAATCCAGGGGAACGGGATTTACTTGTTCTTCCTGGAGATATATATCTACAGGGTCTTATTGTCCCGGTTGATGATCATATCAACAAAATCACCAATTGTATGTACTCCGGAGCCTGCACAGTGCTCAAATACCTTTACATCAGGGTTCACTTCAAATATTTTGCTCAATACCGCTATTGGTTTTTTATCAGCAGGACAGGCACCTGCGACTATGATCTCTGACTCCAGTATAAGGGTCTTAACTATCTTCGGGATCATCGTCCCATCAATCCGGGGCATATTCACATCGAGCATACAGATAACGGGTGCAAAGGACAGATCTTTGAACCCGGAACTTACAATGGCCTTCTTTACGTTGCCGGGTGGCAGACTGAATGGGACCTCGACCAAGAGATGGTCAAAAGGGGACTGCCTGCCTATTTCCGGGAGTTCAGCCACCAGATCGTTTACAAAAGTACAGGGAATGTTCCTCATCTCTTTAACTATGATAGCCGGGTCAATTTTAAGGGTTGTTCTCTCATTATTTCCACTACTCTCGATAACGAGTGCACATACATTTTTACTTCTTGCGATTAGTTCATTCCCGACTGAGAAAACAAGATCCTTTTTTTCTGAACCTGCAAATCCTCCTATCAAAACAATTTGCATGAAATTCTCCTCAATCAGACTGGTCAGGCATCATTTATAAGATTATCACAATCACTTCATCACACTCAATTTAACATAATCACTCTATGATGAGCACTTCAAATTCAGGAGCAGTAAAATCCAGATGTTGGCTTTGTCAGCAGTTCCTGGAACAGGGCTGGAACAAGAGACACAGTCCTTGTACCCTGGAAACTCCGTACAGAGAGGGTTGATCTCAATGGAAAAAGCAACCATCCTATAAGGAAAAGAGAAAACTGCAGGATGATTCTTTTTATCTTAACCGTTAGTTGCTTATACAGAAGTAAATATACCGTGCTTATAGAAATTTATTACCCAGATAAGTGCCCTCCGCCGGGCGGCCATTACATCTGGCTTCCCCTGCCGTGTGCTTTATTGGCAGTGGATATAGCAGGAGTGGAAATTACACATGGATCAGCATCAGTCAAATATTTCTATGAGAAAGAGAGTTGCAGATCTGATCAACATCTGTTCTGACGGACTGTACGAGAGAGAAGAGATCGTTGCAGTTTCGCTTCTTTCAGCCATTGCAGGACAGCCTGTTTTCCTGTATGGGTTACCGGGCACGGCAAAAAGTCTGATTGCACGTCGTCTATCAAAGGTTTTTAAAGACACTAGTCATTTTGAATACCTGATGCAGAACTTCAGCACTCCTGAAGATGTTTTTGGACCGGTCAGTATCCAGGAACTTAAAAAGGATAACTATGTCCGCAAAACGGATGGATACCTGCCTGCTGCCGACTTTGCTTTTCTTGATGAGATATGGAAAAGCAGCCCAGCCATCCTGAACACACTATTGACCATCATAAATGAAAGGATCTACCGTAATAACGGCAAGGCTGAAAAAGTCCCGCTAAAGGCACTGATCGCTGCAAGTAATGAGATACCTCCGCCCAACCAGGGACTGGAAGCTCTCTATGATCGTTTTGTGATGCGGATAGTGGTAGATCCTATGCATGAAAGAGAGAACTTTGAAAGGCTGCTTGACGGAGGTCCCGTCCCAATCGATGTAGTAGTTCCGGACAGGCTGCAATTCTCTCATGCCGAATGGGAGAGAATCCCTGATGAGATATACAAAGTAGGCATTTCCAGGGAAGTGTTTGCCATCATAAATTCGATCAGGGTGTCAATTGACGAGTTCAACAGGGATAATCCCGAAACCGCAGTTTACGTTTCTGACCGCAGGTGGCAAAGGATAGCATTCATACTGAAGGCTTCCGCACTCCTATGCGACCGCACAGAGGTGATACCTGTTGATACATTTATATTGCGGCATTGCCTGTGGACACTTGAAGAGAACAGAGAGCAGATCGATGGGATAGTTGTAAGAGCCGTGAAACAATTTGGCTGTGCCAATCACGAAAAACTGAACAGCTGGTTACTGGATCACACCGGTATTGAAAATGATGTCTTTGATACATTTTTTTATCCGGAGGATGTCTATGACACAACAGAGATATCCGGGAAACAATATTTTCCTATAACGTCACCTGAGATAGAAAAAGACCCTAATGGTCATAGTCCTGTTAAGATAAAGGTCCGTTTTTATGTGCCTGTAGAGAAGATGGGGACCTATGACCCGTTTACGCCAGTTGATGAAAACGGAGATCTCCAATTACGCCTGGAATGCAATTTCAATGGGACTAGACTATGTGAGGTTAAAATACAGGAGAAATTGCTGAAAAGCGGCTGGGACTATCCTATTAAAAGTAATTCATATGTTGAGTGGTTTGAAGCAACCCTGCCTGTAAAGTTTAAAAGGGGTGCCCAAAAGAATGTATCCCCGGGAGTCAGATATGCTTTCGAGGATGCGTGTAAGAGATCCCTGATGGCGCTTGAAGAAATCACCAGTAACACAGTCCACTATGTCGATGCTCAGAGAAAGTTGAATGAAACACCGTTCGTGCCTGTAGAGAAGAGGGAAATGCTGCTTGATTCATTCGAGGCTTTTCTCAAAGACCTGGAAAATCATAGGTTGAATGCTGAACATCTGCTGGAAAAGGTGCAATCTCATGCAGTCCCTGAATCAGGAAATTGCTGAAACGGAAGAATTTGCCAGAATCCTTCACGCAGACAGGTTCCCTGAGCTGGCAGATGAAAAGTTCAAACTTATACTGAGCAGGAAGCTAAGCAGCTGGGAAATGTCAGCCCGCAGTTATCTGGAAAATGCGAATCCTCTGAAAGAACACCTGTCCAGACTGGATCTTGCAGCATGGGATCTTAAGAGACACGGCGGTTGCGAAGGATCGGTATTAAGTGACCTGAGCAATTACAGGTCACTTCACCCTTCTGTAAATGTTGCATTCTGGGAGAAAAAGATACTTGCTGCGAAAGGGGGAATGGGCGGGAAGAAGGACAATAATGCTACAGAGGCTTTCACCGCTATTCGCAGGAATGAACAGGAAGCCTGGAGAAAAGAGTACGAGGAGCAGCTGCTTGAATGGCAGCTCAGGGAAATGCAAAAGCTTCGCTCAAGATTTGCAAAGGACCTGAAGGAATGGTTTGAGACAATACGGCAAATCAAAGAGGCATTTGATGAGCTGGACATTGAGCAGGATATCCTGTGGGACCTGAGCGCCGAGGAATTAACCGAGCAGGACATCTCTTTTCTTAAGCAATGGGCCGAGTATTTGAATAATGCCAGGGGCATCCGTGAATTGTGTGAACTGATGGGAAGGCTGCGAAAGGAACAGCGATCTGACCATACAGAGATCATTGATTCAACTGTTCAGTACTGCATCAGAGAACCGGATAGAACCTCCAATGAGATGGTTGTTGGTATTGAGCTTGGTACGGATCTGGAAAATGTGATACCGCAGGAATTGGCCCTGTTAAGTGATGATGATGTCGCATTGCTTTTTGACCTGAAGTATGTTGAAAGACGACTGATGTGTTTTTCCAGACAGGGCTACAGGAACCGGATCATTGAAGAAATTGTTCGGCATACTGTGACCGTTGTCGATGAGGAGAAGATGGGGCCTATCATCATTTGTCTCGACACGAGCAATTCCATGTCAGGCGCCCCGGAATACATTGCCAAGGCATTGACCCTCAGCATAGTGTCCCGGGCAGCTTCACAGAAGAGAAAATGCTATCTTATCAATTTCAGTACTTCAATAGAGACCCTTGACCTGACTCCCCCGAAAGGGATTCGTGACCTGATAGACTTCCTCAGGATGAGTTTTCACGGAAGCACCGATGTTGTGCCAGCCCTGTGTGAGGGAGTAAGAATGATGCAGGATGAGAATTATGAGAAAGCGGATCTGCTGGTCATTTCTGATTTCCTGTTCCCGGATCTGTCCCCGGGCATTGTTTCCCTCTGCAGGGAGCAAAAACTCAACGAGAACCGTTTCTTCGCACTAGCTATCACTCCTTTCATCACCGACCAGATTAATGAGGATGTTTTTGATCAAAGCTGGAACTATAACACCAGCCGAGGCACTCTTTCAGAGATAATGAACTGCTTCAGATATGGTTTCGCAGTGAAGCCATCCGCAAGTTCATTTCCAGATAACGGATTGGGAAGGATTTAGAACCGGGCTCTGTAGGAATGCTTGTGAAATATACATAATACTGGCTTCAACCAGAGAGAACACGGAGCTCACGGAGAATTACTTAGATCACTTTTCATTATCTGTGGCATCTGTGAACACTTGCAGATAAAATTAAGCTACAGGTTTTCTGCAGAACCCAAGATAAGTCCTCCTTTTGTTCCGGTGTTAGTTTCATATCACTGATAAACTTAGATATGTATCACTAAGCAAGAATAGATATCACTGATATCTATAAATACTTATCACCATATAGTGATAATTGAATATGATCAACAAGGAAACAAGCGAATATGAGAATACGCTGGCTTACATAAAGGAGTCACTGGGAATCTCATCCGGTTCCATTGAAAAGGATACAAGTATTTTAGATAATTATTATTCTGTCGACATTACATTGAGGCCTGACTTTATACTCAGCGATGGGGATACCACATATCTGATCAAGGTAAGATCAAAAGTAACAATCGACACTGTAGCAAGGATGAACCTGCTCCGCGAGCTATGGGTGCGCAACGAGGGCCGGAAAGGGAATCTCCGCCTGGCTATCGCCTCAAAATACTTTCCTGAAAGGGAAAAGCAGATGATGGAACAACTGGATATCACGATGATAAAACTTCCATGGTCGTTCCAATCCGCCACAGCTGAGCAGTCCCAGCCCGTCAGCCACAGGGTGACAGCCGAAAAGTCATGGAAGATAGTATCCCGGCTACTGAAAGAAAAGAACTCCTCGATACGGCAGTTGTCCCTTCTTGAAAACGTATCATACGGCTGGGCACACAAAACTGTCCAGGCACTGATCCGGCAGAACATAGTAAAACAGGATCATAGCCGTGTAAGTATCTCAAATACTGATAAACTGCTCAATGGTGTTGCATGGGAACGGCCCCTTGTCAGTCTCAAAATTCATGAAATACGCATTCAGTTCAGCGAATCTTCACATGCAGCAAAAGAGATCACAGAAACCTTTGCAATGCAGGATGACATGCCGGTGGGATTTACTGCATACACTGCAGCATCACTTTACACAGCTTACGGAGTACGACACGATTCAGTATATCTGTACTTGAAAGATGAGCATATACGCTATTTCCGCGAACTATTCGAATCATCTTCAGGAGACGGCATTAAGGCAATAGTCTACAGGCCGGACAGAGATGTCTTCAGGGATACCCGGGAAAAGGAAGGCGTCAGGCTAGTATCACCTTCACAGAACCTGCTGGATCTGGCAGGCATGGGATATTCTGCAATGGACATCACGAAAGAAATGGTTTCAGTATATGACAAGCTATAATCAGATGAGCGGTATAATCAAATACTCTTTAGAAGAGCTGGCCCACGTCACCAGCTATCTTTGCGAAAGGGAGGATGCCGCCCATCCGACAACTATACTCATTGGCGGCTGGGCAGTCGATTCTTACAATTCCTGGTTCGGGTCAGTTGACATCGATCTCATAACAAACAGCGATACAAGGCAGAGTCTGAGCTATCACCTGCGTAATGAGCGTGGTTTTATAAAATACAACCTTCCCGGCCTGCCAACAAGTGTGATGAAAGAAACTGAGGCAGGAGCTATTATTATTGATTTTGCAACAAAACAGAAACCTTTTCCTTTTGAAGGGCTCGATGAATCTCTGGATTTCAGCATCCTTGATAGGAATACGGAAGTAAGAAAAATCCGGGAAAACGTCGAAATAGCAGTGCCGAACAGGGCAACATTGCTGATCCTGAAATTAAAGGCTATATGGGACCGCAGCCACAGGATAAACAACATGACATGTGATGACATTGAATGGGAAACGGGAAAACTGATAAAAGACCATGCAGATATCCTTGCATTGATCGATCCTGCCCACGGAGGAAAAGATATTGAAATATCCGTGCTGGGTGAATTGTTAGTAAAATATCCCTTCCTGAAAGAATCCCTCATTTCAGTGTATGTTTCTGATGCCGGACTTGATAAATATGCCAGAATGTCAAAGGATGATGCCAAGAATGTCATTGATCTCATGCTGTCATTAACCGGATGAACCCAATCCTAAAGTGAGCAGGATAAGTCGACTATATTAGCAGCCCTGATAATGTTTCAGGAATGCGGTTTGAAGTACTTCACCTTGCTCAGTACTGCAAAAGAGATTACTGCAGTTGTAGCCCTCATTGCAAAAGCACTAGTAAGCCCGAGAAGATTCAGAACCCCGATGACGCTTCTGGAGCAAGAAGCGAGATGCTAAGCTTCGCTCAGCACTGCAATGAGAAAGACAGAACTTCGGTTGACCAATTACTAACAGCATCAGAAGAAGAATAGGTGATGGGCCCGAGGAGATTCGAACTCCTGACCCCCGCCGTGTAAAGGCGATGTCATAACCGGCTAGACCACGGGCCCATGTGTGCAAATTCATTGCCCGCAACAGGAAACTTACGAGCAACCCCTTAATGTAACTAGTTGTATATATTCCTTTTTGGTCGGGAGGATGTGGCTTTTTATAGTGGGAAAGCCGACGGACCGGGGACCTGCAGCTGCCGGTGCAGGGCGAAACCTTGAAGAGAGCACATAAACGTGCTCAATAGCCTGATTTCTTCCCGGTCATCTTCGTAATGGTGATCCTGATGACGACTATCTTTTCCAGGGCGTCCACGGGAAATGAGCAGGCTCCCTGCCCTGCATACTTTTCCATGATAATGTTCAACGCTTCGGCTTTTCCTGCAGGGTCTTCAATGAGGCTTGCGTTGCCCCAGCCAATAATGCTGTAATATTTCATGCCCCAGTTACATGCTGTCTCCGAGGATACAAGCTCTGTCCTGTGCTCCATCTCAAAGCACACCAGCGGGTTTGTCCTGATGATATCCAGCTTCTTCCCTTCAGTAGCTGCATGCAGATAGATCACCTTATCCCTGTATGCGAAATTCATCGGCACTACATAGGGAATGTTATCACTGCACAAGCCAAGCCGACAGACCGGCGCTTCCAGTATAGATTGGAGCAGGCCTGCATCATGGATCTCTTTGTCACTGCGCCTCATATATACACATCCTGGACACTGGCGGGATTCCAGAAAAAAGCCTCAGGCAAGATAGTCCACAACCGCCCGCTCTTCCCGGACTTTTGCCACGAAGTCTGCAACCTTCACATGCTCGGGGTGCTCCTGGTAAGCGTACAGTGCAGCTTCGTCCCTGAACTCAGAGTATAGCACCACATCGTAGGCCGCATCTGTCGGGTTGATATTGATGCCTACCTCAAGGGACACTATCTCAGGTATCCTTCCAGGCAGGGACTCAAGCATTTCCTTCATCACAAGTGCATTCTCGAGCTTATTCGTTCCTTCTGCAGTTTCTTTCAGTTTCCACATAACGATGTGCTTCAACATTGCATCAGACTCTCCGCATCTCTTAAATTATCCCTGAGCCTAAATGCGTCATTCTTAATAAAATATGTACTTTCTCCGGAAAACGAGGACATTGGTCTATAAAGTACTGAAAATATTAATCGACGTATCTATATATAAGAGCGCAGCGTATTAAACACCTATGCCTTCCCATGCAGGTCATGAGGAAAATGATGAAGATGAATTTGTGGATGAGTATCTTGGCGACTTTGCAAGTGTCAGATCAATTGTACGCGAAGCTCTGCCTTTCCAGTTGCTTGCGACCTTCGGAGGCGTCGCTTCCGGGATCATCCTCTCGGGCATGACAGATGAACTGCAACTTATACCCGGGCTTATCGTAATATCCCCGGCCGTGCTGGGAATGAGAGGAAACATTTCCTCTACCCTGGGCTCCAGGCTTGGCAGTGCGATCCACATGGGTCTTATCACGAAGATAGAGAGGAATCCCGAGCTGATCAACAGTGTCTCAGGCTCTCTGCTTCTCAGCGCCCTGATGTCCTTCCTGCTCGGGGTTATGGGGCATTACATCACCATCGCATTCGGACTGGAGAGCGCCGGGGTGCTCGCACTGACACTTATCGCTGTTCTCGCAGGCGTTTCATCAGGTATCATACTCTCGTTCGTGGCTGTCCTGCTTGCTCTGGGCATGTTCAGATTCGGGTTCGACCCTGACAATGTGGTCACGCCCGCCATTGCCACTATCGGAGACATCGTTTCCATGATGATGATATTCTTAGCTGCTAGGATGGTGCTTTCCCTATGAGCTATTACACGGTCAGGGGAATAGTCGGGAGAGGTTTCCCTGTTATCTTCTTTACTTCCATCATAGGCATATTCACAGGACAGATACTCAACCTGCGTCTTGAGAACCTTGTGGCAATGCCGATAATACTGCTGCTGATCCCTGCACTCATAAAGATAGGGGGGGATACCGGCAGCATGCTGGGCGCCCGTCTTTCATCGGCACTGCATATGGGTCTTGGGGGCAATCTGCGCCATAACCCGGTGGTACGCAACAGTGTACTTGCAGCCTTCATAATCGGAGAGTGCGCTTTTGCCTTTCTGGCGGTGATCGTGTGGATGACCGGCTCGATACTTGGTATTGGGATGGGACTTGCAACCCTGATGAAACTCTGCCTTATCGCCGGCACCTTCGAGCTCATCATGGTCTATACGTCCACCCTCACCATAGCTTTCGTGTCACATCGCTTCGGAGCTGATCCCGACGATACAGTCATCCCGCTCATAGCCACGCTCGGTGACCTGATCGGCGTCACAGGCATATTCATTACAATACATCTGTTAGGCATAATCTAGCAAAGAATTAAAAACCCATGAGAAAATAGGAATAATTGAACCGGTAGAAAAATTATGAGCCCTAAGGTAATTAAGTATATACCACGCAATCTCAAGGATCTCCTTATAGAGATGAAGAACACATCGGAACTGATGGTTGATCTTGCTTATTCTGCAATGGTGTACGACGATGAGGACATCGCCGAAGAGGTGCTGAACCTTGAAGAGAAAATGGACACACTCGACTACCATATGAAGATTGCTGCAATGCTCAGCGCAAGGCGTGTGGAGGAGGCAGAGGAGATGTCCGGTGTGCTTCAGGTTGCACGTGCATCCGGAAATATTTCCAGTGCTGCAGGCGATATTGCAAAGATCGTCCTGCTGGAAATGGGTATTCCCATGGAGCTGAAACTGGCCCTCAGAGAAGCCGAGGAGACCATTGCAAGAGCGACGATCAGCGAGGATTCTCCCCTTGCAGGCAGGACCCTTGAGGACATAGAGCTCGACACGGAGACAGGCATGTGGCTTATCGCTATCCGCCGCCAGGATGAGTGGATATACGATCCCAACCACGCTACCAGGGTGCGTGAGGACGACGTGCTCTTTGCACGCGGCCATGATGAAGGCGTGCCTATTTTCATGGAACTTGCGACAAACCGCAAGTACCTGCCAAGGGAAGTGCAGCATGAGAGGTTCCTCATCGACCTGGAAAGGGCAGTGGACATCATTGTTGAGATGAAGAACATGAGCGAGCTCTCAGTGGGCCTTGCCTACTCAGCACTCCTGTTCGATAACAAGGACATCGCGCTTGAGGTCAAGGCTCTTGAGGGAGAGCTCGATGCCATGAAGAACGATCTCCAGCACTGGGTTCTCGAAACCGCAAAGCATGTCCCGGACGTCAATCAGCTGAGGGGACTCCTTCATCTGGCCCATGCAACGGAATCTATCTCGGATGCCGCATACACCATCGCGGACACGGTCCTCAGGGGCATTGAACTGCACCCGGTCGTGACCCTTGCCATAAGGCAGTCCGATGAGGTCATTACAAAGCTTGTCGTACAGAGCTGCTCTCCCATTGTCGGGAAGACCTTCGGCCAGCTCAAGGTCGAGACCGAGACAGGCATGTATGTGATGGCGATCAAGAGAGGGGACAAATGGGTCTACCGCCCCAATAAGAGAACAGTGATCCAGTCCGGCGACCTCCTCATTACAAGAGGCTCACGTACAGGAGAGGATGCACTCTTTGAGATGTGCGCCTGTCCCTTTGAAAATGAGAAGATGTCCTGATCGAAAAGATCAGGACCTACTGCTCCAAAGCATGCAGTCCCTTACAGAAGCTATCATATTAGCTCCTGAAACCCTGATCCTGACTTGACGGCTTTTCTCAACTATTTGAAAATCCGCATTTATTTACAGATATATAAGGACACGGATTATCACATATTTGCACGGATTTTACGCGGCAGGGGTTTCTAAATCCAATATTCCCGAAATCCGTGTTCATCCGTGTCTAATGATAGTTCAAAAAATATAGGTTTTGATAAATTAACGCAGTTCTAGATCAGAATCCTAATTTGGTTGACCCTTAAAGTTTTCTGATCTCCACACTGCCGTCTTTCTTACCGATATAGACCTCATCCACATTGGTGAATATGCCATGCTCCACAATACCTGTAAGCTGGGAGAGCTTGGCTGACATCTCCTTCGGATCATCGATAATGCCAAAACTTGCATCGATCACAAAATTCCCGTTATCCGTTATCACCGGACCGTCCTTCCTTGCAGCCATGCGCAGCTCGGGCTTGCCTCCAAGTTCCTTTACCTGCTTTGCCACAAGTTCTCTTGCATAGGGTAGAACTTCAATGGGTACGTAATGCTCCAGCTTCTCGCTTACCTTTGACTCGTCCGCAACGATCACAAAGCGTTTGGCTGACCTTGAAACTACCTTTTCGCGGGTATGGGCTGCCCCGCCCCCTTTTATTGTAGAGAGGGAAGAGTCCACCTGGTCGGCTCCGTCGATGGCAATGTCAAGTTCCGGGTGCTCTGCGAGTGTGGTAAGAGTGATACCCGCCTCTATTGCCAGCATCTCGGACTGGTAGGATGTGACCACTGCAATGATGTCCAGGCCCTCGCGCACCCGCCTTCCAAGTTCCGCTATTGTGTAGGCAGTAGTGGAGCCTGTACCCAGGCCCACGACCATCCCGTCCTTTACAAGGTCTGCAGCTGCAATGCCTGCTGCCTTCTTTCCGGGGTTTTCCCCGCCTGTGTTCCTTTCCTTCATGGATACCAGCCCGGCTTACGGGGAAAGTCTTCGCCTGTCCCTCGGGAAGAGCACTACATCACGGATGTTCTCGACACCCAGCATGGTCATGACCAGCCTGTCGCATCCGATACCCCATCCGCCGTGTGGTGGCATGCCGTACCTGAAAGCCCTGAGGTAGAACTCGAAGCCCTCGGGATTCAATCCCTGGGATTCTATGCGGCTCTTGAGCTGCTCCGGGTCATGGATACGCTGTGCACCCGAGGACAGTTCCATTGTCCTGTGCATCATGTCGAAAGATTTGGAAAGCTCGGGCTTGTCCTCGTAGGGTTTTGCATAGAAGGGCTTTACCTCGGTAGGCCAGTCTATGATGAAATAGTGTGACTGGCCGGTCTCATTGAACACATGGTTGCCTATGGTGTGCTCCGAGAGCGTGCTCAGGTCGTCACCCCATTTCAGGCTTTCCTCGCCGTAGGAGTTGACTATGGTGATAGCCTCGTCATAGCTTATCTTCATAAAAGGCGTCTGAGGGACGGCCAGCTCGACACCCAGGACCTCAAGCTGCCTTGAACAGTTGGCAATGACCTGATCATAAACGTAAGCCACCATGTTCTCCAGGATCTCCATCACATCGAAGTGATCGCAGAAGCTGGCCTCAATATCGATGGACGTTGCCTCGTTGAGGTGCCTGCGGGTGTCGTGCTCCTCTGCCCTGAAGATGGGACCGATCTCGAACACCCTGTCAAGTCCGCCGCTCATCAGCATCTGCTTGAAAAGCTGCGGGCTCTGGTTAAGGAATGCCTCCCTGTCAAAATAGGTTATCGGGAAAAGTGATGTACCGCCTTCCGTTGCGGTTGCAACTACTTTAGGAGTAGAGGTTTCGACAAAACCGCTGGATGACAAAAAGCCCCTGACAGCCTTCAGAACCTCATGCCTGATAGTGAACACTGCTGTGGTCCTTTCCCTTCTCAGGTCCATGAACCTTGAGTCAAGGCGGGTATCCAGGTCGGCATCCACCTTGCCGGTGGTATCCATGGGAAGCGGAGACTCCGCTTCGTTAAGCAGGGTTATCTGCTCGGGTATTATCTCGTAGCCGTTCGGCGCCTTTGCTTCCGGTTTGACGACCCCTGTTACGGAAACGATGGACTCGCGTACAAGCCCCCTGGCCTTCTCCAGCAGCTCAGGGTCGGTTTTCTTCTTGACAAGTGTCACCTGGCCGCGTCCTTCACGGTCCCTGACCACAACAAAACAAATGCCTCCGAGGTCGCGGACCTCATGCACCCAGCCTGCAACGGAGACTTTCTTGTCAGCCATCTCAGCCGGGTCGATCTTAGATGTATAATGCGTCCTGAGATCTTTTAATAACATAACTTCACCTTATCTGAAATATTAATTTAACAGTTTAGATTAAGCCTATATAATTGCACCAAATACTCGACACCAATACTTATTACTTTGCTATGGACCTGATCATCACCGGGAATTTTCATCGGTATATTCAACAGGTCTTCTCAGCGGTCCTGGATTGCTCCCCCGGGCCGGGCTTACCAAGATCGGCCACACAGGCCTCCACGATGCTCCTGTCGGATATCTCACCTGCGATGCTCTCTTTCATTATTGATGCAATCACAGTGGGATCGTCAGACTGGCCCCGGGCCCACATGAGCTTGACAAGCGCAACTTCCGCAAGCATATCCTCACCTTCAATGGCACCGGCCCTGAGCATATCCCTGCCGGTATCGTAGACCCTGTCGCATACCCTGCCGTGGAGACACTGGGAAGTGATCACCACAGGAACACCCGAACTGACAGCTCTCTCGATCTGAGGTATCCAGTCAGTGGAAACGTGGCCAAGGCCTGTGCCCTCGACCACCAGGCCGTGATAGCCTGCATCAAGGTAGTAGCCCAGAATATCCGGACTTGCACCGGGAGTGAATTTCACAAGCGCACACCTGGGATCAATATTGTCCTTCAGCTGCAGTGATTTTTCTCCTCTCCCGGTATAGTTGCCCGAACTTTCCACCTGCATGGTCCTGTAGTCAACATAGCCGAGAGGTTCTGCATTGATGGACTGGAAGGCGTCCCTTCTGGAGGTATGCATCTTCCGCACCTTCGTACCCCGGTGGATGGCGCACCTGCTGTCCGATTCATCAGCGTGCATGACAACAGTGACCTCGGCAATATCGCTCACTGCGACCAGTGCTGCACATATCGCGTTCATGGCATTGTCGCTGCTTGGCCTGTCAGCACTGCGCTGGGAGCCTACAAAGACTATCGGTACAGGAGTTTCGATCATAAAGGATATGGCTGCGGCCGTATACATCATTGTGTCAGTGCCATGGGCCACGATGATACCGTCGGCGCCCGCCTCTATCTCAGAGGCGATCTCCCGTGCCAGGGCCTGCCAGTACTCTGCCTTCATATTCTCGGACAGGATATTGTATATGGCCTTGCCACTGAAATTTGCTATTTTCGTCAGCTCCGGCATCGACCGCAGGATATCATTGGCGGAGAAGCGCGCAGTCACAGCACCGGTCCTGTAGTCGATCTTGCTTGCAATGGTCCCGCCTGTGGACAGGATGGAGACCTTTGGCAGTGCGGGAACTGCACAGGGGGTTTTCCCGGCAGCCTGGACAGGAGCCGGCTCTTTGGGCACTTTCCTCTCCAGCAGGGTAATAACGGCATTCTCAGGGTCTATTCCTGCATTGTAACCGCTCTTCATTTTAAGGACTATATGCCTGGTGGTGCTTGGCATGACCGTGCCTTCGTACTCCACACCGTCCTTCTCTATCCGGATCCTGTCGCCTTCTTCGAATTCCATGATATCCCCTGCTGCTAACTATACACGAATATTGTTTCCCATTTTACATACATGATTCTGCCGCATCGAACAGACACTTGAGGGAGTTTTCGATGCTGGCATTCAGTTCCCTTATCCCGGAACGTACCTTCCCAAGTTCCTCAAGGCTGCTGCTTATAGCCCTTGAAGTCTCATCCGGGGAAGGACCTCCTATTATCTTACGCCTCCTTATATTGGATACAGGGTCCAGTGCTTCCATTATCATCTCCTCTGTGAGGCCGCGTCCGCTTAATCCCGCACCCAGTATCCTGCCTGAGACATCGTCGACATCCTTCAATGTGGGAACTCTGCTGCTGCGTGCAAGTACTCCCACTATCTGGTGGGCTGTCCTGAAAGGAATGCCCGTTGCCCTTACCATTGTGTCCGCAAGCTCCGTGGCCGTAGTGAAACCTGCCGTTGCCTTGTCAGCCATGGCATCTGTATTGACCTTCATTGAACCGATTATGCCGGTCATTATCCTCACGGCGCTCCTTGTGGCCTCCACCGAGCGCCACATATTGGGCGTAGCCTCCTGCAGGTCGCGGTTATAGCTTAAGGGAAGAGCCTTGCAGATAGTAAGCAGCGCCATCAGGGAGCCCATGACAGTACCAGCCTTCCCGCGGATGAGCTCGGCAGTGTCCGGGTTCTTCTTCTGCGGCATAATGGAGGACGTGGATGAGTAACTGTCGTGCAGTTCGATAAATCCGAACTCAGGAGTTGACCAAAGCACAAGCTCCTCAGCCATCCTGCTGAGGTTGACCATCACGTTCGCAAGTACGGATGCCGTTTCTATAAGGAAATCACGGCTGCTCACGGCATCCATGGAGTTTTCCAGCAGGCCGCTAAAACCCAGAAGTGAAGCTGTTCGCTGGCGGTCCAGGTCAAAACCCGTGGAAGCAAAGGCAGCCGCCCCCAGGGGGCTCCTGTTCACCCTTGAGAATGCATCCGTCACTCGCTCGGTATCCCTTGCCACGGCGCCGGAATGTGCAAGCAGGTGATGGGCAAAGGTCGTCGGCTGTGCATGCTGCAGGTGAGTAAAACCGGGCATAAGGGTCTCTGTATGCACCGAGGCCCTGTTGAGAAGAGCAAGGCGAAGCCCCACAAGCTCCTCCATCAGGGAGAGCAGCTCATCCCTAAGCCTTATGCGGATACATGTTGCAACCTCATCGTTGCGGGAGCGTCCAGAATGCATCCTGCCTCCGGTCTCTTCGCCTACAATGTCAATGAGCCGGGACTCGAGGGAAATGTGGATATCCTCATAGGAATGATCGAGCAGTTCGATCCCGCCCTCCTTCACATGCATGAGGCCGCAGAGGATCTTACTGCAGTCATCATGTCTTATTATGCCCTGCTCTTTCAGCATGAGCGTATGAGCCAGGTCGACAAGTATGTCCGCCTCAAAGATCCATTTGTCCGCAGACATGGAAGAAGTGAAGTTCAGTATATCTTCATCGGGACTGGAGGACAGACGCCCCCTGCGTAAAATATTGCTCATGTGAATCCTCAGTGATCTTGATCTGTTGTATGGAATATAGTTACGTAAGAAACGAATGATTATGTAGGCTGCTTACGGCATTAACACTTAAATAAGAATCGGTTTTAGCAGGAAGGAACCTTCGTGAAGTGCAGGCCCATCCAGCATATAAAGTTCCGACTTATATATAGGATAATATTATATATTTATGATAAGTATAAACCTATAAATATTAAATGAGAATCTCACACTAGACGAGGGTAGAATGGCTAACCATATGCAGCAATACCAGGAAAAGACCCCAAATGACCTGCTTCAGCTTGTCATCTTCAATCTGGGAACAGAGGAGTTCGGTATAGATATCATGAAAGTGCAGGAGATCATCCGCTTGCCAGATATCACGCGCATTCCCAAGTCCCCGGATTATATAAAAGGTGTCATCAACCTGCGTGGTAAGATAATCGTTGTAATGGACCTTGACAAACGCTTCGGGCTTCCCTCAAAAGAAATCACGGAAGAATCAAGGATCATAGTTGCGGATGTTGACGGCAGTATTGTCGGAATGGTTGTGGATTCCGTAAGTGAGGTCATCCGGCTTATGGCGTCCAGCGTCGACCCCACCCCCGAGATAATCACCCACAGTATCAATGCCTCATACCTCAGAGGCGTGGGCAAGATCGATGACAGGCTCCTGATATTACTGAACCTGGAAAACATTATCAATGAAACTGCAGGCTGAAACAGTTCCTGCAGCAAGATCAACTTTTTTCTGCATTCCGAGTACGTTTTATAGCCTTTGCTGTATATCCTCCTATAAGAGCGATATCACAGGAAATGATACCATGGGACAATCCAAACTGATAACTATTGCACTCTTACTGATGTCAGGTATTCTGCTGTCAGGCTGCCTGAACACCGACGATACTGATGATAGCTTTTCTACTGCTGATTTTGATAAGGGTTCCGGGGATACAGGGACAACTCTTGCCTACAATAGCGATACCCTCTACCAGGTCTCCACGATCAACGCCCTTCTTGAAGGGGTCTACGACGGCGATACCAGCCTGAGAACGCTTAAAGGTCACGGGGATTTCGGCATAGGAACCTTTAATGCACTGGATGGCGAGATGATAATGCTGGACGGGGAAATCTACCAGGTGAAAGATGACGGGATAGCATACCTGAGCAATGACTCCATGACAACCCCTTTTGCTGCCGTCACCTTTTTCGAGGGTGATGAGACTCTCCTCATCAACGAGACCATGAGCAAGGAAGAGCTGGAGGAGCATCTTGAAAATATGATGCCCAACAGGAACATCATGTACGCTGTGAAGATCACAGGGACATTCGATCACATGAAGACTAGGAGTGTTCCCAGGCAGGAACAGCCCTATCCTAAGCTGGTGGAGGTCACAAAGAACCAGCCGACCTTTGAGTTCACCAGTGTGCAGGGAACAATTGTCGGTTTCTGGCTGCCTGCCTACATGAACGGAGTGAATGTGCCTGAATATCACCTGCATTTCATAACAGACGGCATGGATGCAGGAGGTCATATCCTTGAATACGATATTAGTGAGGGGACCGTGGAAATTGACAGGACGTATGACTTCTACCTGAGCCTCCCCCGGGATGAAAGTTTTATGGACGCTGATCTGGAAAAAGACAACAGCTCGGAGCTTGAAATGGTAGAGAAGTAAGAAGTAAAGCTATCAGGAATGGTCAATCAACAGCCGGGAGAATAACATGCACTTTTGTCCCGGCTCCCTCTTCACTTTCGAGCCATATTCTCCCCCCATGGTCTTCAACGATCACTTTGGTGACATATAGTCCAAGGCCATTGCCCCCGTAGTTCCTTGTGGATGAGCTGTCGATCTGGTGGAATTTCCTGAACAGTTTCGGCAAGTCTTCTCTGGATATCCCTATACCGTTATCCTCCAGCACCACGTGAATATCGCTGTTCTCGCGGTGGGCTGAAAGATTTATCATTCCCTTTCTTGGGGTGAACTTTATGGCATTATCCATAAGATTGACAAAAGCCCTTGGAAGATAATCGGCATCGGCATAAGTGAACATTTTGCCCGGAGAGATATCACTGTTTACGGTGATGCCCTTCTCTTTCGCCTGCTCTGACAATTCACCTATTGCAGACAGCAGGGAGTCGGACAGAAGGATCTTCTCGAAATTATAGCGTACCCTGCCTCCCTGCGAGGTACTGGCAAACAGAAGGGAATCGATGAGGTTGTGGAGGCGCTTTGATTTGTTCACGACCTTTTCTACAGCACGTAACTGTTCCGGGTTCAGGGGACCAAAGGTGCCTTCCTGGAGCAGCTCACTGAAACCCCTGATAGTGGTAAGGGGCGTATTGAGCTCGTGTCTCAGGTTGGAAAGGAACTCGTCCTTTAGCCTGTCAAGGGACTTGAGTTCCTCATAGGCCTTTGCAAGCTCTTCAGTGGACATCTGTAAGGCTTGTTCCGTTCTCTTGCGCTCGGTGATGTCACGGACATGTTCAACGGCCATGATGACATTGTTATCCTTATCGAACACAGGGAAAGCACGGTATTCCAGGATCTTACCGGCGGCCTCATCCGTCTGTTCGACCTCAGTGACACTTCCCGATGAAAAAACCTCCTTCACGTAACAGGGATCACATGGGGTGTCCCTCTTCATGAAACAATCGTAGCAATGCGGGTGCCCGTTCTTATCCTGCGTGCAGGCCACGTTTTCGCTCTTCCAGTTGCTCGTGACCACCCGAAGGTCACGGTCGACTACCACTATCAGGTCCTGGAGAGCATTGAAAGTGCTGGTCAGCAGTTCTTTCTGCTGGTACAGTGCATCTTCTGACTGTTTATTCTTGGTCACGTCGGCAACTAGGCAGACGCCGCTGTCAATTGTATCATCCATAAGCCTGTGGGGCACATAGTAGGACCTGAGATGGACCTGTCTGTGTGCCACCCTGGCAGGGTACTCATTCTCATAATAGGGCAGTACATCCCTGGCAGCCCCGAGGAGCATCTTCTCAAGCCTTTCATCGCTGACAAAGTTCGTGATGGGAGATCCGATAAGCTTTTCCCGCGGAACCCCGAATATCTTTAATGCGCTCCGGTTGCAGTGTGTGATGATCCCCTTATGGTCAATGAACATTCCAAGGGGAGAGGACTCGAATATCACCCTGTGCCTCTTCTCGGATTCAAGCAGTGCTTCTTCCAGGACCTTCCTCTCTATAACCTTCCCAAGACGGGACACGATAGCATCCATCAGCCTTTTCTCTTCTGAGGTGAAAGGGCCCGTATCAAGGACAGGTCGCTCTTCAAGGTAGACAACAAGCAGGCTCCCTTTTATCATTCCATGGACAATTATATCCACTGACATCTTCCAGGGGGTTTCCGTAAAATTATCTGTCTGGTAGCTGTTTCCATCCAGGGTAAGACGCGATGCAGCGATCTCAGAGAACTGGCAGGCTGAGGACGCACGATTCACAATGCCTTTAAGCAGGGAAGGCAAGGGTATGTGGAGATCAAAGAGAGATGAAATGCTGTAGAGGCACTCCAGTTCTTTTTCTCTTTTTTTGAGTAAAGCCAGTTCATCAGAATATATGAAATACACCCGGACCAATTTTATATAGATTATATTTATATTATATTTATTAATAGATTTCGTTGAGAATGCAGTTCTGGTCAGGCCTTCACGGCAGAAGCATGTTTTTAAATATGTGGTCAGCAATAGGAAAGATGTTTGTTTATGACAGCCCTGAAAAGGGACAAAACCAGGTGAATAAATGTATTCTGACAGGATCAACAGACTGCCCCCCTACTTGTTTGCAGCCATCGATGAAGCAAAAGCAAAGATCATAGCAAAAGGCGTGGATGTGATCGACCTCGGAGTGGGTGACCCTGACCAGCCGACCCCTGCACACATCGTAGAGTCAATGTGCCAGGCTGTCCGCGACCCTTCCACACACCAGTATCCCTCATACACAGGACTGCTCGAGTTCAGGAAAGCAGCAGCACAATGGTGCAGGCAGACAAGGGGACTTGATATCGACCCTGTGTCTGAGACACTGACACTCATCGGCTCAAAGGAAGGAGTTGCACACGTTCCTCTCGCATTTATCAATCCCGGAGATGTGGTACTCTGTCCGGACCCCGGATATCCCGTATATAAGATAGGCACACAGTTCGCCGGCGGAAAGGAACACATCATGCCTCTCCTGGAAGAGAACGACTTCCTGCCTGACCTTGAGGCTATACCAAAAGACACCCTCGCCAAGGCAAAGCTGATGTTCATCAATTATCCCAACAATCCTACATCCGCAACAGCAGACCTGAAGTTCTTCGAGGAGGTAGTGCAGTTTGCCCGTGAGCACAATATCGTTGTTGTCCATGACAACGCATACTCTGAAATGGTCTATGACGGTTACCAGTCCCCGAGCTTCCTCAGCGTGGACGGTGCAATGGACATAGGCATCGAGCTCTACTCCATGTCCAAGACCTACAACATGACCGGATGGCGCCTTGGCTTTGCAGTGGGTAACAGGGATCTCATAGCAGGCTTCGGCAAGGTCAAGTCCAATATCGACTCCGGAGCCTTCGATGCCATCCAGAGGGCAGGCATCACAGCCCTTACAAGCTCCCAGCAGTGCGTTGCTGATATGAACAACATCTACACCGAGAGAAGGAATGTGCTGCTCAAGGGACTCAGGGAGCTGGGTCTTGATGTGAAGCCACCCAAGGCAACTTTCTACGTATGGGCCCGTGTGCCTGAAGGATATGACTCCATGGGATTCTCAAAACTCCTGCTCGAGAATGCAGGCATCGTAGCAACTCCCGGAGTAGGCTTCGGCCAATATGGAGAAGGGTATATACGCTTTGCGCTTACCAAGACAGTGCCAAGGATGAACGAGGCAGTTGAAAGGATGTCAAAGCTGAAACTGTGATCTCAGCACCTGGCTCCTTATCATGCTTTTTTCTATTATCTTTTTCCGCTTATCTGCCTGTTCCGGCCGTTTTTCCTCATAAGAAAATATCTACTTTAAAAACGATTCCGGGTTTATCCTCCCGCCCCTGATCATCTGGTCCGCCAGCACCAGAGCCACCATCGACTCGGCCACCGGCACCATCCTGGGCGGAATCGTCGGGTCATGCCGCCCGCGTACCTCGATGTCTGTTTCCCTCATCCCGGCCAGGCTGACGCTTCTCTGAACCTTTGATATGGAAGGTGTCGGTTTTACGGCAATGCGGCATATCAGGGGCAAGCCTGTTGAAAGTCCACCTATGATCCCACCTGCATTATTGGTCTCCGGAACAGGATGCCCGTCCTCCATAACAAAAGCATCGTTCATCTGGCTGCCTTTCATGCGGGCGCATTCAAAGCCTGCGCCGATCTCAACACCTTTGACGGCACCTATGCTCATGAGCGCTGCTGCGATATCAGCGTCAAGCTTGCCAAAGACCGGCTCTCCGATCCCTGCGGGCACTCCTGTTGCAATGATCTCCACGATGCCGCCTATACTGTCGCCCTCACCACGTGCACGCCTCACCTGCTCAAGCATCCTTTCGGCAGCCTGGAGGTCTGCACACCGGACAGGATTCTTTTCAACATTCTCGCGGATATCGGTGAATGTGACATTTCCGGCCTTCACACCGCCAAGCTCGGTGACGTGGGCAAAGACCTCGATACCGTAATGGGACAGGAGTTTTTTGGCAACCGCCCCGGCTGCCACCCTGCCGATGGTCTCCCTGCCGGATGACCTGCCACCGCCCCTGTGATCCCTGATACCGTATTTCTTCTGGTAGAAGAGATCCGCATGTCCGGGGCGGGGAATGTCCCTGAGATAATCATAAGCGCCCGGATTGGCATTCCTGTTCCATACCAGCATGGATATGGGGCAGCCCGTGGTCATTCCCTCGAACACGCCGGAAAGGATCTCCACGGTATCGGATTCCGAACGGGGGGTCGAGACCTCGCTCTGGCCAGGGCGCCTGCGGTCCAGTTCCTTCTGTATGTCCGTATCTGAAAGCTCAAGTCCGGCGGGCACTCCGTCTATAACCACACCCACTGCTTTTCCATGCGATTCACCCCAGGTGGTAATCCTGAAAGAGTGACCAAAGATGTTTCCTGGCATATTGGTATAGTAGCCCTGATGCTATTTATAATTTTGACTGTTCTCTGCAGGTTCGATGTGCACAAGCACTTCCTGAATGCCGTCGAAGTTTTCCTTGATACGGTACTGGACAATATGGGCAATTGTGTGGGATTTATAAGTGGGCATCTCGGGATCAACTTCTATGTGCATATCCACGTACACACTGCCCTGAGGACCACGCGTGCGGATATTGTGGCATCCCCGCACACCTTCCACCCCGCATACCACATCCATTAGCCGGGCGGGATCGATGGAATAGCGATCACAGAGTATCGAGGCACTGCTGAATATTATCTCAACTCCCGCATGCAGGATCACAATTGCCACCAGTATGGAGATTATAGGATCGACTATGGGATAACCTGCGTGTATGGCTGCCAGTCCCAGAATCACAGAAACCGACACATAGATATCACTTTTCGTATGAGCCGAGTCGGCCAGCAGCACTTCGCTCTGCAGCTCTTTCCCTTTTCTCCTCTCATAGGTGGTGACCGCATAGTTCACTCCCATGGTGCCCAGCATTATAATGAAGCTGAACGTTGTGACCTCGGGACTGGTCCCGTTCCCGAATCTTTCTATTGCAGAGCGGACTATCTCAAATGCAACCACCCCCAGTATGAAAGCGATGAAAATGGCAGCCAGGGTCTCGAACTTCCTGTGCCCGTAGGGGTGGTCTGCATCTGGAGGTTTTGAGGCGATCTGGATACCAATAAGCCCTATGACGTTGGATACTCCATCAAAAAGAGAATGATACCCATCAGACTGCATGCTGAGCACGTTGGTATACATACCATAGATGATCTTGGCGACAGCAACAACAAGGTTCAGCAGGAGTACATACCACATGACCCTTTGTATCTTCCTGAACCTTATCGTTGCCGCTTTCATACTAATCAATATAATCAAGACGGATATAAAGTGTCTGATTTTTATAACTAAAAAAAGAAGGCTACACAATAATGTTTTAATAAACCGACTATCGAATATATAATTTTAAATATTATAAAATGTTAAATCTTACCTGGCCAGATAATCCGAATGAAACACGGTGATATCTTGAAAAAGAACCATATCCTGTATACCCTCACAGTCTTTCTGCTTTTGACCTTCTCATCCACATCAGGCTGTATTGACACTCCTGCGGCACCTGCTGCATTTGCGGACAAGAATGCTCTGGACAGTTACGGATGGTCGCAGGTTGGAACTGTCGAGCAGAGAACGATCGAGCAAAAGATAACCACTTCGACCAGTGTCAGCTTCAATAGCACTATTGTTAAATATCGCAACGACAGGCTCGAGAAGGATATTGAGAGCCAGGTGCAGGAATTCAGGGACCAGTACAGGCTGCCTGACAGCTTCGAAGCACCATATATCACCTCTGAGGTCCAGGTCAATCGTATCACTCTTCCGGCTGGAGTAAGGCTGCCAGGTGATATGATGAACAGGATACTGGAAAGCAAATCGAAGGAAATGAGCTCTGAAAACAATATCGATGGTCTCAGGTCAAGCGGCACGAGGCAAATCACCTTGAAGAATGGCCTTACAGTCCCGGTCTATACATATGAGGGAAACAGAGGCTCAGGAAATGAGAGCCTCGGGGTGATCGCAATTATCACAGCATACGAGAGTGAGGAATCCAGCACTATCATTACAGGCATTGTTCCGAACGGAAGCATGTCCGTGAGCCTCGGACCTGTGAACGGAACGCTCTATACCATAGACGGGGAAAGGGAACTTCAGGAGATGCTTAAGCTCATCAGTACGATCCAATAGATTAACAAACAATCACAGAAACCACAGGTGCTGTCCGGTCTGCACCTTGAATCTTTTTTATGTCGCTTTCCAAGAACGTGATATCTCGCTTAGGGTTATACTGGATGGCAAGAATGATTGAAGGCACTCCCGGTAACAGAGCGAATATAGCATACAACCAGAACAGGTTCGCTACTGCAGGGGATCCTCCTTTGAGACTGTCCACGGAAAAGATAATGATGGATGCAGACGCGATTGCTGCAAACATTAATGGGATATGCATTTCACTTTGTTTTCCCTCCGGTGCGGAGAGGCAGAAAAGCGCTGAGGCCAGGGAGTAAAAGGTAAAGGCAACTTCCACAAACCGGAAAATATAATTCTGATAAGTCCCGAGTTGAAGAATATGGTAAAGATCGCAGTTACAGGAAAGGGCGGTGTCGGGAAGACGACACTTTCCGGGACCCTGGCAAGAATGCTTGCAAGGGACGGATATGATGTGCTTGCTATTGATGCGGATGCAGATATGAATCTTGCATCTGCCGTCGGCGTGAAGAATCCTCCCAAGCCCCTGACCGATTACCAGGAACTCATTGAGGAAAGGGCTGGCGAGAAAGGTGGCATGTTCAAGTTCAACCCGAAGGTGGACGACATTGTGGACATGTTCGGCGTTGTGGGACCGGATAACGTGAAAATGCTGGTGATGGGAACCATTGAAAGGGGAGGCAGTGGATGCATGTGCCCTGCTTCTGCGTTCCTGCGCGCCTTCCTGCGCCATGTGACCCTGAAGGAAACGAGCGCGGTTATCCTTGACATGGAGGCAGGCATCGAGCATCTTGGCAGGGGCACCACCCGCGGCATAGACCTGATGATAGTGGTGGTGGAGCCCGGCATGAGGTCCATTGAGACGGCCCAGAGGATCAAGGAGCTGTCCGAGGGCATAGAAATAAAACACCTTGCAGCTGTGATCAATAAGGGCAATGCAGCCAATATCAGGCCGCATCTTGAGAAACTTGGCATTCCCGTCCTGGGAGAGATACCATATGACCCGGAGCTTGCACAGGCCGATCTGATGGGCCTTGCACCCATTGACGTAGGCGGCAAATGGGTTGATGCTGTGAGGGATATCAAGGAAAGCATGCTGAGTATGATAGAGACTTTTGGGGAGACGACATAAACAAATGCCTGCATAGAGACCTGGTGATCCCGGGAAGAAAGAACAGAAAAGGGACCTTTGAAACCTTTTGAGATACTTACAGGAGACATCGAGACAAAAACTCTCATCTCCTCCAGTGCAATTACCCTCTTCAGGACATACGAATCATTAATGGGAACCACTTTTATAGGATAAGGACACTTCTTGCCCTAAGACGAGGAAGGTAGTATGAGGCGCCTGGAAACCACCACGCTTTAAGGCGCCTCTTTCCTTACGAATCCGAAATATTCCCCAATATTTCTTCTTAGGCTTGCGAGTGACCCATACTCGCACTGCCTGATAGGTGCTTTATTTATATAACCTAACCTGTTCTTAATCTCACGAACGACTATGTAATTTGCTGACAGGCATTATTTTAATGATATTGAAATTTCATCCCGGCCCATAAGAGAGTTAACACTTTATTGCTTGAAGAAAAGAGTGCTTTATATCACGTAAAGAAGAATGATGAAGCAGCCATGCTTTCCCTTGTTAATGTTCAGGTTCGGGAATTTAGGGATGTTATACTGATCTGGATACTGGCATGGTTTATTCATGATTGCTCTGATGTTTGTATAATTACATGCATTTTTATTTAAATCGATATAAATAGCAATAGATGTATAGTTGATATGTTTGAGTGGGAGCAGATGAAATCATAATCATGGGATGTGGCGCGAATGAAAAAGTCATTACTTGATGTTGTGTTCATGTCAGAGAAACGAAAAGGGGTTCTCCTGCTTCTGCAGGATGAAGCAAGGGAGATGGAAACACTTCTCGGCTCTCTTAATACGACCAGACAGGCACTGCTTCCGCAGATAAGAGTACTGGAAGACCATTACCTTGTTTCCCATGACAGGGATACTTACGAGCTGACAACGATTGGCAAATTGATAGCAGATGAAATGGCTCCGCTAGTAGGTACTCTGGAAGTCCTTGATATTGACATTGACTACTGGGGAACTCATGACTTTGATTTTATCCCGCCTGGCCTGCTGAAAAGGATTAAAGAGTTAAGGCATTGTGCGATCATAAATCCTCACCTTACAGAATTGTATTCCCTGCACAAGACCTATCATAAGGATAAAACAACAGAGCATGTCCATTCTGTTGGTAATATCTTTTACCCTGATTACCAGTCAAGGTTCACTGAGATGATAGATAATAAAATCACAATTGATTATATCATCTCTGAGGATCTGTTAGATAAAATCAGAACAGATCACCCCTATTTCAGATCAGTTATCAAAAGCGGCTACTTTAACCTATATGTTTACCACCAAAAGATGAATTTCCTGTTCTTTACGTTTGATGATTACCATATTGTCATAAACCCACTGAAAAATAATGGGGATATCGATACTAAATACATGCTGTGCAGTACGGAAGATGCGCTTAGGTGGGGAAAAGATCTGTTTGACCACTACCTGGAGAATTCCACACAAATTACCGATATTTGATCACTTTTTTTAGGTTGTGGTCTACTGCTCACATGAAGTAAATTATCACCGGCAGCAATATCACCCCCATGGCATGACTTTTACGTACTTTTAAAAACGGAGCAAGCATCCCTAGAGAGGTGGAAACGATAAAGATCACCAGTCCGAACGTTCCTGTGAAGAGCAATACAAGTAAAGCAAGCACTGATATGACAGAATAACAGAGCACGGGATAATCTATAGACAGAAGCCACACGTGAACCCTGTCGCCCAGATAGATGGTGGAGAAATAGGACATTATCGCGGTCAGGGCGATGGCGCACAGGAATAATACGATGGCTGATGGGTCCAGGCCCACGCCATCAAGCAGGTCGTTGATCACCACCATGGCACCGTTCCTTGTTTTACCGATAACTGCAAGGGCTACGAGGCCGAATATAGCATTACAGGTATTCACACCGGAAACTGATACAATGAACTCTTTGGCCGAGCTGAGCATGTCTTCATCGGAGTAGTGTGCATATCCGTTCTCTTCCTTTGAGAAATCCTGTCTGATAAAGAGGCGCGCGAACACAGTGGCGATGGAGGAGGATACACCTGGCAGCCATGCGACCAGCGAACCTGAGACACCTCCCACAAGGATACCCCTGAGGATACGCTGCCTTTCCAGCTCGAGCCTGGAGCGCAGCTGCACCGGGATCATGGGGTCCGACATCAGGCTGATGATAAGCTGCGACGAGCCGAAGAGGCCGCTTAGCAACGGAAGCAGTATGGATGGCTCACCGAAGGAAATAACCGGCCTCATGAGATACTCCGTCCTGAAAGCGAAGACCCCGAGCAGCCCGCTCATTATGAAAACGAGTAATGCAAAGAACCTGCCCTTCCAGTGAGAGAGCGAGCCCTGGCCCCTGACGAACTCGCCTCTCTCGGTCATTATCATGACCAGGACAACAAGAATGAGTATCCACGCAAGATAAGCCTGTATCAGCGGGTATGCTGCTACGAAGAACAGGGACAAGGGAAAGGCTAGAAAAAGAGCAAGGGCAACGGAGCCTGCGCTGCCAAGGGCTGAAAGGCGGACAGCCTCGGCACCCAAGCCCTCCAGCAGCAGAGTGTGCCCCGGCAGGACTGCCAGAGCAGTATCATCGTTCGGGGCCCCAAGGAAGATTGCAGGTATAATGTCGTGGAAGGTGTGCGAGAGGGAATTTGACAGGATAATTACAGCAACATAGAACACCGGCACTCCGCTGTCCGATAGCATGGGTGACATTGCGAGCAGTATCAGGGCAAAGTTGTTGGTATGGATGCCCGGGATCAGACCTGATATGACCCCCAGGAGATAACCGGCGACGACAGATAGTATGAACAGAGCAAGCGATACATCTCCAAGCATTTTGTCGTTTTCTCCTTAGCCTTCACTTCCGGGATGAGAATATTGCGGAGCTATTTAATTTTTTTGATTTTGTTCCGCAGAAGTGAACAAATATTTATACTAGCATTCCGTTGCAAGGCTGATGGAACCCACGATACTCAAATGCGATAAATGCAGCAAGGATGCTATCATCTTTCAGAAGTATTCCGGTATGCACCTGTGCAGGAAACATTTTATCGAAGATGTAGAGCGCAAGATAAAGCTGACCATCAGGAAGCATTACAGTATAAAACGGAACGAAACCATCGCTGTAGGACTGAGCGGTGGCAAGGACAGCAGTACAACGCTCTACATACTGCACAAGATATTCGGCGGACGGCCGGATATCCGTCTGATCGGTATCTGCATAGATGAGGGGATCGAAGGTTACCGCCCCAACACAATCGAATCCGCACGGGAACTGACATCACAGCTGGGTATTGAACTCATTGTACGCTCCTTCATGGAAGAGTACGGGACCACCATGGACCTGATAGCACCACAGAAAAGGGAGAAAGGAGCATGCAGCTACTGCGGCGTCCTCAGGAAATCCCTGCTCAACAAGACGGCACTTGAGATCGGGGCAACAAGGCTTGCTATAGGCCACAATCTTGACGATGAGGCACAGACCATCCTCCTGAACCACCTCAAGGGCGATGTTTCAAGAATGGTAAGGCTGGCCCCTCCCAAGGAGCTGGAAGGGCTGGTACTGCGCATGAAACCATTGCGCCAGATCCCGGAAAAAGAAGTTGCCCTGTATGCTTACCTGCACGACCTGCCCCTCGGTTTTGGGGGATGCCCCTATGCGCACGAAGCCATGAGAGGGGAGATCAGGGTCCTGCTTAATGACCTTGAAGTGAACCATCCCGGAACAAAATATGCACTTGTGAGTGGGTTTGATAAGATATCAGGCATCCTGGGAAGGGAACTCCCGCAGGAGGGACTCTCGAACTGCCGCATATGCGGACAGGCCTGCACCGAGGATATATGCCAGGCCTGCAAGCTGCTGGGACGCGATCACTGATTGAGGATATAGTCCTCAAGGGAATAGAGTTTCCTGCCGCTCCGGTTAAGGTACAGGCGGGTCCACCATATGATCGTGAGCGGCTGTATCACCAGCAACGTCAGCATGAAATCCGTCAATGACCATATCTGCGAAAGTGCTTCCACATAACCTGCGAGCTCCCCTATAAGCCCTGACATTACTGCAATAGCCATCAGGAAAAGCCACAATCCCATGGTGCTGGATTTGTTGGACAGGAATACGGACACACCTTTTTCAATTGCGCTTATCGGATCAAGGCCATCCAGTACAAGTGCATACTGGACAAATATAAGAGCAATGCTCACTACCAGAAGATAGAAGAGCCAGAATATAAGCCCGAAGAACAGCATGAAAGTGCCTGCAATGGCCTGTTGTGGATTGTCGATCAGGACTCCAAGGTCTCCGACCGAGAGGATCCCGGGGATCAGGAATATTATCCCTGCAAGCGAGATCAGTAACACCAGGATGCGTGTGAAGAACATGTTCACCAGGTTCTTCATGCCATATTCAGACATGTCCCTTATACTGGTGTCACCCCTCTCGGAAGCCTCTTTTGACATACCGATGGCTCCTGCCAGGAAGAAGGACTGTATCAGGATGTAAATCAGTACGAAGACAATCCCGAATGCCAGGAGGGACCAGAAACTGCCGGTAAGCAGGGATCCAGTTATAGCCATGAACTCATCCGGGGTCAACTGTTCCGGATCTAGGCTGCCGGCCGTAGCTGCCGGGAGGATGAAAAATGCTGCAAACAGCACGAGGGACACAAGTACCAGAAAAACCGTTGACAGGATCTCCAGAATGAAGGGTACGCAGATTGCAAGGTTTCGCTTCCATGTGCTAAAACCTTTGTGCACGATAGTGGTAATATCCTCTTTCATAGCTTCTCTCCGAAATTATAGTCAATAGGAGATAGATATTTATATATGTAGCCTTCCTTTCCAAGAAAAACAGATCAGGCCTAAAACTATCAACCCATTTATATATAATCATCGGGCTATTTGTCTGCCCGGATATAGATGATGGTAAAGCCTAAATAGAATGATAACATTTAGGTTTGTGCGCGGGTGCTTTTTTCATACACTAAACCCCACTCCCCAAATACATTAAACCCCCACTCCCTAACCCGCGCAAATCCTTTTCATTGTTGGCCAGTAATTATACTTACTTCATTTCAGGCAGCAGTCCACCTTCCCTTTGTATCGTATTATCACAGGATAATGCTAATTTCTTGTATTAGGGGGATTAAAAATCCTTTCCCGGAACCAGGTATTGACCTGATAATTGTTTTCCCTCCCCAAAAGAAGATGTTTTTGAGAGAACCTGATGAGGGATGTGAGAATGAACAATAGGGCTAGCTGTCGTTAAGCAACTGGGCTCAACATCAGACCTTTACACACCCGGAAGAACAAAAATAGAGAAATTGATTCCGGCTGTTATGCCGGAAACATTGCTGTCTTAGAAAATGCCTGCTCCGATAAAGAGTGCGGAGAACAGGATAGCGACCATGTTAACTACCTTGATAAGGGCGTTAAGAGCGGGTCCTGATGTGTCCTTGAATGGGTCGCCTACGGTGTCACCGACAACTGCTGCCTTGTGAGCATTGGAGCCTTTGCCACCGTACATGCCATCCTCGATGAGCTTCTTGGCATTGTCCCATGCTCCTCCTCCGTTGTCCATTGTAAGGGCAAGCAGAAGACCGCATACGATGATACCGATAAGGAGGCCACCGAGTGCTGCAGGACCAAGCACAAGTCCTACTATGAGCGGTACGAAGATAGCCAGGATACCGGGGACTGCCATCTCACGGATCGCGGCTGCGGTCACGATATCTACACACTTGCCGTATTCCGGCTTTGCAGTGCCTTCCATGATGCCCGGGATCTCCCTGAACTGGCGGCGCACCTCATTGACGATACCGAAGGCTGCCTTACCCACTGCCTGCATTGTGACGGCGGTGAATACGAAAGGAAGCAGTCCGCCTATGAACAGTCCCACAAGGACTACCGGCTGGTCAAGACTAAGATCCACGCCGCTTAAATCTACCTTGTGCCTGTAATCTGCGAACAGTGCCAGTGCACCGAGTGCTGCAGAACCAATGGCATATCCTTTTGTGACGGCTTTGGTGGTGTTCCCCACAGCGTCCAGGGAGTCTGTGACCTTGCGTACATTGGATGGCATACCTGCCATTTCCGCGATTCCGCCTGCGTTGTCAGTGATAGGTCCATAGGAGTCAAGGGCAACGATTATACCGGTGGTGGAGAGCATTGCTGCTGCTGCTATTGCGATACCGTATAGACCGACTGCGGGGTCTGTAGCTCCCCCTACAACGAAGAAGGATGCAAGGATACCGATCACAATTGCTACTACCGGGAGTGCTGTGCTCTCAAAGCCCATTGCAAGACCGGAGATGACGTTGGTTCCCGCACCGGTCTCGGAAGCCTTTGAGATAAGCTTGACAGGGCGGAATGATTTGGAGGTGTAGTACTCTGTGAATACCACCATCAGTACCATTATGGCAATGCCTACGAGGGCTGCATAGTAGAACTTCATGTCACCCATGAGGGATGTTGTAACAAAGTAGAATGCGATCAGTGAGAGTACCGCAGAGCCTGCGACACCCTTGTACAGCGCATTCATGATGTTACCACTGCTTCCAACTTTTACGAAGAACACGGATATGATGGAAGCAAAGATTGCAACCGCACCGAGTATGAGCGGATAGAGGACCGCGTTGGGATACGAGGATATGATGATCGAACCAAGGAGCATTGAAGCAAGTACTGTGACCACATATGTTTCGAAGAGGTCGGCACCCATGCCTGCGCAGTCACCGACGTTGTCACCGACGTTGTCGGCAATCACGGCTGCGTTACGGGGGTCATCCTCGGGGATACCGGCCTCGATCTTACCGACAAGGTCTGCACCGACATCTGCCGCCTTTGTGAATATACCTCCGCCAACCCTGGCAAAGAGACTGATAAGACTTGCACCGAAACCAAAACCAATCACAAGGTCCACATCACCGTAAAGGATGTAGAAGCTGCTGGTACCCAGCAAGGCAAGACCCACCACTGCAAGACCTGTGACCGCTCCGCCGCGGAATGCAACGGACATGGCCTTCTGCAGGCCTTTGGATGCAGCCTGTGATGTCCTGACATTAGCCCTGACAGAAACGTTCATACCAATGTATCCGGCCAGTGCAGAGCTTATTGCACCTGCAAGGAAACCGACAGCGATCTTAGTTCCGTCCTCGAGCAGGAAGAAGATAAGTGCTGCAAGTATCACGGCCACTACGGCTATGGTCTTGTACTGACGGTTCAAGTATGCCATCGCACCCTCCTGGATGGCGCCTGCTATTTCCTGCATCCTTTGGTTGCCGGCATCCTCTTTAAGGATACTGCGCGCAAAGATCCCAGCAAATAACAAACTGATCAGACCAGCAAGAGGGGCAAGATAAATTAAAGATTCCATATTATAACTCCTCTCAATATACTTCTGTTGCGAATTGTAAATCTGTTCACTCTTTATGTATAAGTGTTAACCGGGGCAACAAACCACTGCTGGATGGCTTGTTGCATAATTATTAAACAATTACCGGCTATAATAGAGATATATTATATTTAAAGGTAGGCTGAATTACGCCACCTTCGATATGAACTTATCGATTGGTTACCGGGCTTTAAATTCCGCCGCCTATTTGCGTTAGTTCGAATTCTATGCTATCAGGTACATCGACCCTGAACACGAAGACATTGTACCTCAGTTTCCTTGCAGCAGCCACTGCATTCTTTTCCTCTGGAGAGAGGATGCCGTCTGCGTTTGCGATACAGAATGACTTTTTGCCATTGTTTACAAGGAAATCAAAATACCGCCCGAAATCACGCAGGAATCCCATGAGCTCTTCCAGTTCGTCCCACTTCTCACACATATGGATATGCTTGGTTGCGGAATTGTTCACGTACCAGTCGCGACTCATGTAAGGATACTTGTCATACTGTTCCTTGAGTTCATCACGGGCTTTCGAAATAACAGTAGTGTCACCTCTGATGTCAACCCATTTCCATCCCTGCTGGGAGAAATATCTTGAAGCAACGATCACAACTACCTTATCCATATCCTGTTTTTCCAGTTTCATACGACCACCTAAAAATCATCGTCCTGTGAATAGCTCCTGTTGAATTTAAGAGCTATCTCGGCTTTTTTAAGCTCCCTGCCAAGATATCCGGCATGTTCTAGCCTTGAGATAAGACCCCTGTCGATAAGCGTGTCCATCACAGCAGCAGCGGTCTTCCCGACCACCGACATAGTGTCATGCTCTGCAAGGATGAGCCCCCCATTGCCATTCTCATCAGGGATTATGCCTATCCTTACGCTGCCAGCCGGGTCAAGCTTCCACATCCTGCCTGATCGGGCCTCTGTGAAGTCCTCAGGCAGGACAGCGTCAATGCGTCTTCTTTTTTCCTTTATCCCCATCAGGTCTATGCCAAGATCCTTGGGGGAGCTGTCCCTTTCATGCGCCAGCAGCATCATAAGGGATGCCCTGCTGAGCTCTATTATAGAACCCTGGGCCTTGTTGCTGTACTCAGGCGTGAAGAGTATGCTGGCACCCACATCAGTTCCGATACCGCAAAGGGTAGCATTGGCACCTGCGGAATCTGCGTCCAGGAGTTCCGTGACATTCCCTACCCCGAAGAACACAGGGACATCCGGGTAAAGGCAATGGAACTCCTTGTACCTTACTAAAGAATCAACGATGCCGTGTCCTATTGGATCAAGCACCGGATCAGCTATTATTCTCTTGATGCCTGCCTGCCTGGCTGCAGCGATGTTCCTCCGAAGACTCTCAAGGCCTTCATCAGGGTCCGGGATGACCACTGCCGGCACACCTGAAGCTGCAATATACGGACCAAGAACGGCGATATTACTGCTGTCCAGGCTGAGTACCATATCCACGCCTGTTTCCAGGGCCCGCATAAGAAGCTCCGTGTCGAGGGTATCTATGCTGACAGGCAGCCGGGTCACAGACCGGGCAATCCCGATGGCACGCTCTACGTCGTCAGGTGTCGCATGCAGTGAAGCGCCAAGGTCAATTATATCGGCACCTTTTGCCACAAAAGAGCTTATCTTCCTGACAAGAGCATCATTCTCCATTCCGGTGGCATTGACCACTTCCGCCATGACCTTCATCCGGCTGTTACCGCCCAGTTTGAGGCTTCCCAGCATCATCGCTGGTACTGCAACTTCCTCAAGCTCCCTGGCCTTCCCTATTGCCATCTCCCGCCTTAGGTCAACAAGCAGTTCGCACGCAGGAACCTGCTTTGAGAATTCTATGCTTCCGGCAAAGGGAAGCACATAGGACAGGTCATAAGCATGCTTGGGACCAAGGCGGATGCTGCATCCAAGCCGGGCCTCAGCTTTTGAGAAATCCCCGGATACCAGTCCGGGCAGGAAGATAATATCATAATCAAAGCGGGAAACATTTTTTTCAATGGCAGCCAGCAGCTTACCAGGAGTGATAAAAGCCGCTATCTTCGTATCAGCAACAATGACATCAGCATTGTCACCCGCCGACTTCCTTACAGCCATCTCCGCCAGATGACCCGTGGCAACCAGTATCTTCATGGTCCAAAATGGTAATGCTACCTGATAAGAATATCCTTTTTAAAAAAGTTGCATGGCCGGGCCACTATGGCACGGCTGCAATTACTATCGATCCGGTTCAGTGGATAATATCGATAATTGATCCGCCTGCGTTCTTGGAGCTCATTGGCTCCACGACGGTACGCCTGGACTTGTTGATCGGGGTTGCTGCATGTGTTGCCTGCCTGTATGCCCTCGGAGGCTCAGCTGTTATGCTGGCTGCCCTTGTTTCGTACTGCGGACCAAGGACCTGTGCAGACTGGACGCCTGTCATGATTGCCATGACACGCACCTTGCCTTCGTACTCGTTGCTTATGCGTGCTCCCCAGATGACGTTAGCACTGGGTGACAGTTCATAGGTAAGTGATGCAGCGATCTCCTCGGCTTCCTTGAGGCTGAGGTCCGGGCCGCCGGTTATGTGTACAAGGCTGCCTGTTGCTCCCCTGTAGTCCACGTCAAGGAGCGGGTGGTTCAGTGCAGCGCGCACGACATCGTCGCTCTTGTCCTGGTTCTTGCTCTCGCCCACGAGCATGACGGCAACGCCGCCACAGCTCATGATAGCCCTGATATCAGCATAGTCAAGGTTGATGAGTGATGGCTTGGTGATTGTCTCGGTTATACCCTTCACGGTTTCGGAGATGAGCTGGTCCATGACGGAGAAAGCCTGGTCAATCGGCAGGTTCGGTACATATTCCAGGAGCCTGTTGTTATCGAGGACTATAACTGTGTCTGCTGCACGGCGGAATTCCTCAAGGCCTTCCTCTGCCTTGACTGCCCTTGCCCTCTCAACCCTGAACGGACTGGAGACCATACCTACAACAATAGCTCCCTGCTCCTTGGCAATATCAGCTACTACAGGAGCAACACCCGTACCGGTTCCGCCTCCCATACCTGCTGTGATGAAAACGAGATCGGCGTTCTTGAAGACCTCTTCAAGCGTACCGCGCGCAAGTTCTGCTGCCTTGGCACCTACTTCGGGATAACCACCTGCACCAAGACCGCGGGTCAGTGTCTTGCCCACGAGGATCTTCTTGTCCGCACGGATGATATCAAGGTGCTGCTTGTCAGTGTTAATGGCTATTGTCTCGGCACCTTCGATCCCGATGTTATAGAGCCTGTTGATCGTATTGTTACCTGCACCGCCGCAACCTACGATAAGGATCCTCGGCTGTCCGAACATGTCGAACTGATCATCTACTGCGATCGTCTGGCGGTACTCTTTTTCCTTTTCGGTGTGTTTTAATGCTTCCTGGACTATCGACTGCACATTCATCCCCTCACGGATATGTTACATCTCGGTATAGTATGCGATTTTTGCTATTACTAGCTTATTGCTCAAACCATTCATCAACGTTTATCAACGTTTCATAATTCTGTGATTGCTATATTTCTTTCCTTGTTTTTATACTTATGCTTTTATGGAACTTAAGTATGTGTGCAGGTGAAGCTAGCCATCCGTCATAGATGGAAACACAACTTTGCTCAGGGTTGTGATCACAGAACCATGGCGCGTAACAAACATGGATTGCTTCATATTTAAAAATAGTTATATATAAGTATATCTAAGCATTTCCACAAAAGTATCTGTAAATCAGGATGAAGTAACTGGCAGGTACATCTATATATACATATGCCCTTATGTTACCTCACCTTTGAAAAGGGGCCAGTGGAAAATTCCAATATTGAAGCACCGACTTATGATCAAGAAACTACTGACGTTAATATATAAACTATAATCAAAACCTCAACGGAGAGTTTTTTTGAACACTACTATCGCACTTACAGTCTTTTTGCTGTACTGGCTATTTGTCATCACCCTCAAAAGGCGAGGGATACTGGAAAAGTACAACATAAGCACATACGGGCCCGTCCTGATGATCAGGACGACAAGAGGCCTTGGCCTCCTTGACAAGCTTGCCACACCTAAGAGAGCCTGGAGGATCTATGCGGACATAGGTATCAGACTTATGTTCATCGGCATGATAGCAATGTTCCTTATTGTCATACTCTCCGACATTGCACTGCTGAGCTCCATAGGCACCAACAGCATCGCAGAGCCGGGCAAATTCAACGAGGCAAGGAACATATTCCTCATACCGGGTGTCAATGAGTTCATACCGCTCACCTGGGGGATAATTGCACTCATAGTGACACTCGTGGTCCATGAGTTCTCACATGCAATACTTTGCAGGGTTGAGAACATCCGTGTAAAGTCCATGGGTATCCTGCTCGCGCTCGTACCCATAGGGGGCTTTGCCGAGCCTGATGATAAGGAACTTTTCGGTAGAGAGGACGATGACGAAGATGACAGGCCGGACCCTTACGGCGACCGCAGGCTGGGGATAAGGATATACGATGATGAAGAGCCTGTTAAAAAGAGAGCCGCTCCTGATAAAATGGCAACCCGCACCCAGAGGGCCCGCATACTTGCAGCCGGCGTTATGGCTAACTTCGTTGTGACCCTCATTGCCTTCTCATTGCTCTTTGGCCCTGTGCTGGGCGCAGTCTCACCTCTCGGAAACGCGATGATAGTTGACGTGGATGAGGGCTCATCTGCCTACGCTGCAGGACTGCGTCCGGGAATGGTCATCACACAGCTGGATGGGACCAGTGTAAGCAACGTTAATGAAGTCCTTCTTTACCTGGACTCTGTTGAAACAGGCTCCACAGTACAAGTCCATGCCGCGACAGACAGGGTTGTGTCTATATATGCAGCTGAGGTCATGGACATCGAGCCTGAAACAAGAGGTGTACAGATACAGGGTGTTATCGACGGATCACCTGCACAGGCAGCAGGACTTGAAGAGGGCATGTACATCCGCAGCATGGATGGGCAGGAGATACGGACCGTTTCAGACTTCATGGCATTCATGGATACGACCGTTTCAGGCCAGACAATCTTGATAGAGACTGCCATTTACACTGATGACGATATCCCTGAGACTCCAGGAGAAGTGACAATACAGCTGGCAGCTCACCCCGACCAGGGCGTTTCAAAGGGTTTCCTCGGAGTCTACACCGGGGGCGACGGGTATGTGAAAACACCTCTTGGCTTCTCAGTAGGCGAGTTCCCTGCACGTGAGTACCTCGATCTCCTCAGGGACATACCGGGTATGCTTACAGGTGCAGCAGGATGGATCATCCTTCTGGGTCTTCCGATAATAGGATTTGCAGGCGAGGGATTCCCGGGGTTCAGTGGTACCCTGGCCCAATTCTATGAGCCCGTAGGCTGGGCCGAGCCTCTTGGCATAGGTCTGTTCTGGATAGCAAATGCACTGCTCTGGATTGGATGGCTCAACTTCTATGTGGGACTGTTCAACTGCCTGCCTGCGGTTCCGCTTGACGGGGGCCACGTGTTCAGGGACTACCTGCACGCAGCCATCTCCCGCATCACGGACAACGAGACAAAGGCCGAGCGCCTGTCAGCTGCCATAACGGCTACATTCGCACTGCTGATACTGATGTCCTTCCTTCTGATGATATTCGGACCGTACATGGTGCACGGGTTCTGAAGAATGGAAATAAATCATGCAGTAAGTGTCTGAAGAAAAATCACTAAGTTCAAAGGACCGATATCATGCAAAGAAGATTGTGGTACAGAACGATCCTGAGGTCCTTTTTACTTACATTTTTTGTTGTCCTGGTCTATCTGTTGATCTTCATCAACATCATGGAATATGAACAGCAGTATGACCATGCGAACTTCGTGGATGGCACATACTGGGTTATGGCCACTATCACAACAGTGGGATACGGAGACATTGTATTTACATCAGCCGCAGGAAAGTTCTTTTCCATACTGGTGCAGCTCTCAGGCATCCCTGTTGTTTTCGGACTTCTTTTCAATCTTCTTCTGTCACCTTTGCTGGAAAGGAACATACGTCCCAGTATGCCGGTCAAAAGCCCCAGGAAGCTCTCAGAGCACATAATCATCTGCGGATACAATAATCTGGTCGAGACGCTCCTGGAGGAACTGAGCGAGAACAATGTTCCCTATGTACTCATAGAGGAAGAGGAAGAAAAGGTGAAAGATCTTCTCAAACGCAACATCAATGTTGTCCAAGGGAATCTTTCCGATGAGACGACATTCAGGAACGTGCATATTGAAAAAGCCAGCTTTGTGCTGGTCAACCGTTCCGATGAGGTCAATGCAAATATCATACTGACGGTTCGCAGTATGAGCGACATCAAGATCATTGCCATAGCCGAGGACAAAGCGAATAAGAAATACATGAAATATGCAGGTGCAACGAGTGTGATATCCCCAAAGGAGCTGTTTGGAAGGTTCATTGCAAGAAAAGCCGCAGATCCTTTCCTAAGAAGACTTACGGGCGCTACGGAATTCTTAGAGGGAATTGCTATTGCAGAATTTCCCGTCTATCCCAAAAGCCCTCTTAACGGCAAGACCATCAAAGAAGCAGCTATCCGTGAGAAGACAGGCTCCAACGTGGTAGGGGTGTGGAAAAGCGGAGCACTTTCCTTTGATGTGGAGCCGGGAGACGTTATCAGAGAAAGTTCCGTACTCCTGGCCACAGGCACCCCTAAACAACTTTCCGAGCTCAGGAAACTTACGCAGCAGACCAGATGATCCTTATGAAAGCAGAAGATGGGCACATAATAGTACTCGGATGCGGAGATGTAGGGAAGCATGCCGCCCAGACGCTGAAATATTCAGGCCTGGAGTTCATTGTCATCGATTCTGATCCCTGGGCTTTTGAAGATGCTGATTATGAGCATCTTGTTGGCAACGCCACGGACGAGGACGCACTTAAAAAAGCAGGCATTGAAACTGCCTCAACCGTCATCATCGCTTTGAATAACGACACGGACGTGATATTTGCAACGCTCATTGCAAGGGGACTTAACCCCGAATCGACCATCCTTGCGCGTGCAAACTCATACAAATCCATTGACAAGATCTATAAGGCCGGAGCTGACTATGTAGCTGCCCTTTCCATTGTGGCAGGACAGATGCTTGCAAGAATGACCTCACGCTGCATCGAGATGTCCTGCCGGAAAATAGATGAGGATATCATGCTTTATGAAGGCATTGAGATCGAAAAGCACACTATCGGCAGCGAGCATGACATCGTTGATAGGCCCGTGGCAGAGATCGGATTGAGAGAGCGTTTTGGATGCACACTTATAGGGATTGAGAGGCAGGGTAATATTATCACAGATATACTCCCGTCAACTGTCATATTAAAAGATGATATCATTGCAGTGATTGGTACAAAACAGGCTATCAGCCTCTTTAAATACAAGTACGTGAAGTGATAAGCGGACAGACTAAAAAGTCATCATTGCAAAAAGGAGCCTACTGATGGAGAACATATTCCTTATTATCACGGTGTTTATCACATCAGTCCTGTTCTCCATGCTCGGGATAGGAGGAGCTATATTTTACGTGCCTTTCTTCTACGGGACAGGCATGGAGCTGCTTAATGCGATCACCACAGCCCTGCTGCTCAACATTGTGACTTCAGGCTCTGCAGCCACACTCTATCTGCGGAAGAAAATGGTGGATCTGCAGGCGGCAGTGCCCCTGATACTGTTCGCTGCCATAGGCACACAGATAGGAGGATATCTTGCAAGACTTACTCCGGTGGATGTGCTGCTCTTCCTTTTCAGTATCCAGATGATCTTTATCGGAGCAGAGATGCTTTTTGCCCGTTTTGAGAAATACTATAAGGGTAAAGAGATCTCAGGGAAAAAGAAAAAGTTTCTGGTAACAGGCGGAGGGCTTATCATAGGCATTCTCTCCGGTCTCCTGGGTGTGGGCGGTGGCTCTTTCGTGGTCCCTATGCTCATTATCATGGGATACGGTATCAAATGCGCCGCTGCAACCTCCGGATTCGTTGTGGTCTTTGCATCCCTGTCTGCTTTTCTGGCACATGTATGGACATGGGAGCCTGACATAACACTGGTGCTCTACATAATAGTGGCATCTTTCCTTGGGGCACAGGTAGGCTCAAGACTTATGTATAGCAGGGTCAAGGCAGATACCCTTAGAAAGATATTAGGAGTCCTGCTGTTGATCATGGCAGCAAGGATCCTGACAGGACTGCTTTAATAGAACAGTGTTGATAGAAACCTTTAATACAGTAGGTATCAATCAGTACTTCCCTGTGGGCTCGTAGGGTAGCCAGGATATCCTAATGGGCTTCGACGAGGCTTTGTTTGCCACGAAGACACCCATTGACCCGTGTTCGAATCGCGGCGGGCCCGCTTTTTTATATTCCGTATGCTTCTGGAAGGATGATCACTCTTCGTTCAGATCGATCTCAAATCCCACTACAGGCTGGCCCAGGCCGAAGTTAACTATGACCTGCGGATAAAGTTCTCCCATGACGCCGACCTTCCTGCCGTTCACAAGGATGTCTGCCCTCCTGCCTTCCATGAATGCAGGGTCATCTGATTCCGCAACCTCATAGCCGGTGACACGCTCGCGCATGAAAGCGTCCACTATCTCCCTTATCTCGGTGAAATTGGCCTGTGAGTGGATGGATACTGCAGCAAGGTGTAGGCCGTTCTTGTTATTGATAACGACATCGCCCACCTCGAATATCTTCTGGGGTAACTCCCTGTGCTGGTTCATGGAGAGTATCTCCATCAGGTTAGGCAGTATCGTTGTCCTGACCATGGTCTGGTCCTCGCTTATGGGATGCAGCACGCATGTGACATCATCGGTTCTTTCACGACACATCCAGTCAAAGTTGATCTTCTCGCTGGTCAGGGTGAAGGGCATCACCTGGGAATAGCCAAGACCTATCATGATCTCCCTGACAGATGAGCTGATCTCAGATACGGGATGAGACTTGCCCACTGTGGCATTCATCGGGAATATCGCGGGGATATTATTGAAACCGTACCCCACGGCAATATCTTCAATTATATCTGAATTGTCAAGGATATCCGCGCGGTATGCAGGTATCATCACTTCGATAACACCCTCGTGTAATTCCTGTGCACCGAATCCCATTCTGTTGAGCTGCCTCATGATCTCACTTACCGGAAGATCAAGACCCACGAGAGCATCCACTTCTTCCTTCCTCAGGATCTTTACGCGAGGGGAAAGATCAAGAGGTATGTGTTCGGTGCCGTCAGCCTTGACCACCTTCACATACTCAAGCTGGCCGCCACGTTCTGCAAGCGCTGCTGCCACTATGTTGAGGGCCGTATAGACTTCTGAGCTCAGGCCTGTGACATCGATCAGCAGGTCAGTGGTGTTCTCGTTGACCATGGTCAGAGTACCGTTGATTATCGGCGGGAATGAAAGGACATTGTTGTTGGCATCCAGTATGAGCGGGTACCTGTCAAGGCCATCCAGTATGCCTGCAAAACGCACACCCTTTGGATGTTTCCCGAGTATTTCCCTCATGGACATGGGTTCTGTAAAGTCCAGGGGTACGAACCTGAATTCAGGGTCTGCGGCAATGTATCTGAAGGGAGCCTTTACCTTTGAGAGATCGTGCACACCGATGGACACCTTTTTCCTGTCACGGCCAAGACCCCAGTGAAGGGCTTCCTGCAGGTCCATCAGGGATTTGATGGAGGTGGAAGTGAAACTGAGGCCCCTTACAACAGCGCAGGCAAAGACGGGGCGTATATCCTCTATCCGGGCATCCATGCTTATCTCCACCTGATAGGGCCTGACCTCATAATCACGCAGGCCGGGCTCAATGTCAAGGAAGCCTCGCATGGCATGTGCTACGCCCTCTACACTATAGAGATCAGGGCGGTCAGGGAAGAACTCAATATCGATGGACTCCTCTTCAATGCGCTCTATATCAGCACCGATCATGGGCACACGCTTGATTATCGTGTCCCTGTCAGTCCCTGTAAGCTCTTCAAGATCATTATATGGTAGGGTTATTATTGGCATGCAGGATATCCTCTCTGTCCCGTGTCACTATTCTACCTGAACATATCAACCTTTAGATTTAATGTTTTTGATTTAAGGGAACAATGCTTTTTATTTCAGTCGGGAATGCAGCTACGAATGGACGGCAGAACATCCATGTACATAAAGTCCAGTATATAAAATTGTTTTGTACATCATTCAATAAAAAGACAGCCGACTGTCCTGCAATAGTAACTTTTTATGTCCATTTGGATTTTAAGCATGTACATGCCTATATCAGAAGACAGTGAGACAGGAGCCTTCCGCCCAGCTGTAAGTTTATTATTGCACCGTTGAAGGTATTCAAGGATACAATACCTTTAATAACTATTGTAATTATAATAAAAGTATAATATATCTAACATGCGTAATTCATATCATTTTATCAGGTGACACTCATGGCTGATGCTCAAAATGAAACCCTGCAAAAAACAGAGCTTGAAAAAGCCAAGGCTGAAAATGAAGCGGTAAACGATACAGTATCTGACGATACTTCATTAGCATCTGAAGAAACCATAGACTTGCCGGTAGACGACACTGAAAAACAGGAAAATGAAGAGAGTGAAGACTCCCTGGATGCTTCAAATCTTCTGGAAAAGCTGGCACAGATCAAAAAGTCTGAGCAGAAACTTGAGGAAGAATTCAATTCTCTTATACTGAAAGGATCATCCTCGTCAGAAGCCGGTAAGACACCTGATGACACAGGAATTCTTGCTCCCGGTTCAGGGAAAAGCAACGAGGCAAAGAAAAAGGAGCTTGCGCCTGAAAGTGAAGAGCTCAATATCCTCTTGCCCAGATCAGCAGGGTTCGGTCCGGCAAAAAGAAGTTTCCCTGAGAAAAAAATAAAGGAAGATGCCCCTCCCGAGAAGGATGACGAGGCTCAATTCAAGGTCAAGAGCATACTCGAGGAGAAAGCCAGGGAAGAGAAGCTTGTGCCCCTGGAAGAGGAAAAGGTTCCTGCAGATGCCGAAGCGGCAATAGAGAAGATAGCAGAGGAAACTATAGAGGAAGAAAAACTAGGATTCGTCGCTAAGATCAAGAGCCTCTTCAAAAAGATAGAGGTCGAGATCGAGCCCTATGACCCCCAGCTGCACGGTCCCATTTCTGAGTTCAGGGAAGTCGAAGGGTACGAGGAAATAGAACGCTACTGGGTCAACGAACCTTACACTTTCATAGTCATTCTCTATAACGAAGAGATAAATCATCACCTTTACTATGTGGTGGAACCGGAATTAACTGATTTTGAGAAAGTGTTCCTGGAAGAGATAAGGGACAGGCTGCGAGACGTGCTTCTGGTGGAAGATATCGACGAGGATGCATGTGACAAGGAAGCTGTCCTGGACACCAAGATCTGGTCCATCATACAGGACTACACCCTTGAGATCACATCCCCGATGCTTGCCAAGATATCCTACTATATCAAAAGGGACTTCATCCGTTTCGGTAAGATCGATGCACTCATGTGCGACACCTCCATCGAGGACGTTTCCGGTAATGGCCACGATGTCCCGATATTCCTTTACCACCGGAAATACCAGAACATCCCGACCAACATAGTATACCACGAGGACGAGCTCAACTCTTTCATTATCCAGATGGCACAGAGGAGCGGCAAGCACATATCCGTGGCCGAGCCCATCGTTGATGCCACCATGCCCGACGGGTCAAGGATACAGATGACACTGGGAACATGTGTCACTGCACACGGAAGTACTTTCACTATTCGTAAGTTCAGCGAGACCCCGATCACACCTGTGGACCTTATTAAGTGGGGGACCTTCTCCGCCGAGGCCATGGCTTACCTGTGGCTCTGCATTGAGAACAATAAGAGCCTTATCTATGCAGGAGGCACTGCTTCAGGTAAGACTTCATCACTTAACGCGGTCTCTCTTTTCATCCCTGAGAAAGCGAAGGTCATCACCCTTGAAGATACAAGGGAACTTAAACTGCCTCACCCCAACTGGATACCCAGCATGACCAGGGATTCGTTCACTGCTGACGAGAGAGGAGCCGTGGATATGTATGACCTGCTCAAGGCAGCACTGCGTCAACGCCCTGAATACCTGCTTGTGGGTGAGGTAAGAGGCAAGGAAGCACTGACACTTTTCCAGGCAATGTCCACAGGACACACCACCTTTTCCACAATGCACGCAGACTCTGTTGCTTCTGCCATCCACAGACTGGAAAACCCGCCCATCAGCGTGCCAAGGTCAATGATCCAGGCGCTGGATATCATGAGCATCCAGTCCCAGACATACACCAAGGGAAAACGTGTGAGAAGGAACATCAAGCTTGTTGAGATCATCGATATAGACCCCAATACAAGGAACATCAGAACAAATGATATATTTGTATGGGATTCCGAGAACGATGTCTTTATCAGGACCGGTGAGTCAAAGGCACTCTTTGATATCAAGATGCGCCGCGGCTGGGGACAGGCCAAGGTCGAAGAGGAACTCTATTATCGCCAGAAGATACTGGAGTACATGGTCAATAACAATATCAATGACTTTAATGAGATATCAGGTATCATCAATGCTTACCAGTCAAGGCCTGAAAGAGTCCTGCAGAAACTTCAGATTACCTAGTCAGGGGTGAAAGATTGACTGAAAAAGAGACTAACCCTGAAACCGCCATGCTGCAGATGGATGAAACTGAGCAGGAACCTGTTGAGAGCGCAGCTGGAGTTCCTGCAGACGAGGATAAAAAAGCAAAAGCTGCAAAAGCTAAGAAAAGAAAGAACAAAATGGACCTTGCGCCCCATATACAGAGGGCTGAGGTCTATTTGAAGGTTCTTAAGAAAGTACCTTTTGTTCTGCTCGGGACACAGATCAAAGCCCGGAAGCAGAATTACGTGAACCTGCAAAAGCAGCTTAACCAGGCACGCATACCCGTTTCCCACGAGATGTACATCTCGAATGCCATATTCTACTCCATACTTGCAGGGATATTCGGGGCTTTCCTGGGACTTTTGCTCACCTATATTATAATCGAGCTGGTCGGCCTTCCGGACCAGCTCACAAACCTTACTTTCAGTCCAAGTGTGGCTTTCCTCCTTTCCTACAAGGAGATATTCATAGCTTTTTTCATTACTATCGTTTTCATTGTGGGCCTGGGAGGACTGGTCTACAATATATTCATGCTCTACCCCGGGTTCCAGGCAGGAGAGCGCAAATCAAAGATAGACATGCAACTGCCTTACGCAGTGACATTCATGTATGCTCTGAGCAAGGGAGGCATGAACATCATAGATGTGTTCAGAGCCCTTGCAAGATCCGAGGACACTTATGGAGAGGCATCCAAGGAGATAGATGCTATCGTAAGGGATATGGATTACTTCGGCCACGACCTGAGGACAGCTCTTACGAACGCTTCGGAAACAACTCCTTCGGAGAGGTTCCAGGATCTCATATACAACCTGCTTACTGTGATAGACAGTGGAGGCAACATACCCAACTATTTCCGTGACAAGTCAGAGCAGTATCTTATAAAATCAGAAGTGGACCAGAAAGGATTCCTGGATACCCTGGCCCTGCTTGCAGAATCATATGTGACGGCCTTTGTCGCAGGCCCTCTCTTCATTATCATCATGGGAGTCATGATGGCCGTGATGGGCTCAGGGACAAGTACAATGGTATATGCGATCATCTATGCCGTATTGCCAGTGGGCTCCCTGATGTTCGTTATAATGATCAGCATCATCACGCCTACGGAGATGGGCGAGCCGAAACTGCTCAACACGCGTATGGTGCTCGACCATGGCATACCCCAGGTACCGGCATACCTGCTTCCGGTGTACGATGAGAATGGAGAACCTGTAGGAGAGACCGGGGAGAAGGTCAGGGAAAGGAGCTATTTCGAATCGTTCATAAAATCGAAGAAATCACTTGCGCTTAAGAGGATCATAAAGAAACCCCTTGAGCCGATGTTCCGCAACCCGCTTGCAACACTGGCGGTCACGGTCCCGCTGGCGCTTCTTCTGGTGGGTATTCCTCTGACGATGAATATCAACAGCCTGAGAACGCCTTCTCTGCTGGTTGATTTCATCGACGACAAGCTTGTATTTGCCATACTGCTGGTAATAATACCCCTCTCGATCTTCTTTGAGATCAAGAACATGAAGAAGAAGAAAATGGAGAGTAATTTTCCGGATTTCCTGAAGAAACTGGCAAGTACCAACGAAACAGGCATGACACTCAGGGATTCAATAAAACTGATGGCCAGATCCGAAACTGATGCTCTCAGCCGTGAGGTCAAGAAGATATGGCATGATGTACTATGGGGTGTCGAGGTCAATGACTCACTTATAAGGTTTGCCAACAGGCTCAGGACGCAGGTCGTCACGCGCTCGCTGTCCCTTATAACCAAGGCGAACGAGTCAAGCGGCGATGTGGGAGAAGTGCTCATTGTTGCTGCAAGGGATGCGGCCTCAGAACAGGGGATGAGGAGGGAGCGTACCATGAGCATGATGATCTACATAGTCATTATCTACATATCCTTCCTTGTGTTCGTGGGTGTGATATATGTCATTTCGACAACATTCCTGACAGAAATGGCAGCAGCCGGGAAACAAATGGCAGCATCGGGCGGACAGAGCGGATTCCTCAGCAACTTCGACCTGGATGCTTACACACAGCTCTTCAAGCATGCAGCTATCATCCAGGGACTGAGTTCCGGCCTGATGGCAGGAGCCATGGGTGAAGGCAACATCATGGCGGGCCTTAAGCACTCGACCATCATGATCATAATAGGGTATGTTGTATTCACTCTCTTCATCTGACAGGCAAATTAATGTAGATTGCTGCAGACAGATGAACGGATAGAGTATAATGATGATCGCTGGAATAGATGAGGCTGGAAAGGGACCTGTTATAGGTCCCATGTGTGTTGGCGGAGTGCTTGTGGAGGAGGAAAGGATAAACACCCTGAGGAACCTGGGCGTGGCTGACTCAAAAAAGCTGACCCCTAAAAAAAGGGAGATGCTTGCCCTCCAGATCGAAAAATATGCCCACAGGATATTTGTTCTTGAGATAACTCCAATGCAGATCGATGAGCTGCGCAAGGTCATGAGCATGAACGAGATTATGGTACGCGCCTTTTCCATGGTCCTTGAGGAACTGCATCCCGACCAGGCCTATGTGGATGCTGCCGACGTTAATGCTGACAGGTTCGGTAAAAGGCTGTTGATCGAGTATGAGAAAAAACATCCTGAAAAGGCGGGCCATCTGTCCGTTATATCAAAACACCAGGCTGATGCCATATACCCGATCGTTTCTGCAGCCTCCATTGTTGCAAAGGTACGCAGGGACAGCCTGATCGAGGAGCTCAGGAAAGAAATAGGTATTGACTTTGGGAGCGGCTATCCCTCGGACCCCAAAACCAAGCAGTTCCTGCAGGGCTGGTTCAAAGAGCATGGGGAGCTGCCTGACATTGTGAGGCATTCCTGGAAGACTGCAGAGAATGTGATCAGGCCACAAGGCAATCAAAGAAATGACAGTGACATCCCCCGCTCCTGAAAAGCTCACGGGGATTGTGGAACTTTCATCACCAGCACCTTGTCCACTTTATTGCCATCCATATCTACGACCTCATAGCGCATTCCTTTGAACTCTATATGGTCTCCTGTTTTCGGTATGCGTTGTAAGACGAATATTATGAACCCTGCAATGGTCCTATAGTATTCCTGCTCCTCCTGTGGAAAAGAGTCTACGGACAGGACATCCTTTACCTTTTCGAGAGGCGTGTCCCCGTCGATAAGCCAGGATCCGTCCTCTCTAAGGACCACAGGCGTTTCTGCAGGCTCGCCCAGGGATCGGACATCACCTACTATAGCTTCAAGAATATCATGAAGTGTGATCAACCCCTCAACACTTCCATATTCACCAGTGACCAGAGCAATATGGACCCCGAGCTCCTTGAACAGCTCCAGGAGCTTCAGGACAGGAAGAGCCTCAGGTACAAAGAGCGGTTTTGCCAGATCCGCCCTTATATCGAAAGTGCCGGACTCCACGATCTCTGCCAGGACCTGTTTTACGGACACTATCCCGACGATGTTGTCAAGATCCTTATAATATGCAGGGAAATAAGACCTGCCACTGCGGACCATTTTCTGCAGATTCTCATCAATACTGTCGTCCAGGTCCAGAGCAATAATATCAGTATGATGGGTCATCAGTGATTCTACGCGAAGATCACCTATCTCAAGAACACCTTCGATCATGCTCAGTTCCGCCATCTCGAACACACCGGCCTCTGTCCCTTCCTCAAGCATGGACTTGATCTCCTCCTCTGTTACCGGCGGCTCGCTGGTCTGATGGATCCTCAGTAATCGAAGTACGGCCTCGGTCGAAACACTTAGAATGACAACGAAAGGCCTTGCTATGGAAGAGAGGAACATCATAGGTCTTGAGACCTTAGTGGCAATAGTTTCAGCTTTGCTCAGTGCGACCCTTTTTGGGACGAGTTCGCCAACTACCAGGGTCAGGTAAGTGATCGTGACTACCACGATTACGATACTGAGTGCATCACTATATCTAGCCAGGGCGGAGAACTCGCTTAGGTAACCTGCAAGCCCTTGTGCTATAGTAGCTCCCCCATATGCACCGGCAAGAATACCTATCAGAGTGATCCCTATCTGGATCGTTGAAAGGAACGGTGTTAATTCATTAGAGAGGGCCAATGCAGCTTCTGCTCCCGGACTCCCTTCTTCGGCGAGTTGTTTCAGGCGGGCTTTCCTGGACGAGACAAGGGCAAACTCGGACATAGCAAATATGCCATTGAGTAAGATCAAAGTGAGGACAATAGCGATCTCAAATGTATAAGACATTTTATACTTATCATAGGATGACTATACTTAAACATATTTCGTGCCTGTATCAGCGCTGTACAATCAATCCCGATCACAGATCGGATAAAAATGAGGTAACGAAGCTTTAGCTCCGTTTCCTGTAAAGTACATATGCAACTGCTATCACTACACAGATGGCTGCCAGCACCAGGATACTGCCTGAGATGGCCGTGTCTGCCGAGCCAGTCCCGGCCTCATCGTCCGTAACAACATCTGTACCTGCATCGTCAGCGGACCTCAGTAAGGCATCAGTTGCTTCTGTGGATGTGCTTTCAGAGACTATTGCAAACGGTGAGAAGCCTGGTGTCCGGCTTTCAAAGTAGATGTACGTGTCATCTTCTCCGGCAAAGGACGTAGAAAGCGCATTCCACGAACTGTCAGCATACCTGTAGAGCTTCACTGAAGCAGCATCAGCGTCATTATCCTCGAGCCATGACTTCTCCACTTTGAATCCTATAAAAAGGTTCTCAACATTTTCCGGATTCACAAAACCGGTACTGCCAACCCAGATGTTCATTTGCTGGTAGACATTTCCCGGTGCATCGGCCTTTGCAAAAGATGACCTGCCTTTGAGTGTTTCAACAATGGCCTGTACCTTCCCGGAATTCTTCAAAGCATCGAACCGGACGGATGTAATTGCATTACCATCCTTGCTGAACTCGTAACTGACACGGGAACCTGCATTGACAAAGATACCCTGCACTTCCTTTACCGCAACGTTCTCGTACTTCTCGCCGGTGGTACCACCGCCTCCACCGCTGCTTCCACTGCTTCTGCCGGTGGAGGTAGGAGCCTGGGCGGGTTTCGGGCCGATCCAGAACCTGGTAGTGAATATCTGCAGGTTACCTGTATTGTCCTCAACATACACTGAAGCGGAATGTACACCCTTGGTAAGTCCTGTGGCATTGTACGAAGCGTATGAATCTGTTATAGTTGCATTGGAACTGTCTGTAACATCCACGCCGTCAAACATGAGAACTATGGAGCTTCCGTTAATGCCTGTTCGCGCATCAGAGTAGTTGAAGCGGATATCCGCATATGCTGTATCTTCTGCGAAAGCATGACCGTCGGCAGGCGTGAAACTAAAGATAACTGGAGCCGTGCGGTCCACACTTACAATATGGTCTGATTCAATTGAATTGCTGTTCTTTGCAGTGTCCTTTGCAACTGCTCTGAGAGTATAGTTCCCTTCCGCAACCTTTGAGAGATCGAATTCCGCAAGCCACGAACCATCTTCCAGGTATGCAGTGGCAGTTTTCACGATCCCGGAGCCGGAAAGCAGTTCAACGCTGACAGTTGCCACATCCCCTGATGTACCGGATTCGGAGACCTTCACCAACAGGCCGGAGTTGGCATACACAAGCTTCTCACTACCTGAGATTCCTGAGACATCGCTTATAAGAATGGAGGGGGCCGTATTGTCAACGGTCACACCTATTTCCTCAGATATCGAGTCACCGGAGACAGTCTTAGTAAGCAGATTCAGCTTATATGTTCCACTTGGAAGGAGCTCTCCATCCTGGTCTGTCGTATACCAGTCAAACGCATAAACTCCCGAGACAAGATCATCAGTGATGTTCCTTTCGAAAACTGCAGCACCAGTTCCATCGGTTACTGAAAACCGGGATGATGCATAATCTATGCCGCTTATATCGACTTTTATATTTACCGGCTTGTTGACACTTATGGCTTTTGCGGAACTTACTTTCATGTATGCAGTATTACCTTCTACTACTACAGTCGCGACTGCCTTAGACCATGACATATGGTCCTTTACTCTGAATTCTATAGTGTGGGTTCCCACGGAAAGGTTAGATCTGGAAAAGCTTGACTGGTTGCTCAGCATGTTATCAATGCTGGACCACCACTGGTAACTAACGTTCTTTCCATCTGGATCGATACCTGTTCCGCTGAATACGATGTTCTGACCAGTTCTCGCATGATTCGGAGTGATAGAATCAATAGTAGCTATCGGAAGACTATTCTCCAGAATGACCAGATAGCCATAAACCCTGTCCGACCACTGGCCCTCACTGTCCACGGCCCTGAAGCTCATCTTATGATTGCCTACAGATAAGCCCCCGGTATATAGGGTCCTTCCTGTGCATTGTAAACCATCTATATCGGAGTACCATTCATGGCCTTTCTTTGATGGGATAGCAGTGTGATTGTAAACATATAGGCCAACTAAGCTAACAATCTCACCCCTTATCGCAGGGTTCGGCCTGATATAGTCTATTGCAACTACAGGGCGTGTATCTGCCGAGATATAAGCGGTCCTTGTAAGGGAATGTGATCCGTTCGCATTGCCGACCGTCAGACTCACAGTATAAGTGCCTGCTGCAGTATAAGTATGTGCAGGATCCTGAAGGTTGGATGTACTGCCATCACCAAAGTCCCACAGCCATGATGCAGGCTCCCCGCTTGAATCATCTGTAAACCTGACCTCAAGAGGAACTTTTCCGCTTACAACATCCGAGTCAAAGGAAGCTACCGGAGCTGAAGCAATCTCAGAGGCACTCACGACACCTATGCATAGAAACAATACAATTATCATTAAAGCAACAAAGTTAATTTTGACTATGATACCACCACTCAAGTGAAATAAGGATGTAAGTTAAATAAAAGTTTTAGGAAACATTGTTACTAAAAATCAGTGAATTCCCGCTGATAAGTTTCCCGAAAGACCCGAGAATGAAAAAGTGAACGAGTACAGGATTACCTGAGAGTGGTATTGCTACTGGGAAAAAACTTGAAAAAAGAATGGTTCAACGGCTGGAGATATACTCCAGCATTGACCTGAACACTTTTAAGCCGTCGGATGAACCCAGCACTTCCTCGGATGCACGCTCAGGGTGCGGCATCATTCCAAGCACATTCTTCCTTTTGCTGACTATGCCTGCGATATTCTCTCTGGAACCATTGGGGTTTGCCTCATCGGTGGCATTGCCATTCCTGTCAACATACCTGAAGACGACCTGGCCGTTCCTCTCCAGTGAAGCGAGGGTTGGCTCGTCTGCATAGTAGTTGCCTTCCATGTGGGCTATGGGGATGCTGAGGATATCTCCTTTCCTGAACATGGAGGTGAAGGGAGTATCGGTGGTCTCGACCCGCAGGTATGTGGGTTCGCACCTGAACTTCGGATAGTTGTTGGTGGTCAGCGCACCTTCGAGCAGGCCCGATTCGGTAAGCACCTGGAAGCCGTTGCAGATACCGATCACAGGCTTACCTGCATCAGCCTGTTTCTTCACGGAATTCATTATAGGTGTACGTGCAGCTATTGCGCCGGCCCGGAGATAGTCACCATAAGAGAAACCGCCAGGTATCACTATACCATCGAAGCGGTCAAGGTTCTCTTCCTTATACCAGACGAGTTCGGCATCAGCACCCAGAACATCCTTCAGGACGTGCAGGATATCAAGGTCACAGTTGCTTCCGCCAAACTGGACAACGGCAATGCTCATTCTATTTCCCTCAGGGATATGGAATAATTATGGATGATCGGGTTCGCTATCAGCTTCTCGCACATCTCTTCCACGTTCTCCCTGGCGCTGTGTATATCTGCTGCCTGCAGGACGATAGTGAATTTCTTTGCGGTCCTGACACTGTCGGTCTCATAACCAAGGTGCTCAAGCGCCCTTTTAACGGTCGTGCCTTCCGGATCGAGCATACCGGCCTTAAGTTCGATTATTACTTCAGCTTGATACTGCATCTTCTATCCTCAGCTCTCTTTTGAATATGAATGATATGGATATGAGGCTTTAATACAGCACTTGATATTATAATCTTTGCCCCGGGAACATGTTCCTATGCCTTATGCAAGTGCCCTCTTTGCATGCAACAGACGCTGTATGACAGTGATGTGGGTAAGTACCACTATAATAATAATGGCAAGTCCAAGCATGCCTGTTAGGGCACCTGCGACAAGTACTATCAGCCTCTCCGGTCTCTCGGCTATCCCGACATCCATCTCCCTTGCACCGGCAGCCTCCGCCCTGGAACGTGTGTAACTTACCAGGTAGGAGCCTATTATCGCAATTACCGTCCACAGCCACATGGGAATGGAAAGGAAGTCCACCTGAACTATGCTGCCGGATATGAGGCCATAGATAATCCCTACGTATATAAGGGCGTCAGCGTACCTGTCACAGACGGAGTCAAGAACTGCCCCGAACGCGGTGCACAAACCATTAGCCCTGGCAACCGCACCATCGAAAACATCAAAGATGCCACTCAGAAGGATTGTAAAAGCCCCAAGGATAAGAAAACCCCTGGCAAACTCAATCGCAGCAATTACGCTGACTGCCAACCCTATAAGAGTTAAGGTGTTTGGTGAAAGAGGGATGTTCCTTGCCAGTGGCAGGAACCAGTTCCTTATATTATCCTTTAGTGCTCCCAACATGTGCTTCCATCCTGATGTTTGATTTTCTATTCTATGTATTAGTATTTATTAATCTGCCTAAACCCGGTCCGGTTAAGAATTATAACTCATCATAATGATGGTGATTATACATTAAAACATAGATATAATTATATACTTGATTGTCAAACCAGCAATTATACTGCAGAAACAGGACCCGTTCTTTCCTGATCTCTGGGGTCGTATCGGAATAACCATAAATCCGGGCAGAGGCAATAATAAATGAAGACCGAACGCAAGATAATAGTATCTGAGAATGGAAAACTCGTTCTGAAGAAGATCACCCTTGCATGCAAAGATGCAAGCGGGAAAGATCTTTACCTGTTTGAACCGGACAAAAAGAAGGAAAAGACGGAAAGCCTTTACGAGCGCATGGAGAACAACTTCCTGAGAATAGGTCTCCTCAAGAAAGTTGACATGTCCACATTAAGTAATGATGAGGTCAACAGGCTCATTTACAAGAAACATGAAAAGGAAGACAGGTTCCTCAAGGCAGGGGAGAAGCGTGGCTTCAATTTTGGCTCGGACATGGACCCGGATGATATCCTGAGATTCTATATATCCCTCACACCCGAGGAAAGGGTCGCCCTGAACTGCAAGCCGTAAGCACGAACTGTGAAGATTACCATGGGGGTCCCTCAGCCCCCTGCCCTCACCCTGCTGTCTCATCCTGATATCTGTCCTTTATATCTGTCCTGTTTTCCCATTTCCCGCAGATCCACTCATAGCCCTGTGATATGTTTTCCGGGATGTACTATGAAAAGCTTTTATGATTAATACCATATATAGCCATCCAAAACCATACCAGTGAAGAAATCAAAATGTGCGGGATTACAGGCTTTTTCAATATCGAGAACTCTCTGGAGCTGGCTCTGAGAGCCCTGGAGACCATGAGGAACAGGGGACTTGACTGTATCGGTATCTGTGGAGCCGGATGGCTGGAGCATGCCACTGATACGGAAAGCCTGAAATTTCAGCAAGGCTCCGAGCTGAACGTCCTTGGCCACCGCCTCCATTCCATGGTCAACTTCGTGCGCCAGCCTATAGCGTACAGAGGAAGGCTGGTTGCCAACTGCGAGCTGTACAACTGGAAGGAACTCGGGGAGAAGTACGGGATAGAAGCTGAGAACGATGCAGACATGCTCATAAAACTGATAGAGCTTAAATGGCGTGAGCTGGAGAGGGCCAGGGATACAGGAAGCCCTGATCCCTCCGTGGATCACGATATCCCGGAAACGGATGTGCTCAGGATGCTGGACGAGCTGCTTGCAGAAGTGACAGGGGTCTATGCTTTTGCTTACTGGCTGGGCGACAGGATCTACATCGCAAGGGACATACTCGGAATCAAGCCTCTCTGGTACAGCACATCCGGAGGGTTTGCCTTCGCCTCCGAGAAAAAGGCGCTTGTGCCGACAGGCCGCACCGACATCAAGGAGCTTAACCCACGGGAGATTTTCGGCTACGACCTGCAGAACGATACAGTTACTACATTCAATAGGAGCTTTTTCTCCATCCAGCCGGAGCACACACAGCCGGTCGAGAATATCAAGGTAGACTTCCGGAGCCTTCTGGAGAATGCGGTGTCCGTACGCTTCCCGGATGAGAGGTTCGGCATATTATTCTCAGGCGGACTGGACTCCACTGTGATAGCTTATCTCTGCAAGACGCTTGGAAAGAAGCCAGGAATTGATTTCACATGCTACACTGCCGGATTGAGTGAAGTCCAGCTTCCGCCTGACGTGGAATATGCACAGAGGATGGCTCAGGAACTTGGCCTTGATCTTAAAGTAAAGAGGATCGGGCTGGAAGAAGTGGAAGAGTACCTCCGGCAGGTTGTCCCGCTTGTTGAAGATACTAATGTGCCAAAGGTGGGAGTAGCCCTGACCATGTACGCTGCGTGCGTAGCTGCCAGGGAGGACGGTATAAGGGTCATGTTCTCAGGCTCCGGGGCCGATGAGCTGCTGGCAGGCTATGACCGCCACAAGCGTTCCGCTGAAATAAACAGGGACTGCTATGCCGATATCCTGAAGATATACGAGAGGAACACCTACAGGGACGATGTGGTCTCCATGAACAATAATATCGAGCTGCGTGTGCCCTACCTGGACAAGCGCCTCGTTGACTATTGCCTTAAGATCCCTGCTGGCTACAAAATGAGAGCAGACACTAACAAATGGATATTGCGTGAAACAGCCATGGACCTCGGCCTGCCTGAGGAACTGTCCCTGCGTAAGAAACAGGCCGCCCAGTACGGCAGCAGGTTCGACAAGGCTATCGGCAAGCTGGCAAAGAGAGCAGGAGCCGGTACGAAGACCGAATACCTGAAGCAGTTCTATGACCGGCACAATCTCAAACTGGGAGTCCTTTTCAGCTCAGGCAAGGACAGTAATTACGCAATGCACATAATGCAGGAGCAGAACTACTCCATCGAATGCCTCATCACTATCAAGAGCCAGAACCCGGACTCCTACATGTTCCACACACCCAACATCAGCCTGGCGAACCTGCAGGCGGAGGCAATGGGAATTCCGCTGATAGAGGAAACCACCAGGGGTGAAAAAGAGACAGAACTGGAGGACATGAAGAACGCCATCCTCCGGGCAAAAAAGGAGTTCGGGATAGAAGGAATTGTCACAGGCGCCCTCTATTCCAACTATCAACGCGAAAGAATAGAGAAGGTATGCGATGAGCTTGGTCTCAAGGTGTTCTCACCGCTCTGGCATATCGACCAGGAAAAGGAGATGCGCCAGCTTCTGTCAATTGGATTTGATTTTATTTTCAGCAGTGTTGCAGCCTACGGCCTTGATAAAAGTTGGGTAGGGCGCAGGATAGAAGAAAGGGACGTGGACCGGCTTGTGAGACTTAACCAGAAGATTGGTCTCAATGTAGCAGGCGAAGGCGGCGAGTTCGAGAGTTTCGTACTGGACGGACCCATGTACAATAAAAGGATCGAGGTCAGGGCGATGGAAGTCATCGAGCTTGATGAGTACACTGCAAAAGTGAATATCACTGACGCTGTACTTGTCGATAAGGATTGAACATCCATCGGCTGCGAGAATATAAATACTGTTCACTTCATAATTCCCATTGACACTAAAATAGGGTTAATAGTTTCTACTGGGAGTGGATTATTTGGAACTTACAATGATGATACCCAGCTACTGGGGCAGGGATAGTGTAACAGGCTGGAAAGAAGGGGATGCTGTCTATGACCATCCCATCCCGACAGATCAGGAAGGCACGCTTGGCAGGGCGATCAGGAGTATCGGGATACTGAGGGATAAGGATTTCAGGCTGGTGGTACTGGCAGTGCCAACCTCGCCGGAGATAGAGAATGAGGTAGAGGATATCGTAAAAAGGATAGTCGAGGAGAACACACCGGCTGCAGGAGTGGAGATTCTGGTGTTTGGGCCCTCACACCTGAAAAGTGTTCACGGCCTGCTCGACATGGATGGAAAAAAGGCATGCAGAGAGCTACTGAGTCTTAGGGGTTACTCCAATATCCGTAACATGTGCCTTTTCATACCTCACGTGCTTGGGTCAGACGCAGCTGTACTCATTGACGACGATGAGGTTTTCGAGGATCCTGATTTCATTGGAAAGGTCAGGGAGCATATAGGCCAGGAGATCGACGGCAAGAGGATATACGGACTGGCAGGCTACTACCTGCAGCCGGATGGCAACTTCTATGTGCCTGCCCCGCAAGACGGCTGGGCATACTACTGGGGCAAGCAGATACAGATGAACAAGGCCTTTGAAGCCGTTATCGCATCACCGCCACGTATCAAGGAAACACCCTTCGTGTTCGGCGGGAACATGACGATACACAGGAACCTTTTCATGAAGATACCCTTCGATCCCTATGTAAGGAGGGGGGAGGATATTGATTATATAATGAACTCCATGATGTTCGGCTTTAGCTTCTTCCTGGACAACGAGCTTCATATCAAGCACCTGCCACCTGCGAAAAGCCATCCTCAGTGGATGCGCCTGAGGGAGGACATATATCGCTTTGTCTTTGAAAGGGAAAAGCTGAGGCATCAGAAGAAGGTACAGGGCATGAGGCGGCTGTCTGCGGAGGATTTTGGAGAATACCCCGGTGCTTTCCTTAAAGAAGACCTTGATGAGAGAATAAAGAACGCCAGCATGCTCCTCTCCGGCGAATACCGCCGCAACGGGGATATTGCCGGCGGCATTGAGGCTTTGAAGAACATGGATGTTGCCTTTAAGGAAGCTGTTCCCTCTTTCGATCCTTTCGATCATCTGGTGGAGCTGCAAAGAAAGTGGGAGAAAATGATGATCCATACCAGCCATGATGAGCTCGCAAAGAGTATCCGGGAAACATTCATCAATGCAGAAAAGTCAGCTGAACCCTGAACGATGCAGCCTCACCAAGTACAGAGGCAACTTTTGCCGCATAAAGCATTTTTAAGTAGCAGCATGGACTAGATTATCCGGGAAGTCAGTGATATCCATGCTGCCAGAATGGCGGAAAGGCTACGCAATCGCCTGCAGAGCGATTCCATCCCGGTTCGATTCCGGGTTCTGGCTTAAGACTTGCCGTGTGGGAGAAGTGCAATAACTGCTGGTATTTTTTGCCTCCCTTATGTTCTATGAACTCCGGCAAGAGTTTTGATAAAAAAGAGAGCAGGCAAATATGACAGAAAAGGTGACAGAAGGATTGAACGAACTGGATCTCAGGGGAGAGGTCTGCCCCTTTACTTTCGTGAAAACAAAACTGCAGCTGGAAGGAATGGAGAAAGGAGACATCCTTACGGTTATTTTTGATTATGCTCCTGCGGTGTCAAGCGTTCCCGGAAGCGTAAAAAATGAAGGTCATAATATCCTCGGGATAGAAAAAGAAGGGGATTGCACCTGGAAGGTCCGTATTCAGAAAGCTTGATGGCAGAAGTACTTTTACTATTTATTTTTAAAATAACCTGCTTTTGTTATTCTATCCCTTCACTTCCCAGATCAGTATACAAGCCCGATAGCACTATAAGCTATCAGGCCAGCCGCTATTGGCGATATGACCCACATGATCGCAATGCGCTTTACGGTCTTACTCTTTACCATCATAAAGCCTTCATTGGCACACCCGATCCCTATGATGGCTGCAGGCACTATCTGGCCAAGTGCCACAGGTATGCCTCCAACGGAGGCGATGTGCACAATAACTGCTGCAATGATCTCAACGAAAACAGCACGGACCATACAGAGCTCAGTTATCTCCGTACCTACGGTCTGAAGTATCCTCCCACCAATCAACAGCGCTCCAAGACCAAGAGTCAGGCCTCCTAAGACAGCTCCTGTTGCAGAGTCCAGTAAACCCGCGCCCACAATGGGGCCAACTGCATTACCCGCATTATTGGCTCCTGCCGAAAAGGCGACATAACAACCGGATACGGTAAGAAGTTTCGCAATAACACCTTTTATCTGTAACTCGGATTTATGTCCTTCCAGCCAGGAGGCAATTCCGGGATGGAGATATTTTCCGGAAAGATAGGCAAGTACGAATGCAAGCACAGGCGTAACTGCCCACCATCCTACTATCTGTAAGAGCAGCTGGGTATCCAGCAGGCCGTAGAACAGGCCAATGCCAACAACTGCCCCAACCATGGACTGGCTTGATGATATGGGAACCTTGAGCATGTTCCCTACCAAGAGACAAAAACCAGCTGCGCTTACCGTAATAGTTGCTGCGGTAAGTGTAATGATGCTGCCTGGAATAAGCCCTCCACCCAGGGTTTTGATAACCTCTTCACCGCTCAGCACCGCACCAAGCAGTGAAAACACTGCTATGAGCATTACTGCCTGTTTTTTGGTACGGGCTCTGGCACCGTATGCTGCACCCATGGAGGCTGCTGCATTATTCCCCCCGATGTTGATCCCCATGAAGATCGCAGATGCGATCGCAGCCAGTGCTATAATCATTTTAAGTAACTCCTTCTCTATCGCCTGTAAGTCTTTTTTTCAAGAACCGAAGCACATGAAAGGTAGCCTTCTATATAGTGGTGAAGAACGGGGCTAAAATTGCCGCAAAAAAAGCGGCAAATCTTGCCCTTTTACTTATTTATATATCACAATCTGCATATGCCGGAGAGATGACAAATGGATGAAAAGACGATTAGCTACGACAGGATCAAACAGGGCGGTTTTCTTCGCCAGAGACAAAAGGAAGACCTCTTTTCAATAAGGCTCCGTGTTGTCGGGGGACAGCTTAATGCTGACCAGCTCAGGACACTTGCGGATGCCTCTGAAAAGTATGGCAGGGGTGAGGTCCACATAACTTCACGCCAGGGACTTGAGGTCTCATACGTTTCCCTCGAGGATGCGGAGGACCTTCTTGACGAGCTTGAGGAGGGAGGTGTCCGTCAGGGTACCTGCGGTCCCAGGGTCCGTGGTGTGGTCGCCTGTCAGGGAAACCTGATCTGTCCCCGGGGGCTAATCGATGCACAGGACATTGCAAAGAAGATCGATGAGAATTACTTTGCCATGGAACTTCCTAGCAAGTTCAAATTCGCAGTTACGGGATGCCCTGCGTCATGCATGAAACCACAGGAGAACGACCTCGGTGTAATGGGAGGGCTTGAGCCCGAGTGGGTAGAAGAGCAGTGCTCCTATTGTGGCCTCTGCCAGATGGCATGCCCCGCAGATGCGATCAAAGTAGAGAACGGGACCCTGCATTATGAAAGGGACAAGTGCATCCTCTGTGGCCAATGCCAGATGATATGCCCCAAGGAAGCATGGGTCAGTTCAAGGGAAGGATACACAGTCTACGTTGGCGGCAAGGTAGGCAGAAATCCAAGACTTGGTATCAGGCTTGTTGAGCTTGTGGATGAGAATACCCTGTTCAGGATAATAGAGAGATCGCTGGAGTTCTTCAAAAAAGAAGCAACTTCAGGGGAGCGTTTCGGAGATACAATCCGGCGTGTGGGCCTTGAGAAATTCAAGGCTTTTGTGCTGGAATAAGGCAATCTCCGGTTAAACAGGACAGCAGACTATCGGGAGATGGATATGACAGTACAGGATCCGCAATTGAAAAGTGAAATAGGGTCATTGGCCGAGGAATATAAGAACAGCTCTCCGCAGGAGATCCTGGAGTATGCCCTGGGCAGGTTTGGCACAGGCATAACCATTGCGTTCAGCGGTGCAGAGGATGTTGTACTTATTGACATGGCTACCAGGATCAGAGAAGACATCAGTGTATTCTCAATAGATACCGGGCGCCTGCATCCTGAGACATACAGGTTCTTCGATGTTGTGCGGGAGCATTACAATATCCCCCTCGAGGTATTCTTTGCTGACAGGGAAAAAACAGAAGAACTGGTCCTCAGGAAGGGAATGTTCTCATTCTACAGGGACGGGCATCATGAATGCTGCGCTGCGCGCAAAGTCGATCCGCTCAGGCGCTCCCTCAGTACGAGGGATGCGTGGATCACAGGACAGCGCAGGGACCAGAGCCCCAATACCCGGGCAGAAATTCCTGTAATGGAAATGGATCCGGTATTTGGTAATGGTACACTGGTGAAGTTCAATCCCCTGGCAAACTGGACCTCCGGGCAGGTGTGGGACTATATCATGGATAAAGAGGTGCCTTACAACGAACTCCATGCAAAGGGCTACGTAAGCATCGGCTGTGAACCATGTACCAGGCCTGTGCTGCCGGGGCAGCATGAGCGTGAAGGGCGCTGGTGGTGGGAAGAATCCACAAAAAAGGAATGCGGACTGCACTCCGGAAATATCAGGCCCCCTGTCTGACAGTCAGGGGCTTTTGCATAACAGATCACAAACAGATCACAGGATCAATTGAGAATGTCATTGAACATAGAAGAAATTAATCACATAGCGAACATGACCATTGCAGAAGAATCTTATAGGCTCTCAAATCTGAAAACCCTTGAAGCTGAAAGTATAAACATTATCAGGGAAGTAGCTGCAGAGTTTGAAAATCCTGTCATGCTGTATTCTGTAGGCAAGGACTCATCGGTGATGGTCCATCTTGCGATCAAGGCTTTCTACCCGAAAAAAGTGCCTTTCCCGCTATTGCATATCGACACAGGATATAAGTTCCCTGAAATGTACGAGTTCAGGGATCATTATACTGCAAAGCACAATCTTGAACTCAGGGTTCACAGGAATGAAGAAGCCCTCAAAAGAGGAATAAATCCTCTTTCAGTGGGAACGGTCAAATGCTGTGCCGAGCTTAAGACAAAGGCGCTCCTTGATGCATTGAAGGAAGGCGGTTATGATGCAGCATTCGGAGGCGCCCGCAGGGATGAAGAGAAATCAAGGGCAAAGGAAAGGATCTATTCATTCCGTGACAGGCATGGGCAGTGGAATCCCAAGAACCAGAAACCCGAATTATGGAACCTGTTCAATTCAAGGATAGATCCCGGGGAGTCCATCAGGGTGTTTCCGCTCTCGAACTGGACAGAACTCGATATATGGACATACATTCACCATGAGAATATTGAGATCGTCCCTCTGTACTTTGCAAAGAATAGACCGGTTATCGAGAAGAATAACCAGCTGATCCCTGTTTATACGGATGAGCACAAGGAAGAAGTCAAAGAGACCATGTGCCGCTTCAGGACACTGGGGTGCCATTACTGTACAGGTGCGGTAAGGTCAGAGGCGGACACGCTGCCAAAGATCATTGAGGAGATGATGGTTGCCCGCCATTCCGAGCGCATAACAAGGGTCATCGACCACGACCAGGATAGTTCCATGGAACAGAAGAAGAAGGAGGGATACTTTTGAAAGGATCTGGCTCTCTGATCAGGCAGAATGAGAATATTGACCTGCTAAGGCTTGCCACTGCAGGAAGTGTGGATGACGGCAAGTCAACCCTCATCGGGAGATTACTATATGATTCAAAATCAATATTTGAGGACCAGCTGAGTTCGATCAGGACATTCTCGAAGACCCATCGTAACCAGGAGATCGATTATTCCCTGGTGACCGATGGCCTCAAGTCAGAAAGGGAGCAGGGAATCACGATCGATGTCGCATACAGGTTCTTCTCGACCCCGAAAAGGCGATTCATTATCGCCGATACTCCCGGGCATGAGCAGTATACGAGAAACATGGCCACAGGTGCGTCAAATGCATCTCTTGCCCTGATACTTGTTGACGCCAGGAACGGGGTCGTAACACAGACAAAGAGGCATTCGTTCATCTCATCCCTCCTTGGTATCAGGAACTTCGTAGTCGCAGTCAATAAAATGGACCTCGTGGACTATTCGGAAGAAGTGTTCGAGGACATTGTCAGTGAATTCAACTCCTTTGCTGACAAGCTATCAGAAGAGTCCATTTACTACATACCCATAAGCGCCCTCAAAGGCGATAACGTCACTGAGCGAAGCGACAATATGCCTTGGTACAAAGGGTCCACGTTACTTGATTACCTGGAGAATGTAAGTGTCTCCGGTGGTCGTAACCTGGCTGACCTCAGGTTCCCGGTCCAGTATGTTAACTGGGGGGGAGGCGATGATTTCAGAGGTTATTGTGGCACGATAGCTTCAGGCGTGGTCCACAAAGGTGATAAGGTAAGAGTTCTCCCTTCCGGAAGATCAAGTCAGGTTTCAAGGATAGTCACCTACGATGGAGACCTTGATTATGCCTTTGCTCCCATGGCAGTGACCCTTTGCCTTGAAGACGATATTGACATCAGCCGCGGAGATATGATCGCAAGGGTCGATGACCTTACAGGAATTGCCGGCAGCCTGGAGGCAAACATAGTGTGGATGGATGGTTCTCCCATGGAGGTCGGGAAAGATTATCTGATCAAGCATACCACAAACATGGTCAAAGGGAGTTTCTCAGAAGTACTTCATGAGTTCGATCCTGAAGATATCAGTATGAAACCCTCGGCGTTCCTGAGCTTAAATGAGATCGGAAAGGTTAAGCTTGAGCTAAAGACCCCGCTATTTGCCGATGTTTATTCGGAGAACAGGAGCACAGGTTCATTCATCGTGATCGATCCCCATACCAACCAGACTGCTGCGGCCGGCATGATCTCAAAATACAATCAGGTATCTCCCGACAAGGCGTGCAGATCTGCAGAGGCGAAGGTTATCCGCTATCCAGGAGACAAGAAAGAAGAGGCGCAGGCCAGGTATGACAGGCTTTCCATGCAGGGTACGCACTGCATCTATGTGGATGACGAACTGTTGCTTGAGACCTTCTTCAAGGGAATAACGGCTGACAGTGATCGATACTCCAGCGCAATTGAGAACCTGTGTAAGATCGTCACGAGATCAGGTGTGTCCGTGGTCCTGTGTTCCGATCACCAGGATATCTGAATCTGCCGGGATGGGGGGTACTTTGCATTTGACACTCTGCATTTAACAGACGGTGCAGAGGAAGTGTATCCCCTGCCTTCAGTTTGGAATGGCAGGTCTTTTCCTTTTTTAGACATCCCTTTTTAAATGTTTTTCTGAGTAAGTACTCTAGAACTTGATAAAGATAAAAATTAAAAGCAAAAGCAAAAAGGTTGGTGCAGATTCAAAGCTGCAGTTCCTTTACAAAACGAAGATCAAAGATATCCTCCTGACGGAGCTCACCTGAAATGTAGCCGGACTCATGCAGGGCACGCACGAATCGCATGGTTGATGCTATATAACCTTGGGGTATGCCTGCAGAATACTTTGGTGACACTTCGTACATCTCTCTGACAAAGTCCACATCAATGACCCCGACTGTCTCTGAGACTATCCGTGATGCCTCTTCTTTGTTCCCGCAGATGAACCTGCAGGCAGCTTCGTGCAATGATATGAATTTCAGAAGGACATCGTGAGAGTTCTCTATCATGTCGCAGCCTGCAACTATCCCGTAACTGGGGTTGCCAGGCCACAGTTTTTCGGGAGGGATCACGATCTCAGCGTTGCAGCATCTCCTCGACACTACGGCGAGCGAGGGCGTCCCGACTGCGACTTTTATTTCCCCATCTGCCATCAGTTCGGGAATGAGATCGGCCCATTCATAGTTGAGAACCCCGATATTGTTATCATAACCTGATTCCCTAAGGCAGTTCCTGATGATCACGTCATGGATGGAACCTGCAGGCGGACAGGCTATGGTCAGGCCCCTGAACTGTTTAAGAAAAAGTCTCATATCATTACTGCAATCATCCAGTGTAAGGAATCCAGGAACCGCGATCATCACTGTCCCTTCAGCATGGCCCCCTGCAATACATCTGACCTGCAGTCCCCTGTCAATCCCTATCATTGCAGGAGGAAGACCGATGTACCCTATGTCTATCTCACCTTTTTCAAATGCACTGACAATTGCGGGCCCTCCCCCGAAGAGCTTCCACTCGGACTCCAGACCTGCCTTTTCAAGCCAATCGGTCCCCATGAGCAGGAAAGAACTGTGATACATGGTCGAAAGGTGCCCTATCCTTAATTTAGTCATTATCTTACCTTTTAGGAGACTCTATGTATTCCTGATGAAACTGTAATGTGTACTCTGCCTGTTCTTGTTCATCCACCACTTATTGCAGGCAGTATGGAGATCTCGTCAGCGTCACTGATCTCTGTGTTAAGGCCCGAGAGGTGTCTGATGTTCTCCCCGTTGACATATACGTTAACGAACCTTTGCAGCTGGCCTTCATGGATCAGGTATCTTTCAAGCTCCCTGCCGTATTCACTGACAAGCCTGCCAATGAGAAGCTGTACTGTGGTATTTCCCATACCAAGTCTTGCAGACCTTGTTTTTGTTATAGTGCTCAATGCCGATGAAAATCTTACGGACACCATCTGATTCACCTCTTAAGGTACTCAGACATTGCCGGTCCTGCATACAACTGTTCTCATATAGGTCAATATAGCCGCTTCCCATAGATATTTATCAAAGCATCGCACCTCTCTGGAAATAATTGGTTTCAGGAAGGTAAGAATGTTAGGTGAATTTACTGAAGAACAGATAAGGCGTTATTCAAGACATATCATCCTGCAGGAAGTCGGCGGGAAGGGACAGAAGAAGTTACTCTCTTCCAGAGTGCTCTGCATAGGTGCGGGAGGGCTTGGCTCCCCCATCATCCAGTATCTGGCCGCAGCCGGGGTCGGAACCATAGGTATTGTTGATGACGATATCGTGGAACTGAGCAACCTGCAAAGGCAGGTCATACACGCCGGCAGCCTCAATGTGCCAAAGGTTGAGTCTGCAAAAAGATACGTTGAGAGTTTAAATCCTGATGTGAAAGTAGTTCCCTATCCGGAAAGGATCAATCCGGATAATATCCTCGATATCATCAGGGATTATGACATTATTGTGGACGGTTCCGATAATTTTGCCACCCGCTATCTGGTGAACGATGCATGCGTGATTGCAAAGAAGCCTCTTTCGCACGGCAGTATTTTCAGGTTCGAAGGCCAGGTCACCACCATTCTTCCAGGCGAAGGTCCCTGTTACAGGTGCCTTTTCGAGCACGCACCGCCTGCAGGCATGATACCAAGCTGCCAGGAGGCCGGGGTCATCGGAGTGCTCCCAGGTATCATTGGTGTAATTCAGGCAACAGAGGTTATTAAGTACCTGCTCGGACTGGGGGAGACACTTTCAGGCCGGCTCATATTCTACGACGCCTTAAGTATGTCTTTCGATGAGATCAAGGTCCGCAGGAATCCTTCATGCCCGGTATGCGGGGAAAGTCCGGCAATCGCATCTATAGAGGCCGGAAACTACCTGGATAATGAAAGGGTCTGCAGTATCGGATAATGATCAAGGCTCCAAAAGATTTAATTACTACGATCACATTAGTGTGTTTAGTTCACAATCGTGAACTTCATTTGGTTCTGCCAGATGATATTTATAATACACAAGGAGATACAAAATGGGGAATCGTTTTTGTTGATAATGCCTCTGGAAAAGAAGTAGAACACGTCAGGATAGGAAAACTGCCACCATCAGCAAAACTGGTGTTCAAGGTGCTTGAGGCAAACGGGCAGATGACGCAGAAGGACATAATCCGCGAAACTGTACTTCCTTCAAGAACGGTCAGATATGCACTGAGCCGGCTTAAGGATGAGCAGATACTAATGGAGAGGTTCAATTTCAGTGACTCCAGGCAGAGCCTCTATGAGATCAGGAGGCATGGAAGCATGGCTCTTGTGGCGTGAAGGCAGCTTCCTTATTAGCAGGGATGAACTTCAGTGTGGTCCCCAGCCTGATATCTTCTGTATAGCAGAGGAGTCAGCTGTTCTTCTTTTTTGCATCCTCAGGGCATCTATGGGAATCAGCTCTCCAAGAAGCAAATACTGGATAATCGGCTGATACAAGCACTAGTCTGTTTCTTAGACGAGATCAACCGAAAGCCTTAAGGCTTCCAAACAACAGTTAAAACGCCTTCAAGGCTGTGCACATTGATGGTACCAGGTTTCCACACGCACCAAAGCAGGCAGGCATGACCGCATACCCATGATGAAACATCTTATCCAGTTTGCCATTATCCTTCTAGTCGGCTTTCTAGGTGATCTCTTCCAGTCGTCCCTGAATATACCAGTACCTGGGAACATAATAGGCATGCTGTTGCTGCTTATCCTGCTGCTTACCGGCCTGCTGAAAATGTCCATGATAGAAGATGTAAGCAACTTCATGCTGAAGCATCTCTCATTCTTCTTCATACCTGCAGCCGTGGGACTGATAAGCTGTTTTTCGGTACTGGAAGGCAAATGGGCCGAACTGATGTTCATTTCTGTCTTTTCGACCTTCATAATAGCAGTGGTGACCGGTACGACTGTCCAGATGCTTATGAAAAGGAGGAAGGCCGGTGAGTGAGCTCTTCTCTGTTTTCGTGAAGTCTCCCATTTTTGGAATAGGGATATCACTTTTGGCATTCTATGCAGGCAGCCTCGTCTATAAGAGAACAGGTTCTCCCCTGATGAACCCGTTAGTGCTTAGTATGCTGATGATCATTGCACTGCTTTTGGCCTTTCACGTCAGCTTTGATGATTATAACCGGGGAGGAAGTTTCATATCTTTCTTCCTTGGGCCTGCCACTGTCATCCTGGCCGTGCCACTGTACAGGAAGATAAGCCTGCTCAGAGAGAACGCCATGCCCATACTTGCAGGCATAGGCATAGGCTCAGCAGCAGGTATTGCCAGCATCATCCTGATGTGCAGGCTGTTCGGTCTTGATGAACTTGTAAGTGTCTCCATGATTCCCAAATCCGTGACAACGCCTATCGGGATAGAGATCTCCGGCCAGCTTGGAGGCGTGCCGTCGATCACTGTGGCTGCCATAGTCTTCACAGGCGTGACCGGCGTCCTGCTGGGTCCCGTAGTATGCAGGCTGTTCAGGATAGAGGACAAAGTGGCAGTAGGAATTGCTATCGGCACCTCTTCCCATGCCCTTGGCACCACCAAGGCTGTGGAACTGGGAGAGACCGAGGGTGCCATGAGCGGGCTTGCGATCGGTATCGCGGGACTGGTGACGGTGTTCCTTGCACCTGTACTGGCTAAATTGCTGATGTGAGAGAGACAGCTAATCCTTTATGCAACCTGCTCATTTTTGTGCGCCCGCAAATTAAATAAGCCTGCCAGACAAGAATTTACAGGACAGCGGCCTTCTTGCCGGATCAGGTAATTAATGCCGCACATGAAAACATCTAACAGAGCTGTAATAGCATGAGCACGGACATCTACTATTTTTCAGGAACAGGAAATTCACTGTACGTGGCAAGGGAGCTTCAGAAAAGGCTCCCTGACTCCCGGCTGGTGCCGATAGTGGGCCTTCTGCACAAAGATGTCATAGAGACTGGTGCAGAGACCATCGGGATCGTGTTTCCTGTGCATGCCCTGACCATTCCCCTGGCAGTGCGGCAATTCCTGAGAAAACTTAACCCGGCCTCAGCAGAATACGTCTTTGCCATTGCAACGCGCCTGGGCATTGTTTTCAGGGATTTCAGGAGAATAGACCGGGCGCTTAAAGCTAAGGACAGGCGCCTTGACTCGCAGTTTATCATCAATATGTATAACAATGATGTGAAGGGCAGGGATTACAAGGTTCCCGGTGAGACTGAACTCCTGGAGATAGAAACTTCCGTTCAGGGCCAACTGGATACTATCCAGGAAATTATCCTGAACAAGGAAATGAGTAAAGAAGAAGACAGTGGCTACCTTATAGACCTGCCATTCAGCCGTCCGGTCAATAATCTACTGGAAAGGTTCCTTACTTCCTGTATGACCTTTTCAGAGCATATAGGAGGCGTGAACTACTTCTGGTCGGACTCCGCCTGTACAGGCTGCGGGATCTGCGCGAGGGTCTGCCTGTCGCAGAAGATAAAGATGACAGACAAAAAGCCGGTCTGGCAGAAGGATGTACTCTGCTATATGTGCTATGCCTGCATCAATTACTGTCCCGCAAAAGCCGTCCAGATAAACAGCATACCCGGTGTCAAGTCCCATACAAGGGAAAACAAGAGATACCCTCATCCTTATGCAGGCATTGAGGACATTTCCGGACAAAAAGGAATACCTGACCATTAATTTAACTGCCAGGGGATTTTCATGATACACATCCAGAAAAGATACCAGGACATTGCTGATGAGATCAGTGAGGAAGACATCGATCTTGTGAAGATCAACCTGACCATCACAAGGAAGATCTGCTGCGGCGGCAGGGACAAGAAGGACTATGAGCTGGGCTGGGTGGAGCACCCGAAGGACATGAAGCTGACCACTGTGAGGGAATATGTTATCAGGAACAGGGTGCTTGAGGTATGGATAGAACCCTGAGTGAACTGGACCTCAAACTCCCCAGGAAGGAAAGGAGTTGATGGGAGCGGGCTTGCTCCGGTTTACTCCACTTCCAGTTCCAGACCGCCTATAACGCCTGTTACTGCGTTGAATACCAATGCTGTGATTACGCCCGAGAGAAAGCCAAGAACACAGTAGAATATGGGTAATGCGATGATGGCTCCGGCACCGAACAGCATCCCCCCGGTCCCCTGACTATACATCATGGGGCCCATCGTGAAGGAGAAAAGGGTCATGATAATTCCGAATATCAGGCCCAGTATTGCATAGATTATACCCATGATCTTCCCCAGTGAAAGCACACTTATTTTTGTAATGTATCTTTTTACCATAAGTAAAACCTCCATTAGTATATTCTTTAGTGAGAATTTAAAAATATAGCGGGTGAAGAAGGGCTCATCTCAAATTCTCGTAAGCAGGATCGCAGGCGATAAGGCTGCCAGGATAATACAGCTTGCTTTTGTTAAATGCTACCCGAGAACGCCTATTGAGTGCGTTCAGCGGGAAAAGTGGCGGAGATGAAAGAAACTGAGATAGAAGCAACAATCCTTAAATACCACCTCCCCCAATTCCCCTCTAATGTCAAACTCTACCACAACTCACACTGTATCCAACGTGTCTGTAGTAGTGGTAGTACTGTCAGCTTGAGCAAGAACAAAGGAAATTTTTCTGGCTCAAGTGCGCTGTTTTTGGTTAATTACTGATTAGTGTATCCTGTGCCGGGAATGTTTCTTTCACGGAGAATGAAAATGAAGGAAATGAACGGAGCAGAAGTTCTGGTTAAATGCCTGGAGGACCTTGGGGTCAGACACATCTTTGGTTATACGGGGGCGGCGATACTGCCTGTATTCCATGCCCTCCGGGAGAGCAGTATAGAGATAATCATCAATTCCAACGAGCAGTCGGCGGCGTTCAGCGCAGCCGGTTATTCGCGGTCCTGCGGGCAGGTCGGGGTAGCCATAGTCACGTCCGGGCCTGCGATCACCAATACGCTCACCAGTGTTGCGGACGCATATGGGGACAGCATCCCACTTCTGGTATTCGCGGGGCAGGTCCCGGAGCATAAGATCGGTACCGACTCATTCCAGCACATCAATGTCAAGGGCATTTTCGGGGAAGCTGCCAAGAAGGTCATCCAGCTATCCAATGACGATGACGTCGAGGCTATCGTCAAAGATGCGTACTATCTTGCGAGATCAGGTAAGCCGGGGCCTGTCGTCATAGATTTCCCCATGGATAAGCAGCAGAATATCCACGAGTACCGGGGAATCAATGTCAAGCTGTTCGAGGAGAGTTACCGCGATGACAGGCATCTCTGCGAAGAACAGTGCGCGGAGTTCTTCCGGCTGCTAATCAACTCGAAACGGCCCCTGCTCTATCTTGGAGGCGGGCTCAACTCGGAAGCAGGCAGCCGGGCTATCCTGGAGTTCAATGAGCATTTCAATATCCCTTCGGTCAACACCCTCATGGCAAAAGGGGTTATTGACGCGAGGGACGAGCTCAACCTTGGCATGTTGGGTATGTTCGGCACGCCCTATGCCAACATGCTCATCCAGGAGAACGACTTTTTCTTTGCAATCGGCGTCCGCTGGGATGACAGGGTTGCGGAGAAGGTAGGGTTTGCAACAGGCACTGACATAGCCTACATAGATATCAATCCCGAGAAGATGCACCAGATAAAGATAGAGCGCAGTCCGAAGTTCACATTCATAGGGGATGCGGCCACGGCTGTCCGTGACCTGCTCAGTTACGCCGTAAAACATGAAATCACCCTGGATATCCAAGAATGGCAGGAACGCGCCAGGTTCCTCAAACGGTCCTGGCCCCTGGATTACAACCGGGGATCCGAACACATACAATCCTCCGAGGTCATGGCCCTTCTGGCGGGCTATATTGACGGGAACACAAAGATAAGCACGGGTGTCGGCAATCACCAGATGCTGGCGGCACAATACCTGCCCATGCAGAAAGCAAAATCCTTCATGAGCTCAGGCTCCTTCGGAACGATGGGCTTTTCACTGCCCACGGCCATCGGAGTCTGTTACGCTAACCCGGATGCAAGAGTGATCGCAATCGACGGTGATGGCAGCCTTAAAATGAACCTTGGGGAACTGCACACCATTGCAGCCTTGGAACTGCCCGTCAAGATACTCCTCCTGAACAACCGGAGCGACGGCATGGTCCAGAACCTGCAGGATGCAGGTTACGGGGGAGCCCGGACAGGAACCCAGAGGCAAAAGGATGTTCGTTTTGCCGATATCGCAATGTCATTTGGTTTCAGTTACGCGGCAAGGATAAAAGATAGGAGAGACCTGAAAAGCACCCTGGAGACATTCCTGAATGCAGGCGGACCCTGCTTCCTGGAGATCTGCACTGACAGCGAGGAGATCCTGTTCCCGAAAGTCCCGTCAGGAGGAGCCTACAAAGACATGATCCTTGGGCCTTATATTAAATGCATGGAAGCTGCCCCGATCACCGGCACGCCTGAAGAAATGGAGTACATGGAAGAACTGCCTGTCTGAATCCCGGATTTGTATTCGGGATATATTACCAACACAACGACACTAAAGTGCAGGGACATTGACTTTGAGTATTAGTGTCTTTGCGCCTTTGCTTTTTTGTTAGTTTTAACCGCAAATTGACTAACATCGATTGACATGACAAACGCAACCACCCGCCGAAGGCGGCATATTCCTTTGCTGCCGTATAGAAGGGATAACATTGCATTTATCCAATCATTGAAGGCATGGATAAAAGAAAAGATGCTAGGGAGCGGAATCCATCAGGAATCTGCTCCGGTGACTGCGCTATTTTACTGCAGGACGTGCCCTTGCCGGAAATCACATTTCCCTGTTATCGACAACTCTCCTGCTCTTCTTCTCACTGCGGGGCAGTGCGCCCAGTCCCACACATTCCACGTCAACGCTGACGCCGATAAAATCCTGGAAGGCCTTATCGAGCTTCTTTGCCTTGAGCCTGCAGTTCTCATGGTCTTCTGCATCCTCGATCTCGACCCTGAAGAGCATGGTATCCCTGCCCGCATCCCTTTCAAGGATTATCTGGTACTCGCTGCTCACGCCTTCCACTCTCTGGATGACATCCTCTATCTGTCCTGGATAGATGTTCACACCCTTGATCTTGATGCGGTCGTCCGTGCGGCCCAGCAGGCGGTCTATGCGCGGGAAAGGACATCCACACTGGCAGGGCTCGGGCAGTATCCGTGTGAGGTCCCTTGTCCTGTAGCGTATCAGCGGGGCACCTTCCTTGGTCAGTGTGGTTATGACCAGCTCACCCAGGGTGCCGTCGGGAAGCCTCTCTCCCGTAAGCGGGTCGATTATCTCAAAGAAAAGATGATCGGACCAGTAATGCAGACCCTCATGCAGCGAGCAGTCCAGTGCGATGCCGGGACCATATATCTCGGTCAGGCCGAAGATATCATAAGTGTCTATCCCCAGCTCGTCCTCGATACGTGCCCTCATCTTCGGGCTCCATCGCTCGGAACCGATGATGCCGACCTTAAGGCTTATTTTGTCTTTCAGACCCCTTTTTGTGATTTCCTCGGCAAGCAGCAGGGCATAAGAGGAAGTACTTGCAAGCGCCGTGGACTTGAGGTCAAGCATCATCTGCAATTGTTTTTCCGTATTGCCCGGACCCATGGGAACGGCCATTGCACCCAGCAGTTCCGCTCCTGCCTGAAACCCGATGCCTGCGGTCCATAGCCCGTATCCCGGCGTGATCTGTATCCTGTCCCTGCTGCTAAGACCTGCAAGCCTATAGCAACGCATCATCATGTCAGCCCACACTTCCACATCCCTCCTTGTATACGGGATGATGACAGGGCTTCCGGTAGTGCCCGAAGATGAATGTATCCTTACGATTTCCTCGTCCGGCACTGCCTGTAATCCCAGTGGATAGGCATCCCTCAGTTCTTCTTTTGTGGTAAAAGGAAGAATGGTTATGTCCTCCAGGGCTTCTATTGTATCGATATCAACGCCGGCTTCCCCGTACTTTCTCTGGTAGAAGGGACTTCCCTGCATGACCCTCCGTAGGAGCTCCCGGAGTCTGACAGTTGTTTCTTCCGCTGATATGCCCAGGCCTGAGCTCTCAATCCCAGGACAGTCACACATTCGTCTCACACCCTTCCATTGATGGTTTTTTTGTCCGGATGTCCTCATCCTTTGGAATGCTCTCAATGGCCCTGTCAAAGACCCTGCGGTTGACATCCCTGTGTTTTTCGGGGATCAGTTTCTCAAGCACACCCCACAGGTACTCCTCCGAGAAAGGTAAAAGGCCCGCACCTGCAGCTGCAGCTATCATGGCAACGTTAGCCGCCTTGTAGGTGCCTGCATCCTTTGCAAGCCTGGTGAAATCGGCAGATATCATACTCTGGCACTTATCCTGACAGTTATCCCTCAGGAATCCGATGAGCCGGTCAGGCTCATACTTGACCGGACCCTGAGTGGACGGCACTATTGCATGCTCGTTAACTATCAGGCTGCCGCCTTTACGCATATAGCGAAGGTTCCTGGCTGCCTCTGCAGGTTCAAGCCCTATGATAAGATCGGCTGTCCCCTGAGGTATAAGTGAGCCGCATACTTCATTCCCTATCCTCACATGGCTTGTTACCGAGCCTTCCCTCTGCGCCATGCCTATGGTCTCGGCTGTGGCTACATGGAAACCTGCATCCATAGCTGCCGTGGCAAGCAGGCGGGAAGCCAGCACGACACCCTGGCCTCCCACGCCTGCGATGAGAATATCGAACTTCATTGTGAGACCTCCTTCAGTGCAATAGCTCCCGAAGGGCACACCTGAGCACACAGATCGCATCCGCTGCATGTATCCTGAATAACAGGCAGGCCCGAAGACACCGAGAATATGGCAGGGCAACCCAGCTGGGATATGCAGAGCCTGCATCTTGTACATTTGTCCTTATCTATAACATACTGCCCGGCTCCCTTGCTGATAGCAACACATCTGCCCCTGAAAACGATAGCTGAAGGCCCTTCAAACTGCATGGACTCCGTGGCTGCAGCCACGCACTCATCAAGGCTGTCCGCTTCAGCGGTCCTGACCATACCGACCCCGCAGCTCCTGAGAACATCCGCGATATCGATTATCTTCGCAGGGGAACCCACAGCAGTCATGCCGATGCCCGGGTGTGGCTGGTGTCCGGTCATGGCCGTTGTGCGGTTGTCAAGAACAGCGATGGTGATGTCCGCATTGTTATACACGGCACTGACAACGGCAGCTATCCCCGAATGGAAGAAGGTCGAATCGCCGATAAATGCCACCTGTTTTGCCCTTTTTCCACTGGTGTATTCCTGTGTATGTGAGAGCCCCGCAGCAATGCTGATACCGGCTCCCATGCAGAGGCATGTGTCGACCATGTTCAGGGGCTGGGCATTTCCAAGTGTATAGCAGCCTATATCACCGGAGAAGACTGAATCGACCCCTTGTTTTGATCTCAGCCTGCCTGCAGCTTTCTTGAATGCATAGAAGACTGTCCTGTGCATGCAGCCCGCACACAGGGTGGGTGCCCTTACAGGAAGATGAGGCACATCTGCAGGATTGATCGCAGGCGACGAATGAGAGAGAGCAGGCACATCTTCATCGCTTCCTTCAAGAGCCCTGTTGATACCGTCAATGACAACATCGACATCGTACTCCCCGCTAACAGGGAAGCAGCCATCCTTCTTTCCATGCACCCTTACATTGAGATGATGCCTGCCAGCCAGCTGGAGGAACTGTTCTTCCAGATAAGGGTCCAGTTCCTCTATTACTATCAGATCGGTAATGCCTTCCAGGAATTCGAGAGCCGCCTTCTCGGGGAATGGATACACGGTTCCCACCTTGAACAGTGAGAATGTGCCAGGATAGTCCCTTGTGGCCTCTTTTGCGTAGAGGTATGAGACACCAGATACAGCAATGCCAATGCTGCTGTTCCCTCTTGATATTGAGTTGAACGAATTGTCCCTGAAATATCCGGAAAAACGGTCCGACAACCTTACCTGGAGCTCTTCCAGCAGGGGATGCCTCTGGGATGTGAGTTTGGGGAAGATGGTCCATCTTTTATCCCTGACAAATCCCTCTATGTCCCTGGCAACCTGCGCTATGTCCCCGGTTATCACGTCAGCGCATCCGTGTGAGACCCGGGTTGTGGTCCTGAGTATCACAGGTGTTTCCATCTCATGGGATAATCTGAAGGCCAGCAGGGTCATGTCATAGGCTTCCTGCGGCGTCGACGGATCAAGGACAGGTATATTTGCAAAGTGTCCGAATGCCCTTGTATCCTGTTCGGTCTGGGATGAGTGCGGGCCCGGGTCATCGGAAACAAGTATCACAAGAGAGCCTTTCACTCCTATGTATGAAAGGCTCATGAGAGGGTCGGAAGCTACGTTCAGGCCCACCTGCTTCATGGTGACAATGGCCCTGGCACCCGAGTACGCGGCACCCACTGCTGTTTCGAGCGCCACCTTCTCATTGGTGGCCCATTCGGCGTAGATGCCGTATTTTTTTGCATGGGAGGCTATGGTCTCCATAACCTCGCTGGAAGGTGTGCCGGGGTACCCGCTTGCTATCTGCACGCCGGCCTGCATCGCAGCAAGAGCGATGGCTTCGTTACCCATTAGTATACGTTTACTGGACAATGGCATTCCTCTTGGATGGGGATAGTGTCAGAAAATGGTACGGAAGATTCACATCCGGACATGAAGCATTGCGTATATCTATACGTTAATGTAGGCCTATGGACTCATTTGATGAAATATAAATGTTTTGTAACCCGCTCTTCGGTCTCCTGATTATCCCAAGTACCCGGTTTCAGTTTGGGATATCTGAGGCATCAGACAGAATAACCGGTTCTGGCCGGTTGCGAGTTACAATAACAAAGAAAAAAGAAATTATTCGGCGGATGATGCAATCCGCCTGCATCAACTAAGAAACTTTACCTTCTCTTTAACAGATACATGGCCGACAGTATACCTACAATCCCCAGTATGGCTTCAAATCCCGGGGACTGTTGCTCAGCATCTGGAACAGGCTCTTCTGATGCTGGCTCATCCCCTATTAAGCCATCATTCTCTTCCGTGACAGGTTCCTCAGGTGCTTCATCATTCACTGCTCCCGGCATGCTTTCAGCATCTCCGGGAAATGTCAGAGTAGTTATCTCTTCCTGATTGCTGAACCCATCCCCATCAGAGTCCAGGGATTCTATGGCTTCCAAGTCGCCATCGTTCTCCCCATAATCAGCACCATATGGATTCAGAGACTCAATGTCTTCACCATGACAGGTAGAGCATGTATCCAGTCTTGTGTTATTGGTATTGTAGAATTGATTGAAATCGTCCATCATCCCGGATGTAGCAGATGCAGCTTGTACTCCTGCAAGTATTAATACCACCAACAGTAATGGTGACATAACGCTTTGTTTAAAAATCATGATTGATACCTACCCCCAAATTCAATAAAGAATTATTTATGGCATCAGGTATTTATGTTTTTTCAGACGTTGCTCTTATAGCTCATAAAGATAATGTTCAGTTTTCAATAACAGAGCTAACTTCAAACCACGGCTGCTTTTGATATGGCATTCCTTTGTAAAGGAATGCTTTATCCAGTGTACTATTAAGATCTAGTGTTCAGCAGCAACCACCAGAGACAAATGAAAAGGTTTTTAAACTTTAATGTTACTTTGTGTACATTTAAGTACAGAACAATTCATCCGGAAGGAGATCATATTTTGATAGATAACCACAGAAATGAAGTCATTGCAAAATCCAAAAGCAGTGAGAAGGAGAGAAATCCGTGATGCCCCTTCCGTATATCTATCTGCTTATCTCTATAATGCTCATGCTGGGTATCACATTCTATCTAATCCTGAGGCGCGAACATGCTTAATCATATCCTCCTGGTATTGTATGTCATTGGAATTATCCTGCTTTCCCTCAGGCTCAAACAGGGGACGTTTTCAGGATTCGTGATATCGGACCGTAATGTGAAGCATCCCGCAGTCATAGGCATAGCCTACATGGCTGCCTACTTCAGCGCAGCCTCTTTCCTGGGAGGAGGGGGCTTCGGGCTTATCGCAGGCCTTCCATGGATCATCTGGGCTGTATTCTTCCACGTGGCCTTCGCATGCCTTGCCTTCATCATCGCACCCAGGATTTGGACATTCTCGCAGAAGTACGATGCCAAGACGGTACCCCAGCTACTGGAGCGCAGGTACAATTCTGAGAGAGGAAAGGTTCTGCTTGCAGGCATCATGCTGGTGATGTACACGGTCTACCTGGTTGCCATCTTCAAAGGCTGCGCCAATCTGTTCCAGGGTCTCCTGGGAGTGACATACGTTCAGGGACTGCTGATAGCTGTGGTCATCGTAGCTCTGTATTATGTTATAGGAGGACTCCCGGCCATCCTCTGGATAAGCTTCCTGCAGGGGCTTATCATGCTGGTGGGCGCCGTGTTCCTTTACGGAGGGCTGATCTCAAATGGCGGCGGCCTGGGTATATGGGAACTTATCCCTGAGAATGTACTCAGCATGAGCGGAGCCGCAGTCCCCTGGCAGAAGACCTTCGGGAACGCCTTTGCAATAAGCCTGGGACTCCTGGCACTGCCTGACCTGCTCATCATGCTGTTCTCTGCCAAAGACAAGAGAGTGGTCCGTTTTGCAGGCATCTATGGCCCTATATCCATCACCATCTACTCCCTGTGTATCTTCTCCCTGGGAGTGCTGGCATACGGGGTGTTCAGCTCTGAGCAGCTGGCACCCTTCATGACAAATCCGGACGGCCTGGTGCCTTTCCTGGCTACATCGCTGCTGCCAACCGGATTTGACAGCATAGTGCTACTGGCGGCGATATCTGCAGCCATGTCCACCATGAGCGCCATCGTGCTGGTGACAACAACCTCACTGACCTCCGATATCATGAAGTACCTGCGTCCGGCCACTTCAGACGACAGAGTGCTCCTGATGACAAGGATAGTGGGTGTAGTGATCATAATTGTGTCGGCGTTCTTTGCGATCGATGTACCCCAGATGATCGTACCCCTGGTGTCCGTAAGCATGGGTGTGATCGCCTGCTGCGTCTTCATCCCGCTGATATTCGGACTTTACTGGGACCGCGGCACTTCTACAGGTTTCACCGCCAGCCTGATAGCAAGCTTTGGTTCTGTGGTGCTCTGGCAGCTATTCGGAAATCCGCTTATCCATCCCGTATTCATCGGCCTGATATGCGGTACTGTGGCCTACCTGGGAGGAAGCCTGGCAGTTGCCCGCCCGATCCAGGCAACTGCAGGAGAGACTGAGGCACCAGTTGAAGCGTATTAAAGCAGACTGTTCTTGGAGTGTGCTGAAGGACTCGCTTTCAGCACTTTGTACTTTATTTATATCAGGAGACTTTTCAAGTTTTTATCGGGCCGGTCATGAAAACAGATTTAACCATTGGTATCAATAGAACCACAGGGTGTCCCTGATTGAAGAATGTGATAAGCAAGAGTTTCGAGATAAAGGATTACATGCTTGAAGGCGCACTTGTCAACGGATTCTGGATGACGCTGGAGGACAGGGAAAACCTCACCACAGAAGTGGTTTACACACCAGCCGGTGGAAAGTTCTTCGGACCGGCCGCTACAGGAAGGATGATCAGGGAGATTGCTGCAAAATGCGACAGTTTCAGATCACTGCTACCGGAGAACATCAACTGCGAGGTCGCCTTCAAGGATCTAGACAACCTCACATACAGTGCAAACGGCAAACTGCCTGAGATCAGAACCACAGAACACGGCGAGATCAGGGTCATTTACAGGTTTTACGTTAAGTACTATATTTGATCCACTGATAGGAAAGAGAGCACCCATACTTCAAGAACAGAAGCATTGAGACAGGCAACAGGGTACCACTGTGCCAGATTTCTCCGCTTGCCGCTCAAGTAGATTCCCAGCAAACATTTATATTATCCACATATCCCTTCTCCTCATAGAATCCTCTGCGCAGGAAATGGTTTTTCCTTGACTTGTAGAACTCGTATTCGGGAGAATTAGTATAATATATGGAGATAATACCATATTTCTTTCCTTTTTCGACATATGCGATTTTATCGAAACTGTCCAGTTCCTGCAGTTTTACATCAGAACCTGTACAGTCTACATATGTCAGCCCTTTGTCAGTTGTCTTAAATGCGTTTAAAGCATACACCTCATCATTGTCATAGAAGTCTACAACTACAAAAGCTGCACGAATACCTGCTTTTTCGGCATTGTTATGAAGACGTTCCGCAAAGTCCGGGCTTACGCTACTATTCTCATCATAGATTACCCTGTCTGTATCATCTGCCTTCAAAAATGATATTAGCTCATTCCACGTAGGGTCATCTGCAGATTCGTTATTAATTAAAGCTACATGCTCGCCGGAGGCTTTGAGAGGAACTGCAGTATAAGAAGAATTCACGATATTTTCAGATAGATCAGCCGACGGAAGAGTATAACCCATGAGAATGAACATCATTGAAGCAAGCAGAACTATTGCGAGGATGCTGAATACTTTCCTGTGTGCCATTTCTAATTGACTTGATGGATCTTTCGGCCTTATTTTGTTTATAAGATCATCGAGGTATCCGGGAGGTGCTTTTTTAGGATAGCAGGTATTCTCATCCTCATTATTGTTTAGATCATGCTGTCTTTCTAACCCCATGCTTTGCCTCCATAAACAATGCGTAGTGGGCAATTCCTTTACAGAAAAATTATAGAGCCATTTCTATATAAACATGATGATAGATATTGGCAGGCCATCGACAGGAGTTTATCATAATAACAGGTGTAGGATTTCCAAATTACTGGCTTCCAGTGTTTATATGATACTAAATATAAATTATATATTCCTGGCCCTTCTATCTGAAAGAAGCTAGCAGGGCGATCAGGAACTTCCATACTTTCGGGACCGAGGGAATGTAAAGCCTTTCTTCCGGAGAATGAGGATTGCGTATAGTGGGCCCGAAGGATATCATTTCCATGCCCGGATACTTGGAGCCGATTACCGCACACTCAAGGCCCGCATGTATCACTTCGATAGCAGGCTCCTTTGCAAATATTTCGGAGTAGATGTCCTTGCAGCGCCTGGTAAGAGGCGATAAGGGGTCGGGCTGCCACGCAGGATAACCGCTGCCGTGCCTGACTTCGGCACCCATGGATCTTGCTGTGGATGTGATCTTACCGGTTATCTCCTGCAGCTCTGAGCTGGCCGAACTGCGCTGGCTTGTGATAATAACAAGCTGGTCGCCTTCGGTCCTGATAACCGCCAGATTGCTTGATGCCTGTACAAGCCCGGGCATGTCAGCGGACATTCTGGCAACGCCATGAGGCAGTTCGTTTAACAGGGATAATATCTTTTGGGCAGTCTCATGAGGGATTACATGCAGACCCTCATCTTCTTGCTGTATTGAGAGAGTGACAGACAGGGATGTGTCATGTGCAGCATAAATCCTCCTGGCCTCTTCTTCTGCACGCATAACGATCTCCTCCGCGCGCTTAATATTCTCCAGAGGCATGCCCACAAGTGCCTCTGCATGACGGGAGATAGCGTTATGTGCAGAGCCTCCGCTGATGCTCAGGATATGCAGGCTGGCGTTATCCATAAGGCTGCCTAGGACAGCTGCCAGCAGTTTATTTGCATTGGCCCGCTTCTCATGGATATTCACGCCCGAGTGACCTCCGGCAAGGCCGGTGACTGCCAGGCGGTACACTTTGTGGCTTGCCGGGAGAGGTGCGCGTTCAAGAGGAAGGCTGATGGTAGTGGTCAGGCCGCCTGCACAGCCTGTAATAAATACGCCCTCCTCTTCTGAATCAAGGTTGAGCAGGATCTTCCCGGAAATAAAATCCGGCATCAGCTCGTTTGCACCCGTAAGCCCGGTCTCCTCATCCACAGTGAAGAGCAGCTCAAGCGGTGGATGAGGTATTTTCCTATGGCGTGCAAGCACCAGGGCCATGGCAAGGGCAATGCCGTTGTCAGCCCCGAGCGTAGTGCCGTCTGCCCTGAGCCAGTCGCCTTCGATAATGTGACTTATGGGATCCCTGCTGAAGTCATGGGCGGAGGCCTGCGTCTTTTCACATACCATGTCCATATGACCCTGAAGTATTACTGCCGGCAGGGTCTCATAGCCCGGTGATGCGGGTACGCTGATAAGGACATTGTTCACGCTGTCGAACTTGAAGCCGAGACCGGCAGAAAGGGCCTGTTCTTTCAGCCAGTTGGCTATGTTCTCCTCATGCCCGGAGCATCGGGGAATAGCGTTGATCTCCTCAAAAAGTGCAAGTATTTCCTTTGTTATCGCGTCCATGCTCTCTTTCTTGCTTACTTTTATTAGTACTTGCCGATAATAATAAGTATATTCTCAAAACCATACATAAAACTAAGCAAAAAAGGTGAGCTGAAGAATGTACGGTCAAAAAAAGTGTAAGATAGATGTTATTCTGGGGGATATCGTGGAGCAGGAAGTGGATGCAATTGTGAACGCAGCCAATAGCTCACTCCTTGGCGGTGGCGGGGTCGATGGGGCAATCCACAGGGCCGCAGGCCCGCAGCTCCTCGAGGAATGCAGGACCCTGGATGGCTGTCCCACAGGCGAGGCGCGGATGACCCGCGCTTACAGGCTGCCTGCAAAATGGGTGATACACACAGTCGGCCCTGTATGGAATGGAGGCAGCGCCGGAGAAGACATGCTGCTCGAAAGCGCATACATGAACTCACTTCGTCTTGCCGGGGAGTACGGCCTAAGAAGCATCGCCTTTCCGGGGATCAGCATTGGAGCGTATGGTTTTCCGGTAGAGAGGGCTTCTGTGATAGCTGCCGGGGCTGTTAGTAGATTCCTTGAGACAGGTAGCACCCTTACAGATATACGCCTGGTATGCTTCAATGAGATTGCATATTCGACCTATTCAATGGCAGTTGATGAGCTGTTCAGGAAATGAGAGATAAGGGATGTATCTCTCGTAATTACGAGCACAATTATATTTTCTGTATATATATATATATATATATTTATTTATAGAAAAGGAAAGAAGAATTGCCAGACATATCGGAAAAGTGCAGAGCCAGACTGAAAACTGACATATATGGACTATGGTGGTACGGGTTACCTGCATCCGTTGAAAGCAGGCCCGGGGGAAAAACGTAATTCATACATGGCGAAGTATAAGCGAAATGCCTGGTGGTGGCACTTTCCGGGGTTTACTTCCTATTCTCTCAGCAGGCATTTATCATAGAAGTTCTCACATACAGTCATGAAAGTACTCATAGCCAAGAACATACCGCATGAAGGGCCGGGTATCCTCAAGTCCGTCCTTGACATGAACGGTATCCACTACGATATTATTGATCTTGATCTCCTTGGTCCTGAGACCCGGATGTTGCTTCCTGACCCCTCTGAATATAATGCAGTCTTTGTTTTCGGCGGCCCTGACAGTGCCAATGATGAAAGCGGCAAGATGATTGCTGAGCTTGAAATAATAAAGCGGGCAGTGGAAAATGAGATACCATACCTTGGTATCTGCCTTGGCATGCAGGCGCTTGTGAAGGCATGCGGGGGGAACGTGTTTAAGAACGAAGTACGGGAAGTGGGAACAAGAGGACCGGACGGCAGATATTTCACAATGGACATCTGTCCGGAAAGGGATAATGACCCGCTTTTCAGAGGACTGGCAGGTTCTCTTAATATATTCCACCTGCATGGTGAGACCGTCAGCCTGCCTGAGGATATGGAATTGCTTGCCACGGGGAAGTTCTGCAGGCACCAGATCGTAAAGACCGGTAAGAACGCCTATGGAATACAGGGCCATCTGGAACTGACCCCGGAAATGTTCAACGAGTGGATGTCGGTTGACGCGGAATTAAGATCTGGAGACACTGAGAGGATCGCACCTGACTTCCTTGCCAATTATGACGAATACAGGAACAACGGGGAAAGACTGTTCACCAATTTCCTGCAGCTTGCAGGACTAATCGGGTAATTGAAAACAGGATGAGACTGGGACCGTAAAAACTCCCGGACAAATATATTAAGCCTAAATTAATACAATTTAATAAATATATTTATCTGCACATGCGCCAATACAGGGTATGGTGTCTTGATGACAGGGATAAAAAATGATCCATTATTCGGGCAAATATTCGGGCAAATTACAAGGAAAATATCTCTGGTGTTTGCTCTTGCACTTCTTACATTGACATGTCTTACCTTTCCTTTGCCTGCATACGCCCAGACCAGTGCTACTGTTTACCCGTCCGGTCAGGATGTGTACGCTAACAGCACTTTCAGCATTTACGTAGATATAGAACCTGCAACCCCGTTCGTAGGCGCACAGCTGGATGTGCAGTTCGACAAGGGTCTCATCACAGCAGACAAAGTAGAAGAAGGGGGACTGTTTGGAAGGGACAGTATCCCTCACCTGCTCAACAAGGGAAGTATTGATAATTCTGCGGGCACTGTAACAGGCTCGTATGCAGTGACCCTGGGCGGGACTTCTATCAGCTCGCCGGGCACTTTCATACGCATCGACTGCACAGCAGGCAGCAAAGAAGGATACTGCCCTCTTGTCCTTTCGAACGTCATACTGAGTGACTCGCAGGGCAGGCCGATTCCTGTCACGGTAGAGAACGGAGGTGTTTTCATCCGCAGTGAAGCGGGTAATCAGGAGGGCACCAATGAAAGTAGCCCAGGAGGCGGAAACGCCCCGGCCGGAGGAGGAGGCGCGGGTGGAGGCAGCTCAGCTACATCGGAAGATGCAGGAAACATCTGCCTGAAAGAAGTAAAAGGTATTCAGGTACTAAGCAATACCACGGTCATGTACCGTTTCAACGAACAGGGAAATCCTGTTGAGTATATCTCCTATCACTCGCTGAAGAATGCAGGCCAGATAACAAGCACGATCGAAGTGCTCAACAACTTGTCGGCAACAGTTACACACACTCCGCCAGGGACCGTTTACAGACATGTCAACATATGGGTCGGAAAACAGGGATACGCCACGGAGGAGAATATACAGGGAACTGTTATAGGCTTCAGGGTGCCAAAAGACTGGATCATGAAGAATGGATTCCATGCTGGCTCTATCCGCATGTACAGGTTCAATGAAGGCAACTGGTATGAGCTCCAGACCGGGATTACAGGCGAGGACGCCGCATTCGTGTTCTTCGAGGCAGACACACCGGGCTTTTCCCCTTTTGCGATCACGGCCTTTGCAATGGCCACAAGCAGCACGCAGAGCAATTCCAATCCGCTTGAGGGCTTGGTAGCAGATGTCTACGGGACAGCAGAGAACGATACGCAAAGTGAAGCAGCCGTAAGTGACCAGGAAGTGGCTGGCATTCAGGCACTTGGCCAGAACTCGGCATTCTTCCTTATAGCAGCCCTGCTATTTGTCACAGCCATCGGTGGCTTCCTGAGAAAGGAATGATTCCATCCCAGGTGCCACCTTCTTTTTTAACAGCGCCAGCTTCGCATTGTGCTATTGTTCAACATCGTACTGTTGCTCGCGTTTCCCGGACTGCCAGTAATATTTCCTGATGCTTCCGGTGTATCATTCTTCCGGGTATCCTGACTGCCATTATCAGCATCGAGGGAAGAGGCCCTGAAAAGACCATCAAGTTCCCTCACGGTATCATCACCTACCCCGCTTCCAAGTATCCAGGCGAGTTTCCGAATCATCATGCTTGTTATGACTATCCCCAGGCCACAGTGTTACTCCCATTGGCCGGTCACGTCGCTACCCCACAATAGCACGTGCCAGCCTGCAATAAATATTGATCAAGGGTTGGCGCATATCCTATAAATTATTAAGTGCAAAACCGGAGAAGCTTTTTCGGAGCAGTGGTCCCTTTTAACTGCTTACGTATCCTTTCAGGGGATCCGTTTCCTGCCAATATTCCCTGACAATTTATCCTGGAACTGACATACAGCTTTGGGATGGTGTCCCGGGTAAAAAGCGTTTTATCCTTTGAAAAAAATCAGCTAGTATGTCATTCAAGCCAATTGGAAAAGTAGTTAATTTTGCTGATGAAGAGACCATGGAACTGCTCGCGCTCTGGAGAGATGCGGTCAGCGAGATCGACCTGGACAGGCACCTTCATGCCTCATCCTACATATTTGAAGAGTATTCACATTATATTGTCGTTCACGACCCCGTGGAAATGGAGTATCCGAAGAACAGGGATGAATGGAACAGGCGCTTCTGCAGGGAGACCGGAGTCTCCGTTGTCAGGTTTATAAAGCATGACGGCAACAGGCTTTACTGTAAGGGACTGATGGCCATGAACAATGCGGCAGTATACGGTATTTTGCCATACACCGACTTTGACCATCAGGAAGCCACGTACCCGAAAATGGGAATGGAAAAGCTCAAGAAGGCAGTCTTTGCTGAAGTTATGCCATCTGTCAGGGGAAAACACATTCTTGATGTGGGTTGCGGTCTCGGGGCTGCCACAATGGAGATAGCGCAGCATAACAGGTCATCAAAAGTGCTCGGTATCGACCTGCTGGAAGGAATGATACGCCAGTGTCGCATTAACGCGGAGATGTATGGGGTGGAGAATGCAAGCTTTGAGGCTGCAAGCGTGTACAGCCTGCCCCACGAGAACAAGAGCTTCGATACAGTCACATGCTTCTTCATGCTGCACCATCTTGACGATATACCAAAAGCCCTGGCAGAGATAAGGAGAGTGCTGCAGGAAGGCGGCAAAGTCTTTGCAGCTGAGCCTCTGGACCACCACCATGGCACCCAAAGGGAAGGCAGGGACTGGATACAGCTTTTTGAGAATGCGGGATTCTCTGCTGTGAGCAGGAACATCAGCAAGGCAGTGTTCATCGAAGCAACTGCTGAGAAATAAGGCCAAATGGAGGAAGCGGGTGCAATGGAAGCACCCGGCTTTCGAGTCTGTGTGCAACTCTATTTTTAAAGGTAAATTGCCATTTATGGCTGGCAAGTCGTTTGCACCTTGTTGTTACAAATACAACCCTTTGTAACACAATTTGTACTATGGCTCTATCTGCTATAAATAGGTTATGCGGAGATGGCCGTATGATAACTGAATGCCAAAAATCGAAAGGTTAAAGTATGGCCTGTGCTAACAATTAGCATTCTACTTCAGAGGAGAAAAAAATGTTAGGCATCGACGACCCACAGATATGGATTGCATACCTGTTATGCTTCCTGAGCGCAATAGGGTGTATGATCTACGGGATGATACACTGGAACGATGGCAAGGAAAATGAGGAGGCCTGCTGATGGCAGTCAGCACACCAATCCTTGGTATTGCCGTGCTCATCTACATGATGGTAGTGATCTACATCGGATGGATCGGATACAAGCAGACAAAAAGTACAGAGGACTTCATGCTGGCAGGCAGAAAAGTAAATCCCCTGGTACTAGCTTTGTCCTATGGTGCAGCATTTATAAGCACTTCAGCCATTGTAGGCTTCGGAGGATATGCGGGAGCTTTCGGCATGGGTGTGCTGTGGCTCGTGTTCATGAATATCTTCGTAGGCATATTCATCGCATTCGTTGTCTTTGGGGCCAGGACCAGGCGCCTCGGGGTCAACCTGAAAGCTGTTACATTCCCTGAACTAATCGGGAGAAGGTTCCAGTCCCGTTTCATACAGGGTTTCGCGGGTGCCCTGATCACTATATTCATGCCTCTCTATGCCGGAAGCGTGCTCATAGGAGGAGCCCGTTTCATGGAGACCGCACTGAATATAGATTATAACAGCGCGGTCCTCATACTAGCTGTTATCGTCGCAGCCTATGTTATCACAGGAGGGCTTATTGCAGTCATGTACACTGACGCCCTGCAGGGAGCACTCATGTTCGTAGGCATGGCTATACTGTTCTTCCTCACCTATGCTAAACTGGGAGGTGTCGTGGAAGCTCACCAGGCGCTTACCAACATGGCCCATATGGTGCCTGAGAACCTGGCTGCTGTGGGACATACAGGCTGGACGTCTATGCCCGTCTTCGGCTCACCAACCTGGTGGACACTTGTCTCCACTATAGTTCTCGGAGTAGGGATCGGTGTGCTGGCCCAGCCGCAACTTGCCGTCAGGTTCATGACAGTAAGGGACACAAGATCCCTCAATAGAGCGGTACTCTCCGGGGGACCCTTCATATTCATGATGGCAGGCGTGGCATACGTTGTGGGAGCACTCTCAAATGTATACTTCCTGGAGACCAGAGGCATGATATCACTCGAAGTCGCCGGAGGCAATATCGATGCGATCATTCCCGCATATATCAACAGCGCAATGCCCGACTACTTTGTGATCTTCTTCCTGCTGACACTGCTGGCTGCCGCCATGTCCACCCTGAGCTCACAGTTCCATACCATGGGCACTGCCATAGGTCATGATCTCTACCGGGAGTTCCTTATGAAAGGTAAGCTCGGCCATACGATCAGCATCACCAAGCTCGGCATTGCGGTGACCATTGTCATGAGCGTGATACTTGCATACATCCTCCCATTCAGTATAATCGCAAGGGCGACAGCAATATTCTTCGGCCTCTGTGCTGCGGCTTTCCTGCCTATGTACACCGGAGCCCTGTTCTGGAAAAGGATGAACAAGCAGGGTGCGATCGCAAGCCTCCTTGTGGGAACTTTCACCAGCCTGTTCTGGCTTACCTTCGTCCATGCAAAGGAAGCAAGTGCCCTGGGCATAAGCAGAGCGCTCTTTGGTGTCGATACCATCCTGACAGGTACCTGGACAGTAGTGGATCCGATCCTTATAGCCACACCACTCGCTTTCGTGACAGCGGTGGTCGTCAGCCTGGCAACACAGCCCGACCCGCAGGACCATGTCGACAGATGTTTCAACAGCCTGAATAAAGGCGATTTGCCCGCCTAACGGGTCTTTTTCTGCCCTGTGCATCCTTCTGGCAGGCAACTGCCAGATACCTTTCACTTTGACCTTTTCTGGAATAACTGTATCTTCAGGCCTTCGATATATGCTACAATCCTCAGACCATTATTGAGCTGACCGGGAACTATAACATATATTTAAATATTGTAAAGCGATGAGACATATTCACCTTAACTGTCAGGGTCCACTATCACCTGTAAGGAGAAAAAAATGCTTGGAATCGATGATCCGCAAATATGGCTTGCTTATATCCTCTGTTTCTTAAGTGCACTGGGCTGCATGGTCTACGGTGCTCTGAAGTGGAATGAGGGAGAAGAAGAGGAGGTGTGCTGATGGCTGTCAGTACATCAGCCCTCGGCATTGTAGTCCTTATTTACATGATGCTCATTTTCTATCTGGGATGGCTTGGCTACAAGAAAACGCAAATGACAGAAGATTACATGATCGCAGGCAGGAAGATGAATCCCTATATCCTGGCGATCTCCTACGGAGCCACCTTCATCAGCACATCGGCCATCGTAGGATTCGGCGGAGCCGCGGGTGCACTCGGAATGGGACTTCTGTGGCTCGCGTTCATGACCATCTTCGTCGGAGTGTTCCTGGCCTTTGTCGTGTTCGGCAAAAGGACCCGCCGTATCGGGTTGAAACTGGGCGCCGTTACGTTCCCCGAGCTGCTCGGCAGGAGATTCCAGTCCCGCTTCATACAGGGTTTCGCAGGCGCCCTTATTGGCCTTTTCATGCCACTTTATGCAGGCATCGTGCTTATCGGGGGAGCAAGGTTCGTTGAGACCACCCTCAGTATCAACTACGATGTTGCCGTTCTGATACTCACAATCATAGTTGCTGCCTATGTCATCACAGGCGGTATCATTGCCGTGATGTACACCGATGCCCTGCAGGGCGCCCTGATGTTCTTGGGAATGGCACTACTTCTCGCTTTCACCTATGCTAAACTGGGAGGCGTTGTGGAAGCCCACCAGGCGCTCACCAATATGGCCCACCTCGTACCTGAGAGCCTGCAGGCGGGAGGACACCTGGGCTGGACGGCCATGCCCGAGTTTGGGTCATCGATATGGTGGAATCTCGTATCCACACTGATATTGGGTGTAGGTATTGGTGTGCTGGCCCAGCCGCAGCTTGCCGTCAGGTTCATGACAGTAAGTAACGACAGGGCACTGAATCGTGCAGTGCTGGTGGGAGGGCCGTTCATCCTGATGATGACAGGAGTTGCCTTCACTGTTGGGGCGCTCTCAAATGTATACTTCTTCGAGAAACTCGGCGTAATATCAGTAGCGGCTGCTGGAGGAAATACAGACCTCATCATACCCCATTACATCAATAGCGCCATGCCGGACCTCTTCGTAGTCCTGTTCATGCTCACCCTGCTGGCTGCCGCCATGTCCACCCTGAGCGCCCAGTTCCATACCATGGGCACTGCCATCGGCCACGATTTCTACCGGGAGTTCCTGAAGAAGGGAGAGCTTGGCCAGACCATCAATATCACCAGGCTTGCCATTGCAGTAACCATCCTTATCAGCGTGGTGCTTGCCTACACCCTGCCCATAAGCATCATAGCAACCGCAACAGCCATATTCTTCGGCCTCTGTGCTGCATCCTTCCTGCCGATGTATGTGGGAGCATTGTTCTGGAAGCGCATGACAAGGGAAGGTGCCATTGCAAGCATGCTTGTGGGAGCTTTCGGCAGCCTGTTCTGGCTGCTGTTCGTACACGCCAAGGAAGCGGTACCCTTCGGACTCAGCCAAGCCATTTTCGGCAAGGCCACACTGTTGAGCGGGACATGGACGATCATTGACCCCATAATCGTTGCCACACCGCTGGCTTTCCTGACTGCTGTTGTCGTGAGCCTCCTTACAAAGCCGGTCCCACAGGAGCACCTTGAACGCTGTTTCAGCAAAAAGACAGGGAAGAATCCAAACAGGAAGTCTTTTTGAACTATCAGTCTGATCATCCAGCCGATACTGGCAGTTCCCGCCAGTAGTTCCTTCCTTTTTTATTGTGGATTGGCGCAACCACAGGCTTTAAGGCTTCGGTTTTGCAGCATTCGTGAGTTTCATACGGGTCTAAAGGAATAATTTAGATAGGTTTAAATAGTGAAGTGTGCTAACATTTGTCACGGTAATTGTTATACTTTTGTAAAAATGCAGGTGATAAAAATGCTTGGAATCGATGACCCGCAAATATGGCTTGCCTATGTTCTTTGTTTCCTGAGTGCTGTAGGATGCATTATCTACGGCGCTCTGAAATGGAATGATGGAGAAGAAGAGGAGGAATGCTGATGACTGTCAGCACGCCGGTACTCGGTATTGTTGTTCTTATATATATGATGGTGATCTTCTACCTGGGATGGCTTGGCTACAAAAAAACGCAGATGACAGAAGATTACATGGTTGCTGGCAGGAAGATGAACCCTTATGTGCTGGCGATCTCCTACGGAGCCACCTTCATCAGCACATCGGCCATAGTGGGGTTTGGCGGAGCTGCCGGCGCACTTGGCATGGGCCTTCTGTGGCTTGCTTTGATGAACATTCTGGTAGGCATCTTCCTGGCCTTTGTCATCTTCGGCAAAAGGACCCGGCGTATCGGATTGAAACTGGGCGCCGTTACGTTCCCCGAGCTGCTCGGCAGAAGGTACCAGTCACGCTTCATACAGGGATTCGCAGGAGCTCTGATTGGTCTTTTCATGCCCCTTTATGCAGGCATCGTGCTTATCGGTGGAGCAAGGTTCGTTGAGACCACCCTCAATATCAACTATGACGTTGCTGTTCTTATCCTTACGGTCATAGTCGCTGCGTATGTTATTACAGGCGGCCTTATTGCCGTGATGTACACTGACGCCCTGCAGGGTGCCCTGATGTTCCTGGGAATGGCGTTACTTCTAGCTTTCACCTATGCTAAACTGGGAGGCGTTGTGGAAGCCCACCAGGCGCTCACCAATATGGCACATCTCGTACCTGAGAGCCTGCAGGCAGGAGGACATCTTGGCTGGACGGCCATGCCTGTGTTCAGCTCGCCAATCTGGTGGAACCTTGTGTCAACACTTGTTCTTGGTGTAGGCATCGGTGTGCTGGCCCAGCCGCAGCTTGCCGTCAGGTTCATGACAGTAAGTAACGACAGGGCACTGAATCGTGCAGTGCTGGTGGGAGGGCCGTTCATCCTGATGATGACAGGCGTTGCTTTCACTGTTGGGGCGCTCTCAAATGTATACTTCTTCGAGAAACTCGGCGTAATATCAGTAGCGGCTGCTGGAGGAAATACAGACCTCATCATACCCCATTACATCAATAGCGCCATGCCGGACCTCTTCGTAGTCCTGTTCATGCTTACCCTGCTGGCTGCCGCCATGTCCACGATGAGCTCACAGTTCCATACCATGGGCACTGCCATAGGCCATGATTTCTATCGTGAGTTCCTGAAGAAGGGAGAGCTTGGCCAGACCATCAATATCACCAGAATAGCAATAGCTGTTACTATCCTCGTCAGCGTGGTGCTTGCCTACATCCTGCCCATTAGTATCATAGCAACCGCAACCGCCATATTCTTCGGCCTGTGTGCTGCATCCTTCCTGCCGATGTATGTGGGAGCATTGTTCTGGAAGCGCATGACAAAGGAAGGCGCCATTGCAAGCATGCTTGTGGGAGCTTTCAGCAGCCTGTTCTGGCTGCTGTTCGTACATGCCAAAGAAGCGGTACCCTTCGGGCTCAGCCAGGCCATTTTCGGCAAGGCCACACTGCTAAGCGGCACATGGACAGTGGTGGACCCTATAATAGTCGCCACACCTCTTGCATTCCTGACAGCTATTGTCGTGAGCCTGCTTACAAAACCAATCCCGCAAAAACATCTGGAGAACTGCTTTGGGGAGTAGCGAAGGATAGAGTAGGCCCGGGAATTATTACCATATCCGGTCAAATGTGTGGACCAGCCGCTGTCCACATCTCTTTTTTTAGGTATGTTAAATATAATAAAAACTCAGCTCCCAGCAATGTCAGCACGCAATAGCTGTAAATGAGACTAGAGAAAGGCAAAAGTCTTATGACGAGAACTAGAGGGGATATGTATTTTATAAATGTAATCGACTTTTGCCTTAACTATCTTCGACATACAGAAATATAAACCTAACCATCAGAAAGACAAAAAATGCAGTCAAGACGGGCATTCATTAGCCCTGAGGTCAATATAGCCTCCTGCACCCAGGATAATCACATCTGCGCCAGATGTCTTTTTTACATGTGACTCAAAAATATGGGGATCCTGTGATATGCGATCATATGTGTTATAATGCATGGGAATTGCAATCTTGGGGCGCAACATGTCCACAGCAAGTGCAGCATCACGGGCATCCATGGTGTACCGGCCCCCAATAGGAACTATTGCAACATCGGGCTTATAGAGCTCGCCTATAAGCTGCATATCCCTGAACAGTCCTGTGTCACCGGCATGATAGATGCAGATATCCCCCACGCGGATAATGAAACCTGCAGCCCTTCCACCGTCAAATGTATGTCCTGATTCGTCGATAGATGACGAGTGGCAGGCGTCGGTCATTGTGATATTGACATCCCCCTGGCTTATCGTGCCGCCAATGTTCATTCCTTCTGTCCGGACGCCCCTGGATTTGAGATATTGTGAGAGCTCATGTATGCAGATCACAGTGCAACCGGTCCGTTGTGCGATCTTGACAGTATCGCCAAGGTGATCGAAATGCCCGTGGGTAACGGCGATGAAGTCAGGCTCCACCTCCGTGGATCTGACTGCTGCAGCAGGATTGCTGTCAAGAAAAGGGTCAATCAGCAGCGTATACTTTGAACGCACTTCGAAACATGAGTGACCAAGCCATGTCAGCCGGACATTTTTCATGAGCAGATTGTGGCTTTCATCAGACTAATAGATTACCATATAAGACATATCGGAACCATTATATCTACAACCGGATACACAGCCGGATTATGGTAAGCAATATGGATATAGGCATCGTTGTGCATGGCCCGGATATCGTGGATTCGGGCATGGCGCTGAGAATCATAAAGCTGCTCGAAGGATTCGGCACTTTCAGCGCGGTCATGGCAGGCACCATAGGCAAGACTGCCGTGCTTGATGCCCATCTTGAGGAACTGATAGACATAAGGATGTCACTCAGGCCCAGCGCATGTATAGAGGAATTCTTCCTGACAAAGGATGCAGTCGTTCTGCTGAACCATGGCAAGACCATAGATAACGGGCGCATTTTCGCCAATATGGTTGTCTCGAACCTAAGGGATCGTGACCTTAAGCCACTTGTCCACGTAGAGAGGCCCTCATCCGGAGACGGGGAGGTCATCCCGTGGAACGTATTATCGGTCAGTTTTGCAGCAGAGCTCTCCCGGATACTGGGAATAGGCCTGTCAAGGGTACCGGAAATTGTCACACCTGTCAGCATAGAGGATCAGGGGCACCGCATAATCAGAAGGGTGTTCGGTGTGCATCCAGGAGAGAATATACTCATCAACGGGATCGTTGTTGCCTATGCCCTTTCAGCTGATGTGAGCATAGTCACGGAGGACGGGTTCGTCACGGAGATAAATGGGGCCACGATCAAAGAGCACGGCCTGGAAAAGCTCCATAACTATGAAGAGCGGACTCCCGTTGACATCACCAAATGCTGGATAAAGAGCGGACCCCTCAGGGGAAACAATTTTTCTGCACGCCTTTACAGTAAAAAGGGCTCTTCGGAAAGATTGACCGGGAAAGGCGCCGGTAACGGAGGCATGGCTCCTTCGGCCAGCGTAAGGGCTGCCATCATCGACCATGAGGCCGAACGGTCCTTTGAGCTGGCAGCAGGTGCACAGGTAGCTGTTACCATAGGCGATGATACCACAGAGATCGCCGGGGATATATTGTACCGGCTGGGAATACCTATCATAGGAATAACTGATGGGGACGCTGACGGTTTTACGCACAGGAAACATATGTTCCCGGGTTCTCTGGTCTTCAGGCTCCAGCCGGGACACGATGACATCGTAGGCAGGAAGATAAGAACGGATATATTTGGTGGTAACAACAGCGAGTACTTTTCATCCATAACAGAGCTACATAATAAAATTGCTTTACTAGCCAAGGACTGTGTGAAGTTTACTAGAAATTATTAATTTTTCCCCACTTTAATTATGACCATATATAACTTTAAATATAATAATTGCATACTAGGTATTAGAGCTCTTAGTGAGCACAATTAAATCAGGGGTTATTATGAAAGAATATGAAGTCAAAATACTGGATGACACAGACTACAGGTTCATTGAAGCTTTAAAGAGTCTGGGAATGTCTAGGAACGTTGCCACAACGCTTACCTATCTCTCAAATGTGCAGGAAGCCTCCTCACAGGAAATAGAGATGAGCACCGGACTTCGGCAGCCGGAAGTAAGCGTCGCCATGAGGCAGATGCGCGAAAGAAGCTGGATCGACATCCACAACAAGAAGGCTGTTGGAAAAGGCAGGCCTACAAAGATCTACAGACTTTCCGCACCTGTGGAAGATATTATCAAGCACTATGAGCGCAAGATAATAGAAGATACAAAAACAACGATGGATGCCATTACTAAACTCAAGAACATCACACGTAAGGCGTGATGTATCCCACTTTTTACGGTAATAAGGTATATCTGTCGAACAGGTGGAGTCCCCTTTCCTGACGGCCCCTGGCTGCAGGAGGGGATGAAAACCATACATGCAAAATAAGAGTTCTCAATTTTTCCTATATTGCTTTTTAAGATAGCTGTGCTCCTATCAGCTTTAAAGGGACTTCACTGCTCATCACCAGAAACATTATCCCTGTGATGCGATGCATATTATGGTCAGGTTGCCGGACATGGCCGTCCCATCAACAGGAACGGCCTGCCCATTGTTTAAAATGAGAACGGTCTCCTGATTGAGACCGAGTGTTTCAAGGATCTTTTCATAAGTGGTTCCTTGCGGAACTTCTAATTCCCTGTTCGAAATATAACCATTCAATACCTCAATGTGCATTTGTATGTTCAATCTGTGATTTCACCACCTTCTTTTACGAGGTCGTTGAGGTTTTCCTGAAGCAGTTTTTCATCGAATTCTTCGTATTTCTTTTCACCCTTACGTTCATAACCTCTTTTCTGGAACTTTGACATACTAAAGCACCTCAATTTACATCTGTTGCGATAGGCTTTAATCTTTTCGGGTTCACAGCACCAAGCTCTTGAAATCTGAAAATAAAGAAGGAAAAGTTTACGATGGACATCAAGTAGAGTAATAGAACATCTAAAAATAAAATTACACCATCATATTAATACACAATTATACCTTTCATAATAGTGTAAAAGCTACTTCAACTGCGGCCTAAAAAAACGAGCGAAATCATGTCTGTTCAGGTATCAACTGATTTTCTGAGAATGCTTGAAGGAAAGAGCTCAATTTTCTTTCACCAAGAGCCTGCACTGTGCCCTAAACCACTGACAGACATCATTAACGGCATTGGGACAGCTTTTGCTTTGCCCGTGATCTGCATGTACTGGAGTGAACAGACAGAACAGCTCACATATGGCCTGCAGACAGCTCCCGCAATGTTCCCCGTCTCAAGGGATTTCACAGCCACCCTGATCAGGCTGGGAAAACTGCTTGCCGAACAGCAGTATATTATCGTGGTCCACGGCCTTGACGAGATGGCATTTACTGTTGACGGAAGACCTTTATGTAAGTTCATCGGCATCCTTGCTGACAAGTGCAGCGGGAGGCATTCAACTATGCTGGCAGTCTCCCGTAATCCGCACCTGGATGAAGAGTACGGCATCGACACACGCCACCTGTTTGATAACAGGTTCAGGATAGAAGGGAGCACGATCCGGCAGGTGGGACCGGACGGCCATACATTATCCGTTTATGATCTCTTTGGTGAGAGGCAGGCGGCAGCAAAGCCGGTGGGTACAGACATGGAGAAAATAAGAGAGATATTCAGACTGACGCCTGAAGAACAGAAAGAACTGGACAGGATTGCAAACAATAAACTGAGGGATCTCAACATACGATGACCTTTGACCGCGACCGTTGAATCACGCGGGATAATCATATCAGTTTTTCTGCAATTGACTTCAACTGCGCACAATAGGCACAGTCCGGTTCATCCTCCATTACGAGCTTACGTGACCAGGCACGCGCTACCGAATTATCATAAGTCATTGATCCCAGGAGCCTGATGCCAAGCTTTTTGCTGAAATCCTTTACCACTTCATCTATCTCCTTCTGCTTGTCGGCAGGAGTTCTGTTGAAAAGCAGGTAGGTCCTGGTCCCAAGCTTTTCCGCCATACTGGAAAGAATGTAGGTCCCCCTGATATCCTGCACATCAATGGTCGAGATAATGGTAGCCCTGTCGGCAATGTTCATAGCCAGCAGGCTTGACCTGTTAATTCCGGGGCTGCAATCGAAAAGGAAGTGATCGATGGAGAATTCACGTTGGAGGGTATTTATAAGCTCAAGTATCTTCCCCCTTGCCTCCCCGGGCGTATCGAACATCGTGACAATATCTTCCTCACATGCCTTCGAAGGTACTATATAAAGATCCTTGTTGCCGTACCTGTAAACCACATCAGATGGCCTGCATGTCCCCTGCAGGAAATCAACAAGTGTCATGTCATACCTGATGTTGAAGAGTGAGTGCATACCTGGGCCGTTAACGTCTGTATCAACTATGCATACCTTTTCCCCGCGTGCCGACAACAGGGCACCCAGATTTCCAACAAAGGTGGTTTTTCCCGTGCCTCCCTTGTATGAATGAAAACTCAGCATCATTTATCTCACCCCAGCAGCTGGTCAAGCTTGTTCTCCACTTCCTCAACCACAGACCACTGGTCATCCCTTGCAGTCTCGTCCCTTCTCTTCATGGAGTAGTATATCTTTTTACCCTTCCTTTCCCTTTCCAGCCATCCGCCCCTGTAAAGCTCATTGAGGTACTTGTTCTCAATGGACCTGTGCCTGCCGGTAACAACGCTTACGTCATCTGCTGTGCAGGACTTGAGATTAGAGACAGCAAACAGTGATTTACGGATAGAGTCCGGGACTGTCAGAAAAACAGCCATCTTGTCATCTATCTGAGAGGGGGAATATGTTTCGATCCTGGACAGGCGCATCTCCAGAGAAGACAGGCGCCTATTTAAGTCCTCCAGAGCCTCTATAAGACTGGTTTCATTGTACAGGTCAGGCATGGTCATCATCGTTTATTGTGCTTATACTACTATGTAGAAATTTAATAGTTGTGATAATATATAAGTTTGATTAATTGAGCAACAGAAAGGCGCAGGCAATTCCTTTATCCTGTTAATTGCAGGTCCAATATTCGCGATAAATATATAAATAAGTGCAACGTAAAACACCTGGAGAAAAGATGCGAAGTTCAGCTTTCGTAAAAGGACTTGACGATATCCTCTGCGGAGGATTCATCCTGCCTTCAAACATCCTTATTGCAGGGTCCGCAGGCTCAGGTAAGACTAATCTCTGCCTTCAGTCACTTTTCAATGCATCTAAAGTAGGAGAGAGATGCGCCTACATATCACTCCTGTCAGGATCCAGGGAAAAGATAATCCTGACCACGCGCCAGCTGGGCTTTTTCGATCAGGAGGTACTTGCTTCCGGAATGCTGGCCATACACTCCATCAACACGGATATCATTGCCAAAGGGGACTTCTCCGTTTTTGAATATATCACCGAGCAGGTGCTGAGCACTTCTCCCACAAGAGTGGTGATAGACACGGTCACAACCCTGGAAGCAATAGGCAGCACTTTCGAGGAAAGAGAGTTCAGGGGATGTGAGTTAAGGGCTTTCGTGCACAACCTGTTCCAGGAATTTGAAGACCGGGGCATATTGCTAATGGTCACAGGAGAAATACCACACGGGTCCATTACTGTTAGCCCATGGTCATATATGGTGGACACTATCCTGTCCCTTGAAAGGAACACAACTCTCCACGGGCTTGAGAGACATCTGGAAGTCATTAAGATGCGCGGCAGTGACTTTATACCGGGCAGGCATCCTTTTGTGATAGGTCCGGAAGGGATCGAGATCCTGAAAAAGTGACCCCTGGATAGTTCATGCACACAGAGTTTCCAGAAATTGCTCTATCTCTTCTGAAAGTTTCCTGTCCAGCAGGTGTCTTGAAGTGGTCAGGTATCGCTCAAAAGTAACGATGTCATCCCTTGGGATGGACTTACCCATATTTGATCTGAACCTGAGGGACTCATAGGAATCTATCAGCTCGGGCATGACCATACGCGGATAGTTCCCGGCAAGCTGCCTCAGAAGAAGCCTGGCTTTCGGATATGGCAGTATCAGATGGTCCCTGTAGCGAAGTGACACTGTACAGTCAGTATCGCATATAGTGTCAAACATGAGCCTCTGCCTGAAGAAACGGGCAGCTCCTGGGTTATCAGGTTTTGTTACCACATTTGAATATAAATGTCCGGCAGCAATGGCAAAGAGCAGCCTGCCCACACCCATGTTCCTGAACGAAGGATGCACCTCAATGCTGCGCAACAGATGAACAGAGTGCCTGACAAGACTCTTTTTCCCCCTGTGAATTTTTTCAAGATTATCAGATACCTTCTCGAATCTTGCAAACCCAAGCATCCGGCCGCACGTATCAAAGGAAACGAAAAGCGGGTGACCTGAGGAGACAGAAGACCTCATCAGGAAGTCATAAGGCATACCAAAATTGTTATGGAAATAATTGAAACCCGGCGCTCCTGACTGGCCTACCTCTATCCTGAGGCCTTCAAGGGCTTCCTCGGACTCCAGCAGACCGTACGACACAGTACCGGCCCTGTGCAATACGCTGATCCCCTTTACACACATTTTCCCGTACCGTTCTTTCACACGTTGGCCAGCTCTCTCAAGGTGAAATAGGTATATCTCCCCTTCTTGAAAGACACCAGCAGTTGTGACTGTTCCATCCGGTCCACAATAGCTGAGAGCTCATCGGCACCTATGGGAGCGCACATGGAGCCTATCTGGCCCTCCAGCTGCTTCAGGGTCACAGGGCCACCACTCAGCTCTTCAATGATCACCTGCTCAATATGTCCCGGTGAGAAAGCATCAGCATATATCCCCTCAACAGCATCCTGAACAGTATCCGGAGGACAATCCTGTACCCTGTTAGTTCCATCAGTCGGTGCAGATCGGAGTTGCTCCAAGTCTTCACGTACCTTCAGGATATCTGCATGGGCGAGCCGGGCCTTTTCCGCATCCTCTGATGATCGCTGTATCTGTTGCTGCATATTTGCAAGGGTCTCGTTGACCTCTTCCCGGAAAGAGCCAATTGCTTCGGAAATTAGCATCATTTCGTCCCGGTTAGCTTTTAAAGACAGGCTCTCCGCAATTAAAGCCATGTCCTGCAAAGGAGCCTGCATGGGAGCGCCAGGAGCTGTAAGTGCCTGGCTGCGGGTTTCCTCAATGTCCTTGCCCAGTTTCCTGAGTGCTTTCGTGTGCAGGTTCACTGCCTTTGCGATGCTCTTTATCTGATCCTGTATCCCTTCAATGCCCTTGGAGTATAACTTTGCATCCTCCAGCTGGTTGTTCTGGAGCTCTGCCATGAACTGCATATTCTCTGTCAGGTTCGTGAGCTCCTCAGCCAGACCGGACAGCTGCGAGGATATCCTTTCAATGGACCTTTCATGGGAGACAACTTTCTGGACTGTGTATTCCCTGCTTCCTGTCTCGACGAAGGACCTGAAGTCCTGAGAGCTGTAATTGGGCACTGCCTGGGAGAGGATCTTGAAAAGCTCGATATAGGTTGCATGGATCTGCTTAATGGAAACCAGCTTGGAAGATACCGCGTCTGAGAGCCCTTTTACCAGGAACACGCCGTTCTCGAACCTGAAGAAGTCCACTCCTGCGCTGAACTGGCGGACCTTGTCCCTGGTATCCTCCACGATCTGGGAGGATTCCCTGTCACCGAATATGTTCAGCATGGACGCATAAAGGTCGTTCAGAGTCTTTGCATAGGTGATCTCAAGTACATCAGGCGGGACCTTTGCAGCATCAAGGGTCTCTGCACTGAGCGAGTCCTCCGCCCTTACGATCCTTCGGAGCCGTTTGGAGAAAATATCGAAATCCCTTCTAAGCTGCCTGAACTCTTCCTGGCCGGACATCCGGGACATCTCATCATGGATCTGAGAGAGAGAACCTTCATGTTCACTGAGCCCCTCATTAACCTTAGCCTGCAGTTCTTCGAACCTTCTTTCGAAGAATCCGAGCCTTGCCTCCAGCTCCTCATAACAGGGGACTTTTGAAGGTGCTTCCATATCCTGTTTATTGCAGGGATCATCGGGCTCTTCGGAGCATATCCCATGGAATTCCCGTCCCTGATCCGGACATTCCGGAGAAGTATTATCGTAACTGTCAGACCCACGCTCATGGGAGTGATTCTCTTCCGCTTGTGTTCCGGCAACTATTTCACTGCTCATTATGGCACCACCGCATTATACGAACGACTCCAGTTTGCGCCTTATATCGGGTATCCACTCGGCCTCGCACATATCAGCAACATAGTCCCCATGCAGAGGACGTATCTGGTCCCTGATTATCATTTCCACCAGTAATGGCCACAGATCCTCCGTCATCCACTTAGGGGATGATGCGATCTCATTGAAAGCCATGGCAAGCGCAGGCTCCACTTCGCCCCTGCCCATGACACCGGTGATCTTTTCCTTGATGTCGGCAAGTATCTCCATGTTCTTCTTGTATTCTGAAGACTGGGTGTACATCTCATTGAACACTACCTTGGCAAGTATGCGCAACTCAGAGGCCACCTCATCAGAATAATTAGACAGCTGGTCGGCAGTCATAGGACGCTGCTCGAATACATGCTGTATGACCTCACGTGCAACCTGTATCTTATGCATGTCATCCGAAAGGTCGGCCTTGCCGGTGAAAAGGGATATGAGTAACGCACCTCTCCCCACAGAGGAGAAGATCACAGTGCCGAAATCGTATTCTATCACTGACTGTTTCAGCCCCATGGCAAGCTGCTGGCTTACGTGCAGGAGGTTGTTGCTTATGAGATTTGTCAGCTCGAATATCTTGGGGCCTATGCTTTCCGGGATGTAGGAGGCATATATCCTGCCATCAGCGCCTGCAAACAGCAGTACGTCAACATCACTGGACTCGTATGTCCTTTTAAGCTGCGAGACCAAGGCAAACTTCAGGAGGGATACGTCTTCCAGATCATCCTTTGTCTTTTTAACCGCCAAGTTTACCACATCTGTAATACTACCGGACCATTTCTTCCAGGTCACGGAGACTGTCTATCTCTATTAGGCCTTCATCCTCGCCTTTCAGGTCTGCGCTAATATCGGGCTCAGAAGCCCTGGATGACAGTTCCCTCAGGTCGAGCTGAATATCGGAAGGTATGCTTTCCTCTTTCCTGCGGGCGATCTCATCCCTGGTAAGAGCATCAGTGAGCCCCTGGGATTCGAAGAATATCTGCAGGGTCTCCTTGGGAGAGAATGGGTATGACCAGTTCTCCCTGACATACGCAAGGCGTTCCAGCACAATCTCACTGGCGCCAAGGTCCGCAGCGGTCCTGATGGCCTTATTGAACAGGTCATCATACTTGCGCATATCCTCTGCAGATACCAGCGGGGTGGTGCGCACAACGACCCCTATACCGCGCACGAAAATGTAGGGATAGACTTCCTCACCATGCCTTGTCGCACGCATCTTAACGATCTCCAGCGCCCTGTTGAAGGCGCCTCCTATGGGACGGTAGGTCAGGTGGACCGCGCCGTCTGACATGTAGATAGGTATAAGCACATCCTCACCGATGGTCTCACCGGGAGCCGCATGCTCTTCGGTTGTTATCAGCACAGGGCCCAGCTGCTTGAGCGTATAGAACAGCTTGGTGATTATCTCGCGCTGTTCCTGCTTATCCTGGATAGCCCATGTAAGGGGTGTCAGCGGATCGATCACCACGCGGGTCTTCACCGAGAAGTTCTTGTTCATTTCCACAAGAGCCGGCAACTGCTCATCCACCAGTTTAACAAAATCCTTACCCTTGGAATGGAAGAAGAACAGCTCTTTTTCGTAATACCTGTCAAGATTGAAGCCAAGCATCTTGGCTTCCCGCAGTATCTGTTCAGGCGGTTCTTCCATGCTTATGTATAAACCGTTCTCACCATGCTCCAGGCCATAGTTCAGGTACTGCATTGCAAAAGTGGATTTACCGGTACCGCTTGAACCGACCACGAGCAGTGTGGTGTTATCCCTGACCCCGCCCTCGATGACCCTGTCAAGGCCTGCAATCCCGGTTGGGATCCTTCTCTCTCTGCTCATTCACATGCCTCCACATCAAGAGTCTCAGGCTCGATAGCCTTCAGTTCCCCCATTTCCACAGAGAGGATAAGGGATTCATTACCGTCGAAGGGGAAGCTCTTCTCGACATAAATGGCTTCGATAGAAGCACCCATTATAAGCATGTGGTCGCTTATGTCCACCCAGCCCACATCATTCTTCCTGACGACCTTTTTCAGCAGTATGTTACTGGTCTCTGTATCCATCCCTGCGCATTCCCCTCTGTAATGCGATGATCGCGTGATAACGCGGACCATCTGGCCGATAAAGCCAGATAGACAATCATCCATGAGTTTCCTTTTGGAGCCGGACATTCTCTAACCTCTTCTAACCTTTTTTCATCTTAGCCATCAGTTCGGCAAAACTGTCTGCTTTCCTGGCTTCTTCCTGTATCTTCACGTTCTGCTGCGATGCAGCCTGGCTGGCAGGCTGCGGGGGCACAGGAGTTGTGGCCTGGACCTTTTGGGCCATTGCACCGAAAGCTGACCCAAAGGTATTATGGGAGGATGCTATGGATGCCAGTTCTTCCCGGGTTTTCCATGGCGGGTCGAAGATCTTCTCCTGTTTTTTCATATTCGCTGCGAACTGCATGTAGGCATTACCGATCTCGGAAAGCCTTCCGCTGTCCAGCAGCTTGTATATCGTCAGGGCCCTGACCCTTTCCACAAGTTCGTTCTCATTTACCGGGGGCCTTATACCCGAAAGTATCATCCTGTCATGCTCGTCCAGCAAGACCTGGTAAGCGGATATGGGCTGCAGGGACACCTTGAACCTGCAGACATGGTTACCGTTCTTGATACACTCGATCTCCTCCACCGAGCATTCAAGTTCAAGCTCCTCAGTAAAGAACCTGTGCAGGGCATCTGTGGTGGCAACACATACTTTCTGATTGTTCAGGGCAGGATAACAGTTGCATACCGGATTATTGGGAACTGCAAAAACGTAATTCATCGGAGCGTAGGAGATAAGCTGCATGGCCCCCAGGCCTGCTTCGGAGAACAGCCTCACATGGAAGTTATAGAGAGCTGTAGCCTTTATGGCATCTATTGTGAAGGCTTTGAGGAATTTGCGGGTCTCACTCCAGGGGACCTTTGCCCTCGGGAATCTCTCGCTGATATTCTGCTGTATCTTGAGCAGTGCGCCAAAGGCACCCATGGATTGTGCAAAGCTGCCATCGTTCATCGAAGGCACTCCGCCGGGTGAAGCGGTCATAAATGGTGGCAGACCGGGAGGCATGTCACTCATAAAGCCACCTCCGCAGCAGGAAATGTTACAGAGCGATACACCTTACATCATCTCCATTATCTGTTTCTTGCCTTCTTCCGTAAGGGTTCCTGAATTGTCGCACAGTTTCTGGTCCCTGAGGCTCTTGAAACTGTCTGCCAGGGTCTGGCTGTCAGCCCCGGTGAAAAAGGCAAGTTTTTGCAGGTCGTTGACACCTGTATACAGCATATACAGTAATTTCTTATCAATATCGGAAAGTGACTGTTTCTTTGTGGGTGTCCCGCATATAGGCTGCAGGTATGTTTTCAGGGTGTTTATCACAGCCTCGTTACCTGCAAGTAGCGCCACGGCCGGCGTTGTCGCACCTTGTATCACGCTGGACGCCTGTACATAGTCGATAATAAGCACATGGGAAGTACCTATGGCCCTTTGGGCCTTCATTTTGATAGAGTCCGTAACTTCCCTGCCGATCATGGTAATATTCTGAAGGGGTATCGTTGACCAGCCACCGCCCTCCGAGAACCACAGATTGAGATTGGTCAGGTAAAGTACACCTTTTTCCCAGTTATCCGAATACAGGGAATTACCCATCATCACAGCCTTGAAAATATATGTCAGATCCACTTTTGCTATGCCCTGCTCTTGAGCCATCAGACCACACCATGAGACTTAATCAGTAGAATATAATATATTATAATAATTATAATTAAACTAGATATAGTCATACGCATATTAATAACCTTCTATATGCAAAATAATATAAAAATAATTTAAAGAGCAGACTTTGCCAGGACTATGACTGCGGACAGCCAGCCGGCTAGATCAGGCAGCTTTTCTCACTGGAAGGAAATAGCGCTCCCTGCCACAGGATGAGCAGATGAAAGCAGTTCCGGGTTTAGGCCCGCCCTGCAAGAACTTGCCTGCCATGTTCTCGCCGCACTCGCAGGAAGACAGCATTTTCTGGTTACCGATGAACTCTCCCCGGAGGTCCAGCCGTACAGGCGTAGAGGCATCAGGCACCAAAGACACTTCATTACTGCTGCGATCTTCACATATAGTGTGATCAGTACCTGCAGTACCATCGGTTGTGTTCTCAGGGGCAACAGATGCCTTTTTCAAGCCCCCTGCCTTGACATCGGATGCAATGGCAGACCGGGTCCTACCCTTTGATGCAGGATATTCGCCCGGGAACAGTTTCATTCTGCACTGCTCTGTCCGGTCCTGGGTCACATGCATCCTTTCCAGGGACAGGCCAGACTTTGAGCCCTCATCCAGCAAAAGATAACCGGGGTGGTCTGCAAGTCCGACGGGACAGTTCTTTGCAGGAAGAATGAAACTCAGGGAAACGAAGAAGTTTTTAGCATTTGCATTAACGGGTTTTGTGATAATGTGACCCGGGAGTATCCTGGAAATAAGAGTGAACAGAGTTCTTCCAAGTCCTTTGCTGGCCAGTTGGGGAGAGACCTCTATCGCACGAAGTACAAAGACGGGCCTTCCGTCAGTCGAAGGCTTACTCCAGCTCTCATTCATGGACCAGCCAACGATCGACTTTTCCAGCACCGCGACCACAAGATATACATTAGGCCTCTTGAGCCAGCTCCTGAAATTAGCCATATAGTCGGACATGCCCAGGTGCTTTTTAAAATAGGTGAATTCCCCGATCCCCAGCTTGTCCAGCTCGAAGGCATGCTCAAGTAGATAGAAATGCACTCCGTCCGAGTTTCTTGCGATCTCGATCATATAGCATCGCCCACCTTGCATAGCCGAGGTTTACCGATATTCCAGTAAGGGCTTAGTACAAACTTCAGTCTTGATAGTTTTTCATGGAACTCCCTTCTTGTATTGACATGCCGGGATGCAAGCAGGTCTATCTGGTCGACTTCATCCGGGATAGTCCTTCTGCCCATAAGCCCGTCAAGGACGACCGCAGAGAGCATGCCAATATCCTCGTGATAGCCTCCCTCCAGCAGGCAGACGACTTTCCACCGGCTGGCAAGAAGACCGATTATATGATAATAGCCGTCCACTGTAAGGTCCAGCTGGGACAGAGGCTCCTTGTAGTAGGCGTCGAAGCCACACTCCAGAATGACGATATCCGGCTTGAAATCCTTAAGCACCTCCTCAATAATCTCTTCAAAAAGTATTGCATACTCCGTATTTCCGGATCTGGGAGGCATCTCCATGTTGATGGAAAGACCGAGCGCCGGACGGATGCCGATATCCCTGATGAAACCATTATAAGGATAGAAATTCGAAGGGTCCTGATGAACGGATATGCACAGCACCTGCGGGTCGCCGGAGAATATGGCGTGAGTGCCATCGGATGCGTGTGCGTCGATGTTCAGTATTGCTATCTTCTGTGTCCCGTAAGAGTGTTTAAGAAATCTGGCAAGGATGGCAGAATTGTTGAATATGCAGAATCCTCCGGAAGTAGTTGCTCCTGCATGATGTCCCGGTGGACGCACCAGAGCAAATGAATGGTCACATGCTCCGCATGCTACAACATCCCCTGCACGGATCACAGCACCTGCTGCCTCGAGAAGTACTTCGAAAGAGCCTTCGCAGAGATAAGTATCCTTACCGGGGCTTTTGCGGGACTGACTGATGCATTGCACTACGCTGTCAACATACTCCTGCGTATGGACCCTCAGTATGTCCTCCATGGCAGCAGGTTCGGACATGAACATAAAGCATCTTCCATCATCCAGATACCTGTTCAGGGAGAGGTAGTCAAGTATCCTGTCCAGCCTCGATGGATTCTCGGGACCCGGATACCCGTTGAGCATGGGATCATGCAGATGATGGTTCTTATTGCAGGTCAGGCCGACACGGACTATTGTAACACCTCACGCGAGCAGCGGTATGACCTTTTTCACTTCTGCGACCTTGGTCATGGTCTCTGCGAATATCCTTTTCTGCTGGTCCTGCTTATAGCTTGAGAGACCCAACTGGTCCGTTACAGGGTTTGGCTTGCCCTGAAGGGCACTCAGGACACTGTGGCAAAGCTGCCCGTTAAAATCGTGATATCCTCCCTCCATCAGCAGCACGATGCCACCACGATAAGCGGACCGGAGCCTGGAAGCCATCCCGTGGAAGCCTTCGGATGTCAGGTTCAAACCTACATTCTTTTCCCTGTGATGAGCGTCAAATCCGCAGGAACATATCACGAACCCCGGTGCAAAGCGCTCGATGAGTGGCACTACAACCTCATCAAACGCAAACATGTATTCCTCGTCACCTGCACCCTGCGGCATCTCAACATTGACAGAATACCCTTTCCCTGCACCTGTCCCCGTCTCCTTCGTGTAACCCCGCCTGGGATAGAATCCATGCGGGTCGCGATGAAGGGAAACCGTAAGCACAGTGGGGTCCTCGTAGAATATCTCCATGGTTCCGTCTCCTGCATGCGCATCCCAGTCAAGTATCAGTATCTTCTCGATCTTCTTCACAGCCTGAAGATATCTCGCAAGGATGGCGGCGTTGTTGAAAAGGCAGAACCCGCCATATCTGCTCCTGCTTGCATGATGGCCTGGAGGCCTTGTCATCACAAAGGAGAAGGAATATCTATTGCCCGACACCAGGTCACCTGCTTTGATTGCAGCCCCCGCGGAGAGTTTTGCAATGTCGTATGAGCGGGGTGTGATGTAGGTGCTATCCCCCAGGAAGCCGCCGCCGTTTGAGGCATAGTTGCTCACAAAACGGATGTAGGATTCTTCATGGGCTCTCAGGATATCCTCTTCTGATGCCATGGGCACATCATCCAGGAATGTGCAGTGACTGTCTTCAAACACGTGGCTCTTCTCGAGGTACCACATCGCCTTTATTATCCTGTCAGGAACTTCAAACGTCCTGACCGACAGAACGGAAGGATCATGGTCAATATGCTTGCGGTTGTAGATAAAAGCCACATTTCCCGCAGCAAGCTCTTCGGCAGAAGATACCTGCGCTTCCCTGAGACAATCATTGTCAGGAGTTCCAGCTCCTGCTGTCTTCTTTTGATGAATGGCTGCTTTATGCTTCTTTGCAAGCATGATCTGATCAGCAGGGAGAGAGGACTTGGGCTCAGACAGAGCAGGCCCATGTGCATAAAAGGAAACAGCAGTTGAACCCGTAGAGGGCAGTGGATCGTATTTATTGAAAGCCGTATTCCTGCAAGTGTCCTCATCTGAAACATGCACTTTGCCGGGAGCAATGCTGTCATCGGTCTTGCATAGTCGCCTTTCAGCAGGTCTTTCAGAGATGGGACCAAGCACTGTCGCCACCGGTCGATGTGGGACGGTCTTCAGAGCCTCAGCCACTATTGCTGCATATACATGATCGTCCTCGTTCACGAGTGACCCGGCTTCCTTTCCGGAGAGATCAATGTCGACTGACTGGAACTCTACTTCCCTGAAAGCATCCGAGAAAATTGATGGCTCCACTTGAACAGGGGCCTCTTCTATGGATACCACTGCAAGCTTTGAACGGGCTTCGGTCCCTGGCTGGGCTTCAGCGGAACTATCCCCTATAACATCTCCCACATCAGAGATATGGCCAGAGCCAATATCTGCTTCGATCTCTTCCAATATCTTTGCGACCTCACGGGAAGTCTCAGCCAGTTCAGAACCGGGATGCCCATTAAAGTAGGAGGACATGACATCATTGAGCAGCTTCCGGGCATCTTTCTGCCCATTATCCTGCCTCCATGTTTCATCTTTTTGAGCCGCAGACATTTTTCATCGTCCCTGTACCGGATTCATTGGACCTGTACCCATACAGGATCAAGTGTGCCTGTGTACCTGTTACCCATATACTCAAAGACCACAGTAGGTTCTTCCACACCCATCCAGCCTGCCACCTTCGGCTTCAGGACCCAGGTCCTTTTTGCAGTCTCTCCCGGGGCTATAGTACCAAAGAAAAGACTTGGCATCTCAACATCCACAGTACTGGCAAACCTGGCCCTGATGGCAAAATTCTCATAGGGCTGCTGTGCAAAGTTCTTCACCCACACATCAACAGTGGTCTTACTGCCTGCGGTGACCTGATGCACAGGTACCAGTCTTATGTACTGGGAAAGGGTCTCTCTGGGAAGTTCGGTTGCATTGGAAGTGTCTATCACCCTGTTGGCGTTTTTCTTTTTATCCTTCTCTTGCTTGTTCAGATAGACACCTGAACCCAGCATGAGCACTGAAGCTATGAATATCATCCCTGAATTATCTGCGATATCATCGATGACAGTTCTCTTAACCTCTATGTCAAGTTCTGCAGCCTCTCCCATTTCCAGGGGAGTGAATGACACGCGCGTTATTATCCAGCCAACCTCAGAATCCTGGAGCCTGAAATATATAGGGATTGTGGAGGTGCCCTTTTCCTTACCTGACAGGTCCAGGCTGGCAACAAGGCATTCCGTTTGCACAAGAGCGAGACTATCTGATACCTCTGCCGAGGTTATGTTTATTTCCTTTATCCCACCTTCAGCAATGCCTTTGTTCTTGAATATCATTGTAATGCTTGCAGGTGCCAGGAAATCCTTACCCCTGTAAAGAGCAAACGCCGTTCCAGGATCGTCCTCATTGACAGCGTTCAGGAAATCGACCACTGTGGATTCAACTGACTCCTCAGGAGATGCACCAATGCAGCCACTCTGGAAAACAAAGGATGCAAGGATAATTATACAAACGGTATAAGCGGACCTGTGTTTCATATAAGCACCAGATATAGATAGATAAGTATACAGAGTAATTTTATTGAAGCTTATTTATTTTTATTATGCCTGATTATATATAATGCTGTTGCGCCGAGCATGACCTCAACCAGTATCAGAAGCGGGAGGAAAAGGCGGTGCTCATAGAAGGGCTCTTCCTTTATCCAGACGATGGATGCTGATTCTATTCTCTGCACGTCACCGATCATATAGGAAGTAACACCACTTTCCCCTTTTAGCAGGATTTTGTTATCCTGTTTTGTTAAAGTAGCATTCTCAAGCCCGTCATAAGTAACAAGCCCCACACCTGCAGGGAGTACAAACCTGACTTCCTCAATACGGTACTCTCCGAGCACCCATATTTTGTGCTCACCTGAAGAAAGTGTGGAATTGAGCAGATAAAGTATCTTCGTGGCCACATTCAGGTCAGAGCCATCCAGGGAGCCTGCGGCATCATTGAACTCCATTTCTATAGACTCAATTGACAATCCTACTGATCCGTCATCCACTGCAATGTATTCCAGGAATTGTTCTCCACCATTTGAAAGATAATGCTCCTTGAATAACTCGATCTCGGATACGTTAATGTTCCCATCATTATCCGCATCGAGGTTTTCCCTGAAAGCCAGGGCATCTTCAGAGGTATAGGTCTCACCCACAGTAAAGATGATCTTGTCATCATACAATTCAATATAATTGGTAAAGGAAACCTCTGCCGAGACAGTTGCAGTGAGGCAGCAGCATATGATCAGGAATAAAAGAATGTTCTTTGTGCTCATATCATCCCTCGTAAAAATTAGAAGGGTCCAGTTCACGGATAGAGCTGGATCGCTTCTTTGGTACCATAAGACGACGGGGTTAAAAATGTAGCCATTGTCGTTGCACCGGATTCAGGTGTCAGTACTATTGTTACATCAGTACGCGGACCAATGTCAAGATTGGAGTCCTTTTGGTTGCCAGCTGTAGAGACATCACCGATGGTAGTGAACGAAAGGTCGCCATCAGAGACAGTGGATACATAGATAATTGCAAGATCTCCCGTGTTCATGATGGGATTCGCCTGAGTGAAAGACATGTCCTCATCCCTTATCTTCTGTACAGTGAAGAAGTATCTTGCATTATGGCCCGGCGTTGCCTGAGTGTTCTCAATCAAGGCTTCCAGGTTATCCAGTGCATTGCCACTTGATGAGAAGTTGCTCATCGGACTGCCATATATTCGGTCGTTGTCAGCGTAAAGCAGGTCATTGGTATTCGCCCCATCAGATATTGTAACTATCAGCTGGTTAAGGTCCACCGGTGAGCTTCCCACATTAAGACCAACCCGTATCTTCAACAAAGAGACGTTGCCTGCTATATCGGTAGCATTGTTCTTTGCACGGACACCCTCGATGTTCTTGACTATGAGGTTCGAGGAGACCTCCTGGGTTGCCTGCTTGCCCGTGGACTGGGCCTGCTGCTGAAGAATTCCGGAAGTCTGGATAAGCACAGAAGCAGCTACCGCAGCAATAAGCACCATAGCAATGAATATAATAAGCGTGCCGATGCCCACCTGGGCTCTAGTGTCGTTTAATATCCCGGCATTTATTCTTACCTTCATGAAGACCATCTCCAGGTAAAAGGAATGGCGTGCAGGGATCTACACACCACAGATCCTTTTACGGATATAACTGAACAGTTTCCTTAACACCGTAGGATGAAGGAGTTACGAACTCAGCGACTGTTGTAGCACCGGACTCTGGTGTAAGAACTATGTTCACAGTAGTCCTTGGAACAAGATCCAGTTCAGATGATTGAAGATCCCCTGTAATGGATCCGATATCAGGAAGGCTAGCCGAAGTAGGCGATATCGTTGCAATGTTCACCATGATCAGATCACCGGTATTCATAACGGGGTTGGCCTGAGAGAATGAGCCATCTTCATCGCGTATCTTGTCCACTGTATAGTACTTAGTAGGGTTTCCTGAAACGGTAAGTAACTTCTCCAGGTTTGCAGCTGCAGTAGCAGTACCATCGAAATCGGTCATAACGGAATCATATGATTTGTCATTACCTGCGTACACAAGGTTGTGTGCGACAGTACCATCGGTAATAGATATAACTACCTGATTCACATCTACAGGAGCACTGCCTACGTTAAGACCAACTGAGAGCTTGAGAAGATCAATGGTTGATGACAAAGTACCATTGTCTTTTGCACGTACTCCCTCTATATTCTTGACCATCAGGTTGGATGAGACTTCCTGGGTTGACTGCTTACCGGTGGACTGGGCTTTCTGCTGCAGTATCCCGGATGTCTGAATCAGTACGGCTGCCGCGACAGCAGCGACGAGCACCATGGCGATGAATATGATAAGGGTACCGATACCCACCTGGGCCCGGGTGTTAATACTCATTGAGAGTGTTCTGTTTGCTTTCATGTACAATCCTCCTATTATCCAGATTAGTGGATAGTGAAAATTATATATAATTTAAATATATATAACATTTGGTTGGAAATGTCAAACTGCAAACATCACCTTTTTGTAGTATAAGAATATTAATATATAATATTAAATTAAAAAAAGGACCTGATAGAGATATGAGTGCCGGGCTATTGTTAAATGCAACCATATGTTTTGCAATCACCATATCTTCCTTCGCCTTCGCGTGGGTGCTTGCACGGGGCAGCCCGGAGCACAACTGTAAGAGTAAACCGGCACTATGGTCCCTTATTATCCTGTGGCTGCTTGTCGGCCTGACATACCTGCCCACTACAATAAGGATGACAGCCGCATATATGGGCTATCCCCAAGCTGACGTTCTTATGTATTATATTGCGGCAGTGCCTTTCTCTTTTGTCTCGGTGCCGCTGGTATTCTTCATTCTCTATGTGATAATAGGAGACCAGAGGGTAAGCAGCTATATATCTTTCCTTTTCGTGCTGTTTGGTGCTGCATACCTGGTGCTGCTGTACTCAAGCGGGGTCATTGGCCCCATGATCACACCCCTGACATCACTCTTTACGATCAACAGCGATATCGCAATCAACATCTATCTCATCGGGCTCTTTGTCATACCCACTGCGATGATAATAGGACTCCTCTTCCTGATATTCCTGCAGCGAATGCCAAAAAGGCTCAGGTACAGGACTGCCCTGCCCCTCGTTGCCATATCCTTTGTTTTTGATTTCATGCTGACGGATATGATCACACTTGATGATGCAATGCAGCTTGCTGCAAGGATCTTTGTGCTCATAGGTACGGTTCAGGCATTCCTTGCATACTTCCCCCCCATGACCCTGCAGGAAAGGCTTGGAATTAAAGAGTACGAATATAACCTGTACGAAAAGGACAATGACCAGGACTTTGATGAGGATTATGAAGAGGAGGCCACCATCAATGTCTGATGACATAGATGTCAAACTGGAACAGGATGTCGCCGAGTTCTACCAGTCCTTAGGAGTACACCAGGGGCCGGGAGATATACAGTACAGGCTCATCCTCAAGGTCCTCAGCAGGAACGAAGGCAAGGTCACAGAGTTCTCAGAGATACGCGAGTACACGGATAAGTTTGCAGATAAGGGAAGTATAGGCAGCAAGATGAAGACCGTGTTCCAGCTCGAAGGACTGGCAGAAAAGGTAAAGAGGGGCGGGTATATAATTACCGACAAGGGCCTCACAGCATCAAACTTCCTCAAGGACACAACTGCATTCTACAAGAAGAACAAGAGAATGGGCGAGATCATTGAAAGGATGCCCTGAGGATCTGCAACAATGTGCTGCACGCTAAACCCATATCATGGGAAATAATTACCCATCAAAAGCAACCCGGGACAAGCAAGCATCATTCAACCACTCTTTTTCAAGCGTTGCTTCTAGATGTGTTTTTAGGGCAAAGAACCATAAAGGAATGTCTCTGTCGAGAATATATATTCAGAACTGTGCCTTGCTAAACTCATACGACAGCATCCATGAAGCAGAAGTAGTCACTTGTCACCCGAATGAGAAGTATCAATAACAGAAGAGAGTAGATAATCTTTCAGCACGAGACCAAATGCAGGAACAGCCTGAAATTAGGACTGTTTCAAAAAAGGAAAGATAAGGTGGTTTATCACCTTATGGATAAAGTTGCACTGTTTCCCTGATACCATATGAGGAAGGAGTGACGAACTCTGCAACCGTGGTGGCACCGGCTTCCGGAGTGAGCACAATGTTCACTGTGGTCCTGGGTGCAACCACCAGACCGCTGTCCTTCAGCCCTGTAGTAGTCTCACTTCCGACCTTAGTAAATGACTTGTCACCGGATGCAACAGTGGATATATAGATCGTCACCAGGTCACCGGTGTTCATGATAGGTTTCTCCTGAGAGAAAGAACCATCCTCATCACGTATCTTTTCCGCGGTGAAGAAGTACTTTGCATTATCACCTGGCGATGTCTGATTGCCTGTCAGCATCTGCACCATATTCTGGATACCAGTGTTCGAGGTTGTAAAACCGCTCATCGGATATCCATATGTCTTGTCATTGTTGGCATACACAAGATTATTTGTCGTAGTGCCATCTGTAATGGAAACAACTACCTGGTTCACATCCACCGGAGAACTTCCAACATTCAGCCCCACATTGAGCTTCAGCAAAGAGACGTTGCCTGACATGGAAGAAGCATCCTTTGCACGGATACCCTCTATATTCTTTATCATCAGGTTGGACGATACTTCCTGGGTTGACTGCTTGCCTGTAGCCTGTGCTTTCTGCTGCAGTATGCCTGAGGTCTGGATCAGTACGGCTGCCGCAACAGCCGCAACCAAGACCATAGCAATGAATATAATAAGGGTACCGATACCCACCTGGGCTCGCGTGTCCTTATTCATGAGCATTTTTGTATTTGCTTTCATAATACCTTCTCCTTAAAAACATGTACATGGGACTGTACATGTCTTCATCTTACGGGTAAAGCTGTACGGTCTCCTTGACACCGTATGAAGAGGGTGTTACGAATTCAGCGACTGTTGTGGCACCGGCTTCAGGAGTGAGGACAATGTTAACAGTTGTCCTTGGGACAAGACGCAGTCCTGAAGATTTTAAAGTAGTAGTAGTATCCATGGTTCCCATATAAGTATAAGTGCTAACATCCGGAGAAGATGTTGCAAGGTACACCAGTATCAGGTCACCAGTGTTCATAACAGGATTTGCCTGTGAGAATGAACTATCTTCATCACGAATCTTATCTACGGTGAAGTATTTTTTAGGTGCATCAGTTGTTGTCAGTAAAGATATAAGGTTGTCTGTACCATCTGCTGCAGTGTCATCAAACTCACTCCAGACACCATATGTCTTAGTATTTCCTGCATATACAAGATTATGTGCAACAGTACCATCGGTTATTGAAATGACCACCTGCTTGACATCTACAGGCGCACTGCCTACGTTGAGACCAACAGACAGCTTGAGCAGGTCTATTGTTTCGGAGAGAGCAGTAGCATTACCGTCTGCTTTTGCGCGTATGCCTTCGATGTTCTTGATCATCAGGTTGGATGATACTTCCTGGGTTGACTGCTTACCGGTCTGCTGGGCTTTCTGCTGCAAGATACCGGAAGTCTGGATCAGCACGGCTGCCGCGACAGCAGCGACGAGCACCATGGCGATGAATATGATAAGGGTACCGATACCCACCTGGGCCCGGGTGTTCTTACTCATTGAGAGTGTTCTGTTTGCTTTCATGTACAATCCTCCTATTATCCAGATTATTGGATGTTATTATTATATAATTAATTAATATATATAACATTTGGTTGGAAATGTCAAACTGCAAACGAGACACAATTACACAACACAAATATATAAATAGGCATAATTAAATAGAATAATCAGACTAAAATGTATACAGGACTGCTCTTAAACAGCACCATATGCTTTGCCATCGGCATCTCATCCCTTGCATTTGCCTGGGTGCTTTTAGCAAAAAATGAACAGAACAGGGAGAACAGCAGGCCAGCCCTTTTCTCACTTGTGGTCTTCTGGACGCTGGTGGGACTTACGTACCTCCCCACATCCGTGAGGATGATGGCAGCATATATGGGAAACATGGAACTTGATGCCATACTCTATTTCATAGCTGCAGTCCCCTTTGCTTTTGTCTCGGTTCCCATGGTGTTCTTCATCATTTACATAATAACAGGCAGCAAAAAGACGGGAGAGTATCTTGCACTGGTGTTTACCATCCTCGGAGGAGCATATCTGGCATTCCTGTATGACAGTGGCATCGTAGGCCCGGAAATCAGCGAGTGGGCATCTCTGTTCAGCATAAACAGCAATCTTGCGGTCCATATATACCTTATGGGACTATTCGTTATACCCACTGCCATGATACTTGGCCTCCTGCTGCTCATCCTGCTGCAGAGGGTGCCGCGGAGAATACGCTACAGGACAGTCCTGCCGCTGGTTGCCATATCATTTGTTTTCGACTTCATGCTGACAGATATGATAGCCATCCTTGATTTCATGCAGGTCTTCTCCCGGCTGTTCGTCCTCATAGGGACCGTACTGGCATATCTTGCATACTTCCCGCCGCTCACAGTACAGGAGAAGCTCGGCATCCTGGAATATAACGCAGGAACGTGTGTTTTTGACAGCATCGAGGCAGAGCTTGACTCCATGCAGCCGGACAGCACGGCCCGGTCATAATAAGAAGCGTACCGCTGCTCCGTTCATAACCTGAAACATATGTGGCTCTTCATCGAGCAGCTGAGGAGTCCGCAGAACAGTTTTTGATATCTTCACCAAAAGCAATAAATAGCATAAATTCTATGTACTTTTTTGTACATCATAGAACATATGTGGTTATTATATGCATTCCGTTATCCAGGAAATAGTAAGGTCAACTGAAGAAAGAGTCAGGCAGATAGAACATCCGCAAGAACATAGACAACTGCCCTTTAAGAAAAGAGATATTGCTGAAATAATCGGCAGGAAGAAAGCAGAAGGGAAGGTGGCTGTGATAGCCGAGGTCAAACCATCCTCACCACGAAGGAAACTGCGGGACATACTTCCTGCGGATGCAGCAATCATAGCCAGGCAAATGGAAGATGCCGGTGCGGTGGCAATATCGGTGCTGACGGAACCCCATTTCTTTAAAGGTTCCCTGGAAAACCTGTCGGCAGTAAGGAAAGAAGTCGCTCTCCCGATCCTGCGTAAGGATTTCATAATCAGTGGAAAACAGATAGATGAGGTCGAGGCTGACATGATACTGCTAATCGTCAGCGTCCTCGGAGAATCTGCCGGAGAACTGGTCCGCTTGGTGCAGAGCAGAGGGATCGAGCCGCTGGTCGAAGTGCACAATGAGGAGGAACTTGATATTGCTCTTTCAACGAATGCACGCCTGATAGGCATCAATAACAGGGATCTGAAGACACTTGAGACTGACCTTGAAGTTACCTTACGCCTGGCACCAGTTGTCCGTAAGTATGATAAAGAGAACGGAACAAGGCACATCGTCATCAGTGAAAGTGGGATCGGTGATGCCAGCGATGTACGCAGAGTGATAGCTGCCGGAGCTGACGGGATACTTGTCGGCACATCCATAATAGAAAGCGGAGACATATATGCAAGAACAAAGGAACTTGTTGAAGCACTTGACTTATATTCGTTCCGAGATGGCGATACTACAGAGGTTTTGAAATGAAAAGATCAATGTATGGCAGATATGGAGGACAATTCGTCCCTGAAGTGCTGATGCCGGCACTTAACGAGCTGGAAGAAGCGTATGAGAGATACAGGGATGACCCCCGCTTCCTTGAAGAGCTTGCATATTACATGAAGGAGTTTGCCGGCAGGGAGACTCCCCTGTACTTTGCCCGGAACCTCAGTAAGAAGTACGGTACAAAGATATATCTCAAGAGAGAGGATCTTGTCCATGGGGGAGCACACAAGCTGAACAACACCATAGGCCAGGCACTCCTGGCAAAATACATGGGAAAGAAGAGGCTTATCGCAGAAACCGGGGCGGGGCAGCACGGGACTGCAACTGCCATGGTGGGTGCCAACATGGGATTCGATACAGAGGTCTACATGGGTGCAAAAGATGTGCAGAGACAGCACATGAATGTCTATCGCATGCAGCTCATGGGAACTGTCGTACATTCCGTCCAGTCAGGCTCAAAGACCCTCAAGGACGCCATCAATGAGGCATTGCGGGACTGGGTCACCAATGTGGAGAACACGCACTATCTGATAGGTTCGGTCGTGGGACCACACCCATATCCCATGATCGTGCGGGATTTCCAGAGTGTTATAGGGAATGAGGTCAAGAGGCAGATAATAGAGAAGGAGGGACGCTATCCTGATTCCATTGTCGCATGTGCCGGCGGCGGGAGCAATGCCATGGGCATTTTCCACCCGTTCATTGAGAACAGGGAAGTGAAGCTGTTTCCGGTGGAAGCCGGAGGATGCGGATTGAAGAGTACAAAAAAAGAGGCACTACACTCGGCTTCGCTCTGCGCGGGCGAGGACGGGATACTGCAGGGTGCACACACAAGGGTGTTGCAGGACAGATACGGGCAGATACTCGAGTCAAGCTCGGTTTCCGCAGGGTTGGATTATTCCGGAGTCGGGCCTGAACTTGCACATCTTGCCGATATCGGGAGGATTAAGCCCTGTAACGTTAACGATGAGGAGGCCCTGGAGGCATTCTACGAACTGAGCAGGACAGAAGGAATAATACCGGCACTTGAGTCCTCGCATGCCATCGCATATGTGATGAAGATGGCGCAGAGCGGAGAGCTTGGAGACCTTGTAGTAGTAAGCCTTTCCGGAAGAGGAGATAAGGACCTTGAGACGGTCTTCAGCTTAAAGAAGAAAGAGAACAGGAGGGTTTGCCTATGAAGATCCTGGAAAAGTTTGAACAGCTTGAGAAAAACAAAGAGAAAGCCCTTATCGCGTATGTGTGTGCAGGCGACCCCGATGCGGACACCACAAAGGAAATAGTCAGCTCCCTGGTAAGAGGAGGCGCGGACATCGTTGAGCTTGGATTACCCTTCTCGGACCCCGTGGCCGACGGGCCCACCATCCAGGCAGCCTCCCAGCGTGCCCTTGATGCCGGAATGAATCCTGACAGGTATTTCGAACTTATCGCATCCATGGATGCCGGCGTGCCCCTGGTGTGTATGACCTACTACAATCTCATATATAAGAGAGGACTGGATAAGTTTGCCAGCGATTGTGCCGGATCGGGAATCTCAGGCATCATAGTACCGGACCTGCCTGCAGAGGAGGCAGATGACCTTCACGCTGCATGCAGGAAACATGGCATTGACCTTATCTTCCTGATCACCCCTGTGACCAACGGGGACAGGATAGAAAAGATACTGGACAGGACATCCGGGTTCGTGTACATCGTGTCCCGCCTTGGAGTCACAGGAACCAGGGTTGATGTGGCACAATCCACAAGAGAGATACTCTCCAGGGTGCACACCGAGGTACCAAAGGCCGTAGGTTTCGGGATATCTGACAGGGAACAGGCCGCCGAAATAATAGCTGCAGGTGCCGATGCAGTCATTGTCGGCTCTGCATTTGTGAATATTGTCGCCTCCGCAGACAATGTGAGCGAGAGAGTGGAGTCACTTGCAAGAGAACTGAAGAGCGCCTGTAAGTAGATGATGAGCTCCCAAGACAGGACCGGAAAAGAAGAAAAGTGAAATACTGAACGTTGCATGGAGGTGCGGGACCTTCATGCAGCAAACAGCTGATCGACGAACCACTGGGGATCGAACTTCTGAAGATCGTCGTAACCCTGTCCCATACCTAAGAACAGAATGGGCTTGCCTGTGATATAGGCGATAGAGATGGCTGCGCCACCCTTGGCATCGGCGTCAGTCTTGGTGAGTATGGAACCGCTGAGGGGCACCGCGTCATTGAACTGTGATGCCCTTTCCACGGCATCATTACCTGCCACTGCCTCGTCGACGAATATCAAAAGGTCCGGAGCGCTGACACGGCAGACCTTCTTGAGCTGCTCCATGAGATTGATGTTGGTGTGCATACGCCCTGCAGTATCCGAGAGCACTACATCGACCTTGTTTGCCCTGGCGTGCTGCATGGCATCATAGACAACAGCTGCCGGATCACCCTGTTCCTGATGCTTGATGACCTTTACACCAAGCTTCTTTCCATGGATGGCTATCTGGTCGATAGCACCTGCCCTGAAAGTATCGCCTGCGGCCAGGACAACCGAATAACCCTGGTCTGTGAGACGCTTTGCAAGCTTTGCTATGGAAGTGGTCTTGCCTGTGCCGTTAATGCCTACAAAGACAATATGCACCGGCTTTTTTGCATTGCGCACATATTCATCAAAATCGAATACGTTGGCACTCATCACATCGTAAATAGCTTTCTTGAGGGCGTTCTCGACTATATCGCCGGTATCCTTGCCTATGCGACGGCGCGTACCCACCAGCTGGCTCTTGACCGAATCAACAATAGCCTCAGACACTGAAAGGGCTATGTCGCTTTCAAGAAGCGCCATCTGGAGATCCCAGAGAGGCTCTTCCAGATCATCCTCTTCCAGGATGAACTCCCTTTCCATGACAAAGGCTTTTGCCTTCTGTGCAAAGCCTATTTTCTTTGCTTTCTCTGCAGCAGTCTTTGCCTGCTCCGGAGGTACCGCTCCCTTTACAGGTACTTCTGCCGTTGGTTCCTCTTTTGGCTGCTCTTTCTTTGAACCTGGCCAGCCAAAGGAGAATCTCTTTTTCTCAGCTTCCTTCTTCTCAGATTCTTTTTCCTGCGGCTTTGCCACGGAAGTTTCTTCTTCGGGCTCAGGCTTCTGTTTCTCAGTACCTTCCCATGGAACTTCAGCCATTGCAGCCGATACCCGAGGAACTTCTGCTTCCTCTTGCTTGACGACCTCAGGCTCTTCCGCAGGCTCCTCCGGCAGTTCAGGCTCCACATCTACTGCCTTCTCATCGATCTTAGTGCCGATCTTATCCTTGAAACTGCTGAGTTTCGACTTGAGCTTATTGAACACTTACTTCAACCCGTAAATAAAAAAAGAGAATTATCTTGGAACCTGTGCCTGCTCCTGAGCCTGCTGCTGCCTGGAGATGAAAGCCTCGATAGCCTGCATCTGCTGGCCGATCTTTGACAGGGAGGCGGACATGTTCTCAAATGCCTTTTCAAGCCTTTCCTTACGGTGCTCCATGATCTCCTTTGCCTCGCTGAGCGAACGCTCAACACTTATGCCTGCACCGACATCAACAACTATATTGTCAACGCGCGCGATATTAGCATATACAAATGAGCCGGAACCTATAGGGAACATCATCTCGGTACCTTCTTTTACATTAGAGAGCTCTTCGATGGTATTCAGGGCCTTTGCACTTTCATCGGCAGACATCCTTATCATGGTCATCTGCTGCTGGAGGAGCTCGGCGCGTTTCTGGAGCTCACGGTGCTGCATCACTAATGCCCGGGGGTCCTGCTCATTCACACCAGACATGAATTATGCCTCTTTTATGCTCTCTATCTTGACGAAGTTTCTCTTAATGCCGTGTTTGCTTCCGAATAAGGAGTACACTTTGTCAAGAGCGTTCTTCTCATTCTGGCTTTCCACTTTCTTTGTGAATTTCTCCCATTCAACACCTGCTTTAAAAGTACCTTTGACCTGGAAATTCTTCATATGAAATCACCTTTAATATCCATTATTATCTGATCAGAAACCCAGCGCGTCCTCTATTCTTCCCAGCTCGTGACCGGAGGTCTGCGAGCCTGCAACATAACCCTTGGAGTTTGCGATCAGGCCGGAGCCCACCATCTGTGTACCGAAGTTACTGGTGCCGATGTCCACCGGAAGCTCAAAGAGCTCCTCAAGCAGTGCCAGTTCATCGGCTGTGGCCCTTGGGTGCACGAGCAGGCCTTTGTTGGTCGCAACACCTGCCATTCCCACGGTCCTGATGCCGCCTATCGTACCCCTGCGCACATCCACCTTCAGGGATTCTGCAATTACCTCTACTGCCCTGTCGGTCATTTCAGGATGTACCAGTGCAGCCGTATCGTTCAAGAGTACTATATTGCCTATTGCGTTAAGTTTGCTGGGCACGTAATGTACCGGAAGTCCAATCTCATCAGAGTCTTTTACGGTAGCGTGGCTCGCTACTAGCAGGCCGTTGGAATTACCCCTGCAGAGGGAGCCTACTACAATACTGCCGTTGACAAGTGTCTCGAAAGCGCGGACTCCCAGGAGCTCCTCAAGGATACCGCAAACATTATCACCCGTACCCGAAGGCACGAGTGCGATATCCTCTGTGCAGGTTGAAAAAGCCCCGATTATGGGGCTCTCATCGATATTCAATGTACGTATCATTATCTACCGCATTATCTGTGAGATGGTCCTGCGCTTATGCGAGTTCCGCCTGTACTTCCCCGTCCTCGAACTTTGCAGCCCTTACACGAATGGAGAGAGGTGGCTTCCCGTTGCCGCGTGACCAGACCTTCTCATTGATGGTCTTGTCAAGTTTTACCATTCCGGGTTCGGCCTTCATGTGCTTTGTAAGGTATTCCCTTATGACACTGACAGCCCTGTCGGACCTCTTCCACCTTGGTGCTGTTTTAACTGAGCGGAGAGGGATAGTATAGATCTGTTCTTTAATTGCGTCGTCTGCCATTATCATCACCTTACTTCACATCAAGACTGCTTCTTCTCCAGTTCCTTCTCTTGGGGTGGCCCACGACCTTCCTGTTGGTCTTGACGATGACCCACACGGGAACCCTGTGGTTCTGCCTGTGTGCCTTGGCCAGCCTCATCTTCTGTCCTTTGCTTTTTTGGCTCACTTGTCTCACCTGTGTATAATTGTAAATATCATTCTGGATAATATTGTAAATACTGATCGGGGTTTCAATCTATAACAAGATTATTCTATAAATCCTTAATCATGTATACAGATAGTCTTAACCTCTTTACTGGGCACCTTTTTTCGTTCAATCACATGCGATTGGATATGCGAGGGGAACAGTTCATTTATTCTCTGTGCACCAGCCCTTATCCTGATGAACTCCCTGAGTTCGGTTTCGTAATCCGCCTTGATCACGTTCTCGCTCTGGCCTTCATCTATGACAAGGTGCTGTTTCACCAGCTCATTGACCGCGCTGCGCCCTAAACCCTTGAGGGGTGACATGTAGCTGACCCCATACCGGTCCTCGATACTCCTTATCCGGGAGATATCCGGCACAGGCACGCGATCATCACGCCGGATCCCGTCTGCGATGAAGCGGACATCCACATCAGAGGCCAGATATTCCATGGCCGCCAGATGAATGTGATTTATCGCACTTCTCGGAAATCCTTCCTTTATGATCATCCCATAAGCTTTTTCAAGCACCTGCATGTCAAGCCTTGCGACCCTATGTGAGAATCCCAGCTTCTCAGCAGCTTCCCTTGCAACATCCCCGACGGGGAGTAAGGAAAAACTGCATGTGACCAGTTCAACTTCAAAGAACGGTTCCAGCAGGATAGCTGCAAGGGAACTGTCCTTTCCTCCGCTGAACAGTACTGAGACCCGCATTGGATCGGCTCACATACGCTTTATTGTCGGCTCACGCTTCTGGGGTTGTAACTGGACCAGGAGCTGCTTGAGCTTCTCGTCATCGATCTTGGACTGGATCCTGCCGTTCTGGGCAAGCATTATCAGTTGGGACTCGAGTTGTTCCACCATCTCTTTACGCGACATCTTTAATGTCGTCAGGCGCTCACGTGCCTCAGGCGTAAGGATCTGGCGAAGCAGAGCCTGCTTTTTTGCTTCCATATCAGCACGTGCCTGCTCCTGCTGCATCGCCGCCTGCATGTCGCCGGGGGCCACCTGCTGCTGGGAAGCCTGTTGCTGTTGAAGTTGTTCAAGCCTTCTTCTTCTTATCTCTTCAAGATCATCCGCCATATAACTCACCTCGGTATAAAGAGATGTTATCACTATATCCTTATAGCATTATTGAACAGGTGTTCCGGCCTTAGTATTTTGCAAGGCCCGGGATCTTCTCCACGAGTTCCTTCTTGACCTCGTATGCGGCATTGTCCATGAAGGACTGTCCCTGGGGGGACACTGAGCGACCGCTCTTGAGGGTCTTTACGAAACCTGCCGCTTCAAGCTGCTGCAGGGCCTCTCTTGCGATAGAGCCACTGCCCTTTACCTTGTGGTTGGGGCTTGAGCCCATGTTCTTGTTGCCGCCATATACAGAGCGCAGCCTCTCCACGCCGATGGGGCCCTGGGTATATACTGTTCTCAGGACCGCGGCACAGCGTGTGTACCACCATTCTCTGTCAGTCGGAGGCAACTCCTTGTGTGAGCCTGTCTTCACGTATGGGGCCCACTCCGGCGGGTTAACCTTGTCATTCTCTTTAAGCTTCTCTGCTACCTTAGCGATCAGCGCGGCTGCAGGAACATCATATGCAGTTGTCATATTATTCTCCTAAATACTTGATAAATATCCGTTCCGGACTCAAGGGAACAGATGTTTTGTTCGTGCTGGAGTTTGTTGTGTAAACTCTTGAGTAGTATATACGCTTTTCGGCAGATATTCGGGGAGCAGGCCATTCATCCGGCCCTGACAGTAAAGTTTCCCCGGGATTGCCTGCCTATCTCCTGAATGTCTGCTCCCTAGCAGGCCCTACGGAAACATACGTTATCGGAACGCCCATCTTCTTTTCAAGATAAAGTATGTATTTCTGTGCATTCCCAGGAAGATCATCAAAACTCCTGACGCCTGTCAGGTCGCTCTCCCAACCGGGAAGATCCTCATACACCGGCCGGCATCCTGCAAGCTCGGCAGTTCCTTCCGGAGGATAATCTATGATCCGCCCATCAAGCTCGTAAGATACACACACCCTTACCGGATCAAGCTGCGAGAGCACGTCCAGCTTTGTGAGTGCCAGGGAAGTATAACCGTTAAGATAGATAGCCTTCCTGAGCAGCGGAAGATCGAACCATCCGCAGCGCCTCGCCCTGCCGGTGGTGGTCCCGAACTCCCTGCCCACCTGCTGGATCTTCCTGCCGGTCTCATCCGTAAGCTCTGTTGGCAGAGGCCCTTCTCCCACGCGGGTTATATAAGCTTTGACAATCCCAAGTACCTCAGTGACCTTAGTAGGACCGACACCCAAGTTAGCACACGCGGAACCTGCCACAGTGCTTGAGGATGTTACGAACTTCTGTGTGCCGTGGATGACGTCAAGGTGCGTGCCCTGGGCACCTTCCGCAAGCACGTTCCTGCCTTTTTCCAGCGCCTTGTTTATCTCGTAGGACACATCCGTAATATAGGGAGCAAGCCTGCGTCCCAGTCCCAGGTACCTGTTAACAAGTTCTTCTCTTGTCACAATAGAAGGGTCGCCATCAAGCTCCCTGATGGCGGCCTCTTTTGAGGAGGCAAGTTCGGAAAGCCTTCTCTTCAGCCTTTCCGGGTCCGCCAGGTCAGCCATGCGGATCTCATCCCTGGCTACCTTGTCAATATAAGCAAAACCAATACCTCGCTTGGTCGTACCGATCTTCTCTGTCCTCCTGGACTCCTTCAGGCCGTCAAGTTCCACATGGTAAGGCATGATGATACTGGTCTTGGCATCAACCCCGAGCTTTTCAGGGGTCAGCACAATGCCACCCTCCGCCAGCATATCCATTTCCTGCGCAAGCACTTCCGGGTTGAGCACCGTGCCGGGACCTATCAGCACCCTGGAATCCAGAAGGAAACCGGAAGGAATAAGGTGAAGCTTGTAGACATCCTCTCCCACCTTCACAGTGTGTCCCGCATTGTCCCCTCCCTGGAAGCGGACGACCAGGTCATAGTCCCCGGACATGAGGTCAACTATCTTTCCTTTGCCTTCATCGCCAAACTGCGCACCTGTAATGATCGTGAACATGGATGCAGGATTAAGCCTGCTGGCTTAATAAAGTTTTGATTGCAGCTTATAGGTCCTCGTCAAAGACCACCATGCGAGTGCCCTCATCAAAACTCGCCGAACTGCCTGCCTTATAGCATCTAAGGGTTCTGGCTATCCTCATATCTATAAGGGTATCAATGAGCTTCTCAGCCAGGCTCAGGGTTACATTGAACTCTGACTGGAGCATATATATGGCATCAGGCCTTTTGATGGAAAAATTGCAGAAAGCAGACCTTTTATCCGAAGTGCAGGAAGAGTAGCCCTCACACCGGGCAACACGGGAGCTGTTCTTGAAATGGATAGCGAGCCCCTGCCATGAATGAACGTTATGCATGCCTTTAATACCATATATATTGGATTTAGTGCGCTCTTTGGGGCCTATCATAAATAAGGAATATATCCTTATTTTATAATTATTTTTGCTATAAAAGCTGGTGTCATCATGAGTTGACACCATTATATGAAGAATGAATAGAACACACTGAAAGGCTCTGTATGGAACGGATACAGGTAATAGATACTGCCCGCTGCCAGATCATCCAGCATCAGATGAGATGCAAAGCCTGCGCCTGCAAATAACGCCACGGACATGGCTTTTGTGTGTTCCCTGTAGGTAAGGTAACCCATAGCCATAGCGAGGAAGAATACCGTCAGGCCAAAGAACAGGGAATGCGTTGGTATCGGACCAATCGTCACATGTTTGAGATTGCCGTGAAGGAAGAAGTTCCACAATGCCGGCACGTCCGGGAAAAGAGAGCCAAGGCTTCCTGCGGCAAACAGAAGTCCCAGATGCTTCGTATCGCTCAGCTGTACTACCTTACCTTTGAAGCGCATCACTGCTATCCCAAGCACGCCGGCCAGGAAAGTGCAGAAAGTGAAAAAGAGGAGATGACCCGGAGGATATGGCATGCATCTACACATCCTTCGATTCAGGATATCCCAGAGAATCGTTCATGGCCCCTGCCCCATCACAGCATTACAAGTGGCAGTAATACGAACAGCACTATGTTGGCGACGCCATGGGCCACTGCGACCAGCGGCAGGCTCCGTGTCCTCTGGAACAGGTACCCCAGAACTATACCTACAACAAAAATATAGGCCATCTCGGTGATCTCGCCGTAAATAGAGTGCATTACCCCGAAGAGAAGGCTTGCCGCTAGCAGGCCGGGCGTCAAACCAAACAGTCCCTCAAGTTTGACCTGTATAAGGGACCTGAATATGAACTCCTCTATTAACCCGACATACAGGAAAACCACACTGGCAAATACAAGGATGAACGGGTCGGACAGGCCGGGTATCAGATAACTGGAGCCTATTATAAGGTACTCTCCTGCACCCAGCAGAGCACCCAGAACAATGCCTATGGGAATGTATGCCACAAGTCTTTCATACACGATCCCAAGTTGCACGTCAGTCAGTCCCTGATGCCTTATCATCAGGTAGACAGGTATCAGCATAGGTATATACACAACTACGAAAAGCAGCAATGATGCATCCGAGATAGGCATTGATACGTTGACCAGCCTGAGCAGAGGCAGAAGCATCAATGCCTGGAGAGCATATACCGTCTCGCGTTCCCTGATAACGGATAAAAGCAGAGGGATGCTTATAAGCAACAGGAAGTGCAGGGAGATACCGCCCTTGACATTCCCGGAGAAGAGAAGCAGCTCGGCAAGTATGATGGCCAGGACAAAAGCCCCAACTGTCCTTCCTGAAGACAGCGATTGAGAAAAGCTCAGCCTGTAAAGGTTGTCCTGCCCGTAGCCTTCGTTATCCGGCTGAAGCTTTATTTTTTTCCACTCAAGGATTTTCTGCTTTTTTGTAAATGCATCTGTATGATGCGAATCATCCTCATACTCCATTTTGCTCCCCCTGTTAATCGTCCCCTGTCCCATCCTGCACATCCAGCCACAGGTAAAGTTCCCTGTAAGGTTCGGAAAGTTCTGTATCCTTGTAAAGAAGGAACTGCAACTTCATGCCATTACCGTAAACATCTGGCTTGAAGGTTACTTCACTTTCCCATCTTTCATCATTCCCGAGATGTATATCCTCACCTGCAGCCTGCGAGGGGAGAGGTTTTCCATCAAGCAGGATCTCCAGTCTGTAATCAACAGATCTTTCTTCCTGGTTCACTATACCCACCATTACGCTACCGCTGTCACCAATACTTAAGTTTGTCGGATATCCGCTTGAAGTCCCATCCGGCCCCAGCAGGTAGAACTCAGTGAATCCTACCTTTGGCTTGGGGTTCTCAATGACATATGCTACAGTCACAGCCGAGATAAGTACGGCGAATACCAGGGATATTCTCAGTACAGATTCAAGCCGCGAGTGTCTTCCTGAGAGAAAACTTACAGGTGGCCGGTATAGTGAACTGAGGGAAGGTGAGAAAGCCATTCCTTCAGGCAGCCTGTGACGCCGTATGAATGCAACCGCACACATCACCAGTATCAGTGCAGAGATGGATATCATCAGGGGCCCGACATTCATGCCCCATGGGGCAGAGAGCAGACCATATCCGATAAAAGGTACGACAGCAACACTCAGACCGATGCTGTAAGTAAATCTTTCGGCACCTGAAAGGTCATCTTTCCCGGGAAAGAGAGCAGCCACCATTGCGTATCCCGGAAGGACCAATACCATCACAATCCCAAGAAAAGCGCGCAACTCGATGATGTTCAGGAGAGGATGGAACACGAACAGATTCGTGAGCAATACACCTGAAGCTACAAGGAGAAGATCACCAGGTACCCTACTTCTAACCATAATTAAACACCACTCAATAAGCCAATAGGCATAAAGGTTTATAAAAATGTTTCAACCCGTAGAAGGAAAATCTGAGAAAATTACCGGGAGATGATAATATCAGGTATAAAATGTCCGGATTCACTTAACTTTAGTAAGAAATATTGCTCCATACAATTCCATGACAGTAAATGTTAAGTCTTTTAACTGAATATTAGGATTGGGATTTTAAACTAAGGGTTGAGTGTACAATAAAAGGTTGAGTGTGTGATATGGAAATAGTTCTTACCCATCCAAGCGTACTTATAGACCTGTCTTCGGTCGAGAACTTAAGTATGTATAGCAATCTGGGACTGTCAGAATATAGCAGCTTCGGGGTTGCTGCTTTTGTAATACTGCTTGCTTCCAAGAAGGTCCTGAAAGAATCTGACAGGTGGAGCCCGGATATAAGTTCCGCCCTGCAGATGGCCATTCTGCCGTTAATGATAGCATTCATTGCAATATTTGCCTTCAACATCATGAGATTTGCCGGGCAATGACCTGGGGCTCTCTCCGTCAAACGTATGGGGAACGGCACGTAAAAGCATCAGGGAGTAGCATTTGAAGTGGTACTAACATGAGTAAATCATATCTGCTGGAATCTGTAAGAACAAGGACCACATGGAATACAGAAGATCTGTTTGACAGTATGAGGGATCCTCTTTACAGGAACTCGGCCTTTCTTGTGATGGGCAGACTGTTGAATGTGGGCGTAGGATTCTTTTTCTGGCTGATAGCAGCCAGGCTGTATCAGACTGCAGAGGTCGGCGTAGCAACTGCCCTGATATCATCGGTCACGCTAATCATGTTCATTGCGAGCTTTGGTTTCAATTTCTCACTTATAAGGTTCATAAAGATAAGCGGGAAAGAGAGCGTACTCAACACGTCTATATGTATTACCACCGTAGCTGCCGTGGTAGTAGGAGTAACATACCTGTTGCTGCTGGATATCTTTTTTGAGAACAGTGCCCTCATACAGGATACCTCCTACGGGATGTTCTTCTTGCTCACAGTGGTAATGCACTCAATATTCTTCATTACCGGGGAATCGTTCAAGGCGCTCCGTGACACAAAGGACTACTTTATGCAGAACACGGTGCTTTCCGCAAGAGTGATACTACTGTTCCCTCTTGTGTTCCTTGGAAGCTTTGGTATATTTGGTGCTATTGGGATTACATACTTCCTGGCAACAGTCTATAGCGTGATCGTGCTGAGCAGGAGGGTGAAACTTAACTTAAGGATAGACAGGGAATTCTTAAGCAAATCTTTCAGTTTCTCCTCGGGCAATTATATCTCGAACCTGCTCTATGAAAGCCCTTCACTACTGATGCCCCCGATAATACTGAGCCTAATAGGTAAACAGGAGGCAGCTCTTTATTATATAGCCATGGCAGTGAGCAGTCTTATATGGATAGCGCCGATGTCCCTGAGTGCCTCGCTCTTCATCGAGGGCAGTTACGGGGAAAACCTGAAGAAGAATGTCGTCAAATCCGGAAAAGCAATACTTGTTGTCCTTGTGCCCAGCATTATATTCATTTACCTGTTTGGAGGTTTCGTACTGGAAATATTTGGCCGGGACTACGTTGAAGCCCTGCCACTGCTGCATATACTGGTACTCTCAAGTTTCTTTGTGGCTCTGCATGACATGTTCATTCCCATCCTGAATATAAAGATGAGGGTGAGCAACCTGATAAAACTCAATTTCGTGAGGTTTTGCCTTTTGCTTGGATTATCTTATATATTCCTCCGGGATTACGGAATCATAGGATTCGGCTATGCATGGATGATAACTCATATCCTTCTTACCGTAATAACACTCTGGCTTTCGAGGAAAGAGGGATGGATTTAAATCATTGGATGAAAATTTAATATAGGTTTAAGGTGGGTTGGTGTATGGGGAATCTTACCAATAGATATTATAAGACGTATAGCGCTATTCTTATAGGGAGTTGCGCACTTGCAATACTGGGCGTGTCACTGCCGTTGTTATTCGGACAGGCAAATCTGGCCATGCTTGGCTCTTATTTGGCTATCCCAATGATCCTGGCCCCGATACTCTACGTGAGACAGAAGAACAATAAGGACTATTTCAGTGAAATAGACAGCAAATATTACTATCTCTTCCCGGCGCTCTTCTTCGTATTCTTTGCCATATCTATAGCACTGCTTTACTTTAATGCGATCAGGCCTTACAGCTATTATGCAGTCATAACCGTAATGGCCACATTGATCCTTGCCCAGATCCTTTTCTTCCCGACTGCAAGAAGCAGGACAGTGCTGATACTTTTTCAGTCTAGCCTCTTACTGCTCGACCTTATATGGGGAGTTAACCTGAACTACTTTTTCTCCATCGAAAGGACGGACTCCTTCTTCCACTCATGGATGATACAGATACTGGTGGAGGAAGGAACCATCAACGAGAGTTTTGACCTGTACAGGGCATTTCCTCTGTGGCACATCCTCTGCGCCGCGATCTACAAGATCAGTGCCATGGATATGTCGTATTACAAGGCCATGTACCTGATCAACGGCCTGATCTTTGCAGCCATACCCCCAGGGGCATATATCCTTGCAAGGAAACTGTTCACCGAGGAAAAGATAGCACTGCTCGCTGCCCTTTTTGTATCCTTCTATCCGGACGTGCTCAAATACGGGATAGCAGCACTTGCAAGAAGCCCCATCTCCTTCTTAGGCATACTGCTTGTGATCACACTGCTGTACCACCGGAGCTTTGCTGCCACCCTGATGGCTATTGCGATGACAATATCCATAATCGTGTTCCATACGGTATCCATCCCGTTTGTACTGGTGGTACTTGCAGTACTATACCTGCTCCAAAGGATATATGTTGCCATAAGCGAACACCAGACAGTGGACATTGATTACATGGCGTTTGCAGTTGCTGCGATGTTAGCCTACTGGATGTATATCTCCCTGGACCTTTTTGCGACCCTTATAGGAAATATAATGGCCTCGGCCCCTGATGAGATCACAGCAACAGGAGTGTTCCTTGCCCCCCTGAATGAACTTTTCAATTACCTTCACTACTCACCGCTTCTCTTCTTCTTGCTCATCGGGACACTGGAATCATTAAGGAAAGATCACATCTCACACACTGCAAAGGTTATATGTCTGGCAGCGTTGCTGTTCACTGCATTCTCCTTTCCGGGCCCGAGCCTGCTCATTACCAAACTGGGAGGTAACTTCAACATTGACAGGTTCGGAGAATACGTGTTCTTCCTGATAGTCCTTGCAGTATCGCTGGGTTTCTATACCATCTATGCCAGGTCCAAGAGACCCTTAAAGAGTGCCCTTATAGTCCTTTTCATGATACTGGTGTTCCTTTCGGTTTCCAACGACTTCATCGCTTCGGACAACCCGCTTGTCAAACGGCCTTTCTATACATTCTACCTGACGGAAGAAGAGGTAAATGGCTTTGATCACGCCGGCAACACATCAAAAGGCTTTGTGATGTCAGACTTTATCACGTACAGGTATATGGAGACCACACCTTACAGGGAAAGAGGCCATATGCTGGAAGTGGACCCAAACAGCCTGGACTTCCTCAGGAGTGGGCCTTCCGACCTTATACTGATACGGAAAGGGGAACTTGGGGAAAGACCTCTGAGATTCCTTATCAGTGAGGAAGGATTCATAAAAAGGCCCAGCATGAGCTCGGTATTGGAATATTATTACTCCGACAATGAACAATTGTGGTCATCCCTTGAAGAGTACAACAGGATATACGATTCAAGCAGTATTGCAACTTACATATGAAGATACAAAGAAGGATGAATGGGAATAATAGATCAGAAGGTAATATAATGGCAGAAATAATGGTTTTAGCCGGGGTCTGCATAATCTTATAACTGATTAAAATTAAGATAGTGTGTGGTAAAATGTGCGGGGTTACGGGGTTTAATTGGAAAAATGAGCGGCTGCTACATAAGATGGGCGAAGCTATCAGGCACAGAGGGCCTGATAGTGAAGAGACGTATGTGGATGGGAGCGTCTCACTGGGGCATAGAAGACTGACAGTGTTCAACCCGTCGGGAGATGGCCATCAGTCCATGCCCAGCGAGGATGGAAGCCTTGTTATATCGTTCAATGGGAGGATCCATAATTATTCAGAATTGCTGGATGAAACGGCATCCGGAGGAGATAGCCTGAAAAGCCGGGGTGATGCGGAACTTATACTGGATTGCTATAAGGAATATGGCACCGACTGCGTGCAGCATTTCAATGGCATGTGGGCTTTCTGCATCTATGATAAAGCAAAGCAGACACTTTTTCTTAGCAGGGACAGGTTCGGGATCAAGCCCCTGTACTATTATTACGATGGCAGTTCCTTCATTTTCGCCTCGGAGATCAAGGCCATCCTCGAGCACGACATACCCCGCAAGGAAAACAGGGAGATAATATTCGATTACCTTTACTACAACCTGACAGATCACACGGAGGACACCTTTTTCGAGGGCATCAGGAGACTTATGCCAGGGCATAACCTTGTCTTTGATCTCAGGAACGGGAAAATGGAGATCAGCGAGTATTATAATATCAGGGCACGGATCCGAAGAACTCCAGCGGACTATGAAAAGATAAGAGAACTGTTCACGGGTTCAGTTAGAAGATCTGTCGCTTCAGATGCACCTGTAGGCAGTTGCCTGAGCGGAGGGATCGACTCCTCATCGATAGTCGTCACCATGAGAAAAGTAGACCCAGACGCCCTTATAAAGACATTCTCCATGAAGTTCCCGGGGAAGAACATCGATGAAAGCATGTATCAGAAAGATGTCAGCAGGAAGGCAGGTGCTTTGAACTACTCCGTAACTCCCGAACCTGCAGAGCTCATGCGGGATCTTGAAGACCTGTTCATGACACAGGAGGAGCCATTCAGCGGAACAAGCGTGTACGGGCAGTACAGGGTCATGAAGCTTGCAAAGGATAATGGTGTCACTGTCCTGCTGGATGGTCAGGGGGCTGACCAGGTCCTTTCGGGAAGCAGCTATTTTAACGGTTACTATTACTATGAGCTGATGAAAAGACTGGATATTGTCAACCTTTTAAGGGAAGCAAGCCAGAGCTATCATAAATCCAGATGCCTTTCCCCGTTGATGTACCTGTTCCTGCGCGTGGCTCCTGAAGATATAAAGAGGTCCCTTTACAACCACCATAAGGTTCCTTACCTCGCCAGGAGCTTCATTAAAGAGAACGAACACCGCAAAGATATCCGGTGGTACCTTTCCTCACTGGATGAGGCTGTCTGCGGCAGTGTCAGCCTGTATGCTCTGCCGCACCTGCTGAGGTTCCTTGACAAGAACTCCATGCGGTTCTCAATTGAATCCAGGCTTCCCTTCCTTGACCATGTTTTAGTGGAGTACCTGCTTTCCCTGCCTTCGGCACAACGGATAAACAACGGAGTTACAAAATATGCATTCAGGAAAGCTATGGAAGGGGAACTCCCGGAAAGCGTGCTTGCAAGGCACGACAAGATAGGTTTCGCAACACCTGAGGAGAGCTGGCTGAACGAAAAGAGGATCAGGGACTTTGTCTACCGCATCATAGATTCTGAAGATTTCAGGTCAAGGGATTTCTGGAGCTGGGCCCTGGTGAAAGACATGTTCAAAAAGCTTCATTCCGGCGAATCCCAGAACATCTTTGTGGGGACAGAAATATGGAGGTGCATATCGGTGGAACTGTGGATGAGGATGTTTATAGAAAGAAAGGGATTCCCAGCCACTCCAGAAGAAAGCGGTATAAAGGTGCCCATTTATAGCCCGATCCTATAAATAGGTCTCATCTGTTCCCACCGCTCCCTGGCAAGCATAAGAAGAGAGCTCACATGAGTGAACTGCTCTTCTTGTACAGGTTGAGGTATACCCACTCGGCCACAACCCCAATGTTCCTGCGCCTGAATACCCTGTAATTTGTCTCAAGGGAAGGATTAAAGCGTGATTTAAAAGAGCAAAGCCGCTGTGTGTCAGCTCCTCCTATCTCGAACATGCGGCCTGTTTCCCTGGCTATTTTGACAAGTTCCCAGAATATAAGCTCATTGACAGGCAGGTTCACATCAGGTTTGGGTGTGCCCAGCCATGAGATCACCTTGTCCTTGTATATAATGACGATACTGGACCCTATGATATTGCCATTTTCGTCATACACGTAATATAACTTTATATTAGCAGGATACAGTCGAAGGAGGTCTGCAAGATAATCCATATTCATGATCGGGAATCTTATACCCTGTTCCTCATATCTTTTAGATAACAGATCCGAAAACAATGAGAGGTCATTGCTCTCTTTCATCTCCATATTGAACTTGTTTTTCCGGATCTTGTTTATCATGTTCCTCGTCGATCGGCTGAATCCGCTGAATATGTCATCCAGGGGAGCATCAGTAGGAATATAATAAGTGAACAGAGGGTCAACTGAATAACCATTCCATTTGAACTCCCTGATGTCATCCAGAGACGGTGTCAACTGGAAAGACACATAGGCAGGAGATATTTCTTCAAGTCTTTCGGTTACTAGTTTTATAATCTCCCTGAGGCGGACCTCCTTGCCGTTCTGTGTAAGATCGGCATAGTCTGAACTCATTATAAATCCCATGTATGGTACCCCTGTGCGCGGGGGTGGAGAGAGTGCCACGTTCAACCCGTAATTTGTCTTCAGGAAAGCCGGAAATATACATATCAGGTTATCATCGCTATACATAGCATAAGGAAGCAAAGTGTAACCTGTATGCTTCTCAATGGCCTTCAGAAAACCCCATTTATGAAAAAGAGTCCCATATGGACTACTGTCGACAAAATCGTCCCATATGCTGGAATCATCTATAACCAATAATTGCATCATCCCCTCCCAAATATCAAAGAATAATCCTTATACACTGATGATAAAGCGCCCCGGACATAAAGCCATCCCAAAGCCATATCCTGAAAGGGCGATCCTCATAGACAGAAGTTTATCCAGGCATTTACACATTACTGTAATCCTATGCAATATCTGTTTATACGCTCTTTTATTTAACTATTCACTTATCGGTCTTTAGGACCAATCTTTTACTGCACATGATTAATTATAGAGAAATAATTGCAGCTGCTGAAAAGAGGAACGGGTTTTATAGCTGAAGCCTAATATAAGACTAGGGTTGGTGCATGGGGAATCTTACCAATAGATATGATAAGACGTATAGCGCTATTCTTTTAGGGAGTTGCGCACTTGCAATACTGGGCGTGTCATTGCCATTGTTATTCGGACAGGCAAATCTGGCCATGCTTGGCTCTTATTTGGCTGTCCCAATGATCCTGGCCCCGATACTTTACGTGAGACAGAAGAACAATAGGGACTATTTCAGTGAAATAGACAGCAAATATTACTATCTATTCCCGGCGCTCTTCTTCGTATTCTTTGCCATATCTATAGCACTGCTTTACTTTAATGCGATCAGGCCTTACAGCTATTATGCAGTCATAACCGTAATGGCCACATTGATCCTTGCCCAGATCCTTTTCTTCCCGACTGGACGAAGCAGGTCCATGCTGATACTCTTCCAGTCAAGCCTCCTACTGCTTGACATCATATGGGGAGTGAGCCTGAACTACTTTTTCTCCATTGAGAGAACTGACTCCTTCTTCCATTCATGGATGATCCAGATACTTGTGGAAGAAGGGACCATCAACGAGAATTTCGACCTGTATAGGAATTTTCCCCTGTGGCATATCCTCTGCGCCGCGATCTACAAGGTCAGTGCCATGGATATGTCGTATTATAAGGCCATGTACCTGGTCAACGGAGTTATTTTTGCAGCCATACCTCCGGGAGTGTACATACTCTCAAAGAAACTGTTCACCGAGGAAAAAGTAGCTCTGCTCGCTGCCCTCTTTGTGTCCTTCTATCCTGAAGTGCTCAAATACGGGATAGCCGCACTTGCAAGAAGCCCCATCTCCTTCTTAGGCATATTGCTCGTGATCACACTGCTGTACCACAGGAGCTTTGCTGCCACCCTGATGGCTATTGCCATGACGATATCCATAATTGTGTTCCATACGGTATCAATTCCTTTCTTGCTTGCGGTGTTTGCAGTACTATACCTGCTCCAGAGGATATACGGCGTAGTAAGCGAACAAGAGATAGTGGACGCCGATTACTTGGCATTTGCAGTTGCTGCAATGTTAGCCTACTGGATGTATATCTCTATAAGCCTTTTCGAAACGATCATTAACAACATAACGGCTTCAGCTCCTGACGAGGTTTCAACTAGAGGCGTTTTTCTGGCTCCTCTTAACGAGCTGTTCAATTACCTTCACTATTCACCGCTTCTCTTCTTCTTGCTCATCGGGACACTGGAAGCATTGAGGAAAGATCGTATACCACATGGTGTAAAAGTTGTATGTATTGCCGCATTACTTTTCACTGCTGTATCTTTTCCTGGCCCGGGTCTGCTCATCACCAAACTGGGCGGCAACTTTAATATTGACAGGTTTGGAGAGTACGTCTTCTTCCTGATAGTCTTTGCCGCATCCTTTGGTTTCTACACCATTTATACCAGATCCAGGAGACACTTAAAAAGCACTTTGATAATACTTTTCATGATACTGGTGTTCCTTTCGGTTTCCAATGACTTCATCGCTTCGGACAATCCGCTTGTCAAACGGCCGTTCTATACATTCTACCTGACGGAAGAAGAAGTAAATGGCTTTGATCACGCCGGCAATACATCAAGAGGCTTTGTGATGTCAGATTTCGTTACAACCAGATACATGTATTTCACATACTACAGAGAGAAAAGCCATATACTCGAAGTAGATAACCAAACACAGAATATCGTCAAGGGCAATGATTCAGATCTGGTTCTCATAAGAAAAGGGGAGCTTGAGAGAAGACCGCTGAGATTTTATATAGCGGAGAAAGGATTTATCAAGGAGCCCAGCATCGATGATTCCTTGGAATACTACTATCCTAGTAATAAGAAGTTGTGGTCTTCTCTGAATAAATATGATAAGATATACGACTCAAGCAGCATCTCAACTTACATATGAAAAACAAAGGAAAGCGTTCACGTTAGTGAACTGCTCTTCTTATAGAGGTTCAGGTAGGCCCATTCTGCCACAACCCCAATGCTGCTACGCCTGAATACCCTGTAACTTGTCTCAAGGGAGGGGTTAAAATGGGACTTAAAAGAACATAGCCTTCGGGTATCAGCTCCACCTATCTCAAAAACACTATTTGTGTTCTTGGCCATCTTGATGAATTCCCAGAATATGAACTCATTGACAGGCAGGTTCACATCCGGCTTTGGAGTTCCAAGCCAAGAGATCAGCTTGTTTTTATACATGATAGCTAAATTGGACCCTACGATAACGCCTTCCTCATCATATACGTAGTATAGCCTGATATTATCTGGGTACAGATGGAGCAGGTCTGCAAGGTATTCCATACTTATGATCGGAAGCTTTAAACCCTGCTCCTTATATCTTCTCGACAGCAGATCAAAGAAAGGAGCAAGCTCAGTGCTCTGTACCATTTCTATGCCGAACTTTTTACTATTGATTCCCCGTATCAGACGCTTTGTTGAGCGGCTGAATCCCTTGAGTATGTCATCCAGGGAAGCATCAGTAGGAATATAATAAGTGAACAGAGGGTCCACCGAATAATCGTTCCATTTGAACTCCCTTATATCACTGAAAGCAGAAGGCAGCTGAATGGACAGATAAACAGGAGATAGTTTATCAAGCTTTTCTGTGATACCTTTCACAATCTCCTTTAAGCGGGCTTCTTTACCGTTCTGTGTAAGTTCGACATAGTCTGAACTCATTATAAATCCCATGTATGGTATCCCCGTACGTGGAGGGGGTGAGAAGACCGCACTTACTCGGTAATTGGACTTCAGAAAAGCCGGGAATACGCCTGCCAATGTGTCCTTTACGTAGATGCCGTAAGGAAGCAAGATATAACCTGTATGTTTTTCAATGGTCTTCAGAAAATCCCATTTGTGAAAAAGAGTCCCATATGGACTACTGTCAACAAAATCGTCCCATATGCTGGAATCATCTAGAGTCGATATCTGCATTATTCTCTCCTATTCTTCAACCAAAAAGATATTTTACTGTAAATGTGAAATATTCCGGTATCCTTAGGCCGGATCAGTTTGACCGGAGGCATTATTAATAGCGCCTCGGATGAACTGTTTACTTGCTAGTCAGAGCTGACTGTTATTACCCTATAAAGAATATCTAACTACCCACTTAATAGCTTTTTGAAGCAATGATTACATAATACACTTCTATCGGCGGCTTATCAAGGATTTATGCCCCGGTAGAAATGTTTTCCAGAATCCCGTTATAAGTAGAATGCACTATGCAAACATGATACGGATCAGAAATTGTTATAAGGGAACAGCCACAGTATAATGTGTGGTAAAATGTGTGGGATTACAGGGTTTAACTGGAAGGATGCGAAGCTACTTCAAAATATGTGCGATGCCATAAGGCACAGGGGACCTGATGATGAAGGAGCCTATGTGGACGACAGTGTGTCGCTTGGACACAGGAGACTGTCCATACTGGATCTTTCCGAGAAGGGGCACCAGCCTATGTATAGCGAGAACGGGGACCTGGTCCTGATCTATAACGGAGAAGTCTACAACTTTTTAGAGATAAAGGAAGACCTGCTGGAAAAGGGCCATCATTTCAACAGCAGGACTGATACGGAGGTCATACTTCACAGCTACCAGGAATATGGCACCGACTGCGTACAGCATTTCAATGGCATGTGGGCCTTCTGCATCTATGATAAAACAAAGCAGACACTTTTCCTTAGCAGGGACAGGTTCGGGATCAAGCCCCTGTACTATTACTACGATGGCAGTTCCTTCATTTTCGCCTCGGAGATCAAGGCCATCCTCGAACACGACATACCCCGCAAGGAAAACAGGGCGATAATATTCGATTACCTTTACTACAACCTGACAGATCACACGGAAGACACCTTTTTCGAGGGCATCAGGAGACTTATGCCAGGGCATAACCTTGTCTTTGATCTCAGGAACGGGAAAATGGAGATCAACCGGTATTACGATGTTCATGAAAGACTGGTTGAAGGTGCCAATGACAGTGACAGGCTCAGGGAGATCTTTACGGATGCAGTCCGTAAGAGACTCATTGCCGATGTCCCGGTAGGCAGTTGCCTGAGCGGAGGGATCGACTCCTCATCGATAGTCGTCACCATGAGAAAAGTAGACCCAGACGCCCTTATAAAGACATTCTCCCTGAGATTCCCGGACATGAAGATCGATGAGACCGTCTACCAGAAGGAGATAAGTGAAATGGTCAGCTCGGTCAGCCATGCTGTGACCCCCGAGCCTTCGGAGCTCATGCGGGACCTTGAAGACCTGTTCATGACACAGGAGGAGCCATTCAGCGGGACAAGCGTGTACGGGCAGTACAGGGTCATGAAGCTTGCGCAGGACAGCGGTATCAAGGTCCTGCTGGACGGGCAGGGGGCAGATGAGGTACTGGCAGGATATCACTATTTCCATGGATATTATTACTACGAACTGCTCAAGGGACTTGACATCCCGCATCTTATGAAGGAAACAAACAACTATTACTCCAAATCTGGTTCTTTGTCTCCTTTGACATACCTCCTGCTGCGCGCTACCAGTGCAGGTATGAAGAAACTCATCTATAATCACCGGAAGGTGCCCTTCCTCTCCCAGCAGTTCATCAAGGAGAACCAGGGCAGGAAGGACAGCAGATGGCATCTCTCGTCCCTGGACGAAGCCCTGTATGAGAGCCTGATGGTATACTCGCTTCCCCATCTGCTAAGGTTCGAGGACAAGAATTCCATGAGATTCTCTATCGAATCAAGGGTTCCCTTCCTCGATTATCGCTTTGTAGAGTATGCATTCTCCATGCCCTCTGAAATGAAGATACATGAAGGGGTCACCAAGTATGCGTTCAGGAAAGCCATGGAAGGAGAGCTGCCGCAAAGCATACTGTCCAGGTACGACAAGATAGGCTTTGCAACGCCTGAGCAGAAATGGCTTCAGGAAAAATCAATGATCGAGCTGATGCGCGATATAATAGCTTCGGACAGCTTCAGGTCCAGGGACTTCTGGAACGCCGAGCTTGTGGCGGACATGTACAACAGGATGCTGACAGGAGAGTCATCAGGCATCTTTGTGGGCACTGAGATCTGGAGATGCATCTCCGTAGAGCTGTGGATGCGCCTGTATATCGAAAAACAGCGCTCTTCATTGCCTGTCCCCGTACAGGCACCAGTGCCGGAACCATTGGCAGTGCTTGCTCCCGGGGAAGAGGCCGTTGAAACACTAAGCTGAGGATACCCTGCAACAGCTACGGAAAAAAGAAAAGGGAGTATGGATCACAGGATCCTACACCTCTGCAGACGTCCTCTTTCGGTGCACATTGATGTAGAACCATTCTGCCATGCTTCCTATGAGATCTTTCTTGTAGATCCTGTAATTGACATACATGTCAGGATTGAACTGTGATTTGAACGCGCAGAGGCGGGGGATATCGGCCCCTCCCATTTCCATTATCTGATAGCCTTCATTCTTGCTTTTCTTGATGAACTCCCAGAAAAGGAACTCATTGACAGGCGCTTTCACAGCAGGCTTCACACTACCCATCCACATGGTCAGTTTCCTGTGCTCGGATGTCAGCACACCCCCGATCATATTATCTTCAGCATCTGTAATGGAATAGACCTTTATTTGCGCAGGGAACAGCTGATGCAGTTCCTGGAGATATTCTTTACTGACTATGGGAAACGTGAGGCCCTGATCCCTGTACCTCTCCACCGAACTCTTATAGAACTGTCCTATATCGTTAGTCTCAACAAGCTTCATGTTATACTTATCCATTTTCTTCACGGCAGTGCGTTTTGAAGTGTTGAAGCCGTCGCATATCTCGTCGAGAGAATGTTCAAGATTGAAATAGAAAGTATAGAGAGGATCTGTTATGAAACCATTCCATTTGAAGGGCCTGACATCGGTTATGGAAGGCGTGAGGCAAACGGACACGTAATTGGGAGATAAGCTGTCCACCTCGGCGGAGAATATCTTTCCCATCTCATAGAGCCTTTGCCCCTTCTTGCTTAACTTCATATTCATGCAGTTGCGACTCAGCACAAAACCCAGGTACGGTATCCCGGATTGCGGCGGAGGGGAGAACAGCATCTTCACACCACGGATATTCCTATAGAAGAGGGGTACTACGCACATTATCTCTTCGCTTATATAAAAACCGTAAGGTAAAAGCTTATAGCCGGTATGCTTTTCAACGGTCTTAAGAAAATCCCATTTATGGAATACAGTTCCACCCGGGCTCTGGTCAATAAATCTATCCCACATATCCTTTTCATGGATAATTGATATCTGCATTTCTCCACCACTCATACATATCCCCACAACTGGTAATCCAGGCATTTTTCTGATTGCAATAATCAAGAATCTTCACATAGAGCTTTTTCCAATCCTTTAAATTGGGTGAGCTGAAAATATTGTTGTGCCACAGCACAGTTATTACACCATTATACTTGGCCCCCGTGTCAAGTATCTGTTTTGCCATCTCCCAGGCCTGGCTGAAAGAATCCGTATATTCGAAAAGGGCTATATCCATTATGTTCAGAGGTATCTCCAGGATATCCAGTGCCCGGCTTTCCTCGGTATCGTATGGCCTGAAAGGATGGCACATCCCGTTCCTGAAACCTACAACATTGTTAAAGCCTAATGTAGTGTCATACTTGAAGCCTGCCTTTGAGAGCATCTTCCATGACTGGTTGATCTTCATTCTCAAATAATGGTTCCTGAACCCTATGACAGGCCTGCCAAGGACGTTTTCAAGCCTTTGCTTCTCCCGGACCATCTCCTCATAGTTATCATAGGAATAATAACCACCATGGAGCCCGACCTCCCAGCCCCTGTCCACGATCTCCCCCATATATGTTCCGGCATCTTCTATATTATACCTGAATCTCCTCGGGTCCTTCTCAGCAGTCAGGAAATAAAAGGAGGACTTGGCGCCATACTCCTCTTCAATGTCCATTATTTCCCTGAAATTAAGGTAAGGAGACTCATGTTTGCCGTTGAATCTCCACAAGCTATGCTTCTTTAACTGCTCCAGATTCGCGCCTTTGACCGAATGCAGCATCGACAGAAGGGTATGATGGAAAGGAGGATATATGTCATCTATATCATGTGTCAGGCATACCCCGAACCTCCTCTCATCAGGCAGTTCGACCTTAAGCCCGTTCTCCACAAGCATCATGGAGGCATCCGGAGAAAGGATCTCCCTGATATCGTGCTTTTCAAGATTGCAATAACTATCAACGTATGAATGCTGGTTGAACTCGTCACCATTGGCGGTGAATCTTTTCCATACTTCCGGACGCTGTCTTATTGATCCATACATGTTCCCCACCCACAGGATCAATCACTTTCTGGACTGGCTGGAGATAAAATCCATATATGCCACTACAAAACCGGTTACATCTATCTTATCACGTATAAGGTCATCCTTCTTCTTATCCCATTCCTGCTTGGCATGCTTATTGTTGAGTATCTCCACGGCCTTCTGGAGTGCCTGTCCCGAATCATTAAAGCTGTACATCAGCCCGTACTTCTCTTCAAGTTCGGTAAAGTTACCCATTGTACCCACCAGAGATGAAACATATATCGAAGGAGTGCCGAGTATAGCACTTTCCACGGCTGTCGTACCGCCGTCACCTACATACAGGCTGGCATAGTACAGCAGGTCATGCAGCTTGTCCGGCCTCAGATGTATGCGATATTGCTCCAGTTCCGGTTCTAATTTCTGTTCTGAAGTTATGAATACTTTTCCGTATTTTCCCAGTTCCCGTACCATCTCCAGCTTATTAGTGACGCCATGCTGGCCCACATCATGGCTTGCACCCCAGGACACGAACCTTAGTACGATGATCCTTTCATTCCTGTCCAGGCCAAGGGACAAAAGGAAGTCCGGATCAGGACGGAAGTGTGCCGGATGGAGATATGCAAGTTCATGGTAGCCATTATAGCGAATCTGCTTCTTCCCGATATCAGTGACATAGGAAGTTGGTGTGAATACCATATCAGCAAAAGGAAGAGTTGCACGATTGGCAAGTTTTGCGTGCTCGGTATCCGTAAAGATCAGTGATTTTTTGTGCATCAGCCATGCAACATGGGCCACACACGGATTGAGTATGCCAGTGAGAACATCGGGATCGAACTTATAAGCTACCTTCAGCAATTTCATATCCCTTCCGGCCCACTCCTTCATCAGGTTCCCTTTACCGCTTCCCATCCTGCTTAAGACCTCATAGTTGAACCCATAGGAATCAAGCAGATCGACAGTAACGTCTTTCTCCCTGGCGGTGACAAGTACCTCATGGCCGTTCTTTTGCATTGCCCACGCAATATTCTTATAGAAATGGACATGCGCAGGATGTCCTATATCAATTAGAACTTTCATTGAACCCCCATATCTATAATACCTAACTCGTATATAATCATTTTTAAATAGTCTTTGACAAATCTTTCCGTTGCAGGCAAAACAATATTGGTCATGGAAAGCCCCTCTTCCAGGCATGAAAAGCAGGTACAGGGAATTCCAGAAGGACCCTGTCGTGAAAAAGGATTTGCAGCATCAATGTAATAAATCATAATGACCATTATTCTTTACTTTCAATAACGGAGCATATTGCAAAACGGAAATAGAATAACAAAAGCCGTAGAGCAATGAAATGAGAAACAAAGGAAAAATCCTGTCCGGGAAGTCCCTTCTGCCTGAAAAGATAGTTTTACCTCTTCTGGTCCTTGCAGTCCTGATCATACTGTACCTCACTTACGGATACTTTATCCCGGAGAAGGAGGAAGTGCCTGTGAAGGCCGATATCATAGTGACTAAGAATCAGACCATAACGGTCACGGAAGCAGGTACCGGGATAGTCATATATAATGGCACAAATGATCACGAGGCCATCAGGAAGGCGGTGAGCGCCATAGATCAGGGTATCGTACTGTTCGATGGGGGGAATTACAAGGTTGCTTCTTCCATTGTTCTCAACTCAGGCATTACAGTTATCGGAAAAGACTGCACGATAACAGGACACAGCGTATTCAGGATCTCTGATGCAGCAGATGTCACTGTAAAAGGGTTCGACTTCAGCAATCCGGATGAGAACTACGGCCGTCACTCCGGCACCAAGAGCATAATAGAAATAACTAACAGCAGAGACTGCCAGATCCTGGAGAACACGTTCAGGAACTTTGGCGATTACGGCCTGTACGTATCAACACTCTCCCCGCTTCATCACAGCACCCGCATAACCATAAAAGATAACCAGTTCCTTGATTATGGCTACTGCGGTATTATGATAGGAAAGCAGGCAAGCCAGATATTTGTCGAGGGCAACCTGTTCAGGGATATAAACACAAGGAAAATAAACCCCAACTCTTATGGGGTGGCCCTTGCAAAAGGCAGCAGCACATACAGGTATTCCGAATACATATACATCCGCAATAATGTCGTCGAGAACAATCCCATGTGGGAAGGTATCGACAGCCATGGCGCAAACCATGTCTACATCCTGGACAATACCATAACGGACTGCAGGATACCGATTTCCGTTGCCCAGATAAACAGCGATAACCTCTATCCTGAACCCGTACATAATGTCACCATCAAGGGGAACTACATCAAAGGGAATATGAGCGCAACAAAACAGGACTCGGGCATCTATGTGATCGGTGGACGTGGTTCCGGAGGGCTCATCCAGCCATACAGGGATATTATCATATCCGGTAACACTGTCAGCGATGTGAACAACTGGCTTCACTCCAATGACGGGGGAATAGTGCTGATGAATGTCGACGGTGCCAGGGTTTTTGGCAACAGGATCTCGAATGTAGGAGGAACCGGCATCAATCTGGCAGGCGCGAACAATGTTCAGGTATATGACAATGACATAAAGAAGCTTGTCCGGATATCCAAGCCTATTTACGGCATTAGTGTGTCGCAGGCCAAGGATTCGTACATAATTGATATCAGGGACAACACAATAGACATCAGAAAGAACTGCATCTATTATGATGCCGATTATGCCTTCACCCACAAATAAGCTTCATGCCTGCTTTCAATAGGTTTTTAATGACCATGCTTTTTGGTTGAGAGCTTCTGCAGACGAAAAAGTCCTGTTCACACTGCAACATTTCCGGACTTCCGATAGCTACCTAAGGAATGGGAGTTTACTATTTTTATAATCACATCTCAAATTAATATGTTTGAAGCATGCTTATGCACAAAACCCCATTAAAACTTATACTTTTTCTTCAATATGAGATAATTTATATATGAGACATAGTATATTTAGAAAAACGAGTAATAATATGTTTCAATAGATGATAATTTGCTCATCCTGAAATAACTCAGTAAAAGGAATTGCTGTAAAGTTTGGTTATGAGAAAGCAAATCACACTATCATGAACATATTTCTTGAACGGTTATATGAAAAACACGAAGGATAAAATTATAAAAAACACACAGTGGAGAGTAAAAATGGATCTTCGGAAAACAATCAGCATTTTAGCTGTTCTTTTGTTCCTTAACCTGTGTTTAGGAGCAGCAACTTCCGCAGCAGCCACCGGTGGCACTGGAGACTATTCGGTCAGCATCTCTAAAAGTTCCGGCACAACTGTTGTTAAAACCGCTGACGGAAAAACCGTCTATACCGGCACCAACGATGCTGAAGCTGTCAGGTCAGCTTTGAACTCTATAAGCCAGGGTACTATCCTGTTCAACCCCGGAACCTACACCATAAGTTCACCAGTTGTGGTCAAGTCCAACATTGAGCTGGTAGGTAATGGTGCTGTAATGAAAGGTTACACGATATTCCGGATGAATGGAGCCGCCAACATTATTATAAGAGGGTTCGAGTTCAGCAACCCTGATGCAAACTACCTTGCCCGCGCCAGCGGAGCAGGCCTTGTCGATATAATCAACAGCAAGGACATCACTGTAAGGGATAATACCTTCCGCAATTTCAGGGATTACGGAGTAAATGTTGCTGTCAGTTCCACATCCCACTACAACAGGAACATAAGCATAAAGAATAACAGCTTCCTTGATTATGGCTATGCCGGCGTGATGATAGGCAAGCAGTCCAACTATATCTACGTCGACGAGAACACCTTCAAGAACATAAACACCAGGAAACTTAATGCCAACGCATACGGCGTTGCCATTGCCAAGGGCAGTATCACCTACAAATACTCCGAATATATCTACATCAGGAAGAACCATATAGAAAACAACCCGGTATGGGAAGGCATAGACAGCCACGGTGCGAACTATGTGTATATCCTGGACAACACGGTGATCAACTGTAAGATACCTATCATAGTAGCGCAGATCAATAGTGAGGGTACATATCCCGAGCCAGTGCACCACGTGACCATTACAGGCAACTATGTCAGAGGAAACCTGAAGTCGGCAGACAAGCAGCACTCAGGTATACACGTACTTGGCGCCCGCAACAATGTCCAGCCATACCAGAATGCGATAGTGTCCGATAACACCATAGCGGATGTCAACAGCTGGCTGGTCAGCGATGACGGAGGCATAGTGCTCAGGGATGTAAAGGGAGGGACCATAGAGAACAACCAGATGTCAAACGTGGGCGGCACAGGCATATACCTGCTCAACGCGGACAGCCTCCTCATCCAGAACAACAATGTGAAGAGCATGTTCGGGATATCAGGCCCCACCAAGGGACTGAAGCTTATGCCCGTCAATAAGGACTGCACAATAACCGTTAAGAACAACGTTTTTGACAGTTCTGTGGTGTACCACTCTTACGGATACAGCAACTGGGGCTATAAATATCGTGTGAGTGTGCTGAACCAGGACACCTCCAAGTTCTATAACCCCAACGGAGTACTGCAGCTGACGATACTCAAAGAGCCGGTGCCTTCCGCACCTGCAAGCACAGATATGAACATCTACAAGAGCGGGACCACTACAACGGTCAAGGCAGCCGATGGAAAGACACTCTACAGCGGAAACAGTGATATGGATGCGATTATGGCTGCAGTGAATGCGGCAGATAAGAACACCATTGTATTCAATGAAGGTACATACAGCATCAGTTCCGCGATAGCCCTCAAGTCGGACATTACACTGCAAGGTAACAAGGCAGTGCTCAGTGGCTACAACATATTCAGGATGAATGGCCTGACAAATGTCACGGTCAGCGGTTTTGTGTTCAGCAACCCGGATGCACAATACCTCGGGCGTGCCGGGAACAACGGACTCATTGATATCCAGAACAGTAATAATGTGATTGTCAGGGATAACACCTTCCGTAACTTCAGGGACTTCGGCATATTCCTCGCTACCCGTACAGCATCCGACAGCAATAAGCAGATCACGATCAAGAACAACCAGTTCCTTGATTACGGTTATTGTGGAATTATGATAGGAAAGCAGGCAAGCCAGCTCCATATAGAGGAAAACGTCTTCAGGAACATCAATACCAGAGCCATGTATGCAAACTCCTATGGCATTGCTGTCATGAAAGCAGGCAGTTCATCGGCGTACTCTGAGTACATCTACATCCGCAACAATGTCCTTGAGAACAACCCCACCGGAGAAGCTATAGACAGTCACGGAGCCAACTATCTTTTCATTGAGAACAACGTCATCACAGACTGCAGGATGCCGATGTATATCGTCCAGGTCAACGATGACGATGCATATCCAGCCGCGCTCAGCAACCTGTCCGTGACAGGCAATACCATCAATGGAAACTATGCCGCTGAAAAACAGGACCCGGGCATCTATGTCTTCGGAGGCCGCAACAAGGCAGGAACAGTGACAAAGCCGTATCAGAATGTCGATATATCAGGCAATAAGATAAAGGATGTCAATAACTGGCTGCTGGGCAATGACGGTGCCATCGTCATGAAGGACGTTGGCGGGGCAATGCTCTCAGGCAATGAGATATCAGGTGCAGGAGGTACAGGCATCAACCTGCAGAACTCAGGTGATGTGATCGTGCAGAACAACATCATCAGCGGTCTCAGAACACTGTCAGGGCCCACCATGTGTATCAAGATGCTGCCCGTGGACAAGAAATACAATGTGCTGCTCAGGAGCAATGACCTTGATGCCTCTGCAAGCTATCACGCATATTCATACTCCACTTTCGGGTATGTATACCAGGTAAGCGTGTCTGACCAGGATGTATCTAAATTCTATTTTGCCAACGACGGCATTGAACTTATCTTCCTGGACGAGCCTTCTGGCAGTGAACTTCCGGTCGCTGATGCCAGTACAAGATATGTTAAGGCAGGCACCCCCGCTACGTTCTATGGAGGGGAATCCAGCGACAGATACGGGATAATCTCATACTCGTGGGACTTTGATGCATCCAATGGTATCCAGAAGGATGCCACCGGCATGACGGTCACACGTACTTTCGAGAAGACCGGCAGGTATGTCGTTACCCTGACAGTGAGCAATGTGAAAGGTCAGGCGGCCACAGACACTTTAACAGTGATCGTAAGCTGAGCATCCCCCGGCAGGCTGGGGACAGCAAGCTCCCAGCCTGGCTTTTTTATCTAATTCTAATAGCTCCATCTTTTAAGCGTTATTTCCCTGTATGCTGACATCGCAGATACCAGGGATGCCACCAGCCATCCCAGTCCCGCAATGAGATCCTTCTGTAAGAAGAGGCCTATTGCCAGGGCAAAGCATATTACCGTTGCAAGTGCATAGAGATCAAGGCTCTTGCTCATTTTCATGATCTCTCTGATGCTATTCTTTTTTGTCTTTTTCGTATCCGGATTCATCGCTCCACCGTAAATACCATGAGTTGCGCTTTTATGCTGCACACCAATCCGTAATTCCCTTGGGATTTCACCACATTACAGATATTCTTTTCGAATCAGAGAAATTCCGATCAATTCCCAATATAGACAGATTCACATTGTTTCCAATGTTGATACATAGATAATATAAATAAAGTTTAATTTTTGCCAGAGTACTGCACGATAGCTATTCCAATTTGGATATATCACGCGTAGCAGGCTGGAAAGCACACTTGATTTACTTTTTGAATCTGACAGAGTATTTATACTTTCAAGAATACTTACGATTAGCCTGTCACAATATATCACGAAAGATACCAGTTTGTTCTGCAAAACGGAAATACATGCGTAATTTTTGCATTCCTGATGCCGAACAGGCAAGATCCTGCGTGGAAATATTGCACACAGGTTGACCTGAACAATATAAAACCCTATTTGTGAAAAACAGATTTCAGAGGTCAAAAATGTATGTTAAAAGAAAAACAATAGGCCTTTTATTGGCTTTTTTAGTCCTTAATATAAGTTTAGGGGCAGCGCTCTCTTCAGCAGCCGTCGGCGACGGCTCAACAGAGGTGAACTACTCAGTAAGCATATCTAAAGACGCCGGCATTACGCGGGTACAGACAATCGACGGCAAGATCCTATACAGCGGCACCAACGATGTACAGGCCTTTAATACCGCGGTCAATGCTATCAGTAAAGGTACTATTCTTGTCAATCAGGGAACGTACAATATCGCCACTCCCGTTGCGCTCAAGTCTAATATTGAACTTGTAGGAAAGAATGCAATAATAAAGGGATACAACGTATTTACGATAACCAGTGCGACAAACGTCACAGTAAGGGGTTTCGAGTTCAGTAACCCTACTGCAACATATACTGCAATTGCTTCCAGCAGAGGCTTTATCAACATCGTCAACAGCAACAACTGTCTGATAGAGGGGAACACCTTCCGTAACTTCAGGGATTACGGAGTCTACGTAGGAGTCAGTTCCACATCCCACTACAACAGGAACATAAGCATAAAGAATAACAGCTTCCTTGATTATGGTTATGCTGGCGTGATGATCGGTAAGCAGTCCAACTACATATATGTGGAGGATAACACCTTCAAGAACATCAATATGAGGAAGGTCAACGCCAATGCATACGGGATAGCAGTTGCCAAGGGAAGCAATTCCTACAAACACTCAGAATATATCTATATCAGGAACAACTGGATAGAGAACTCTCCCGTATGGGAAGGTATCGACAGCCATGGTGCAAACCATGTTTATATCCAGGATAATACAGTCATCAACTGTAAGGTGCCCATAGCGGTCTCCTACCAGACCAATGAAGGCACATATCCTTTGCCAGTTCACACCATAGTCATTACCGGAAATTATGTAAAGGGGAACATGAACGCCCCTGAGAAGCAGCACTCCGGCATACACGTACTTGGTGCACGCAACTACGCAAAACCATATACAAACGTGACTGTATCGGGCAACACTGTCGTCGATGTCAACAGCTGGCTTGTCAGCGATGACGGAGGAATTGTTCTCAGGGATGTTGACGGGGTCGTCGTCGACAACAATCTCATTACCGGCGTGGGCGGAACAGGCATTAACCTGAACAATGTGAACAATGCGCTGGTGCAGAACAATGATGTCAAGAACCTGAAGAAGATATCAGGCTCAACGATGGGTGTCAAAATGTCACCTGTTGCAAGGAGCTTTACCGCCACAATAAAGAACAACAAGTTTGACAGCACTGTGAACTATCATGGATATTCTTACCCGAAGAGTAGTAACGTCTATACCGTGACCCTGGTCAACCAGGTACAGTCAAAGTTCACAGGCGCTCTGAGGCTTAATGTTCAGACAGACTCAAATGCCATTACGTCACCCTACACCCCACCACTTACACCACCACAGCCTGGCGCCGTAAATGAGGATACATCAGATAACACTGATAACACTGATCTCACCAACTCATGGATAGGCATTTCCAAGAACGCCGGCACCACTGTTGTCAAGACAGAGGATGGTACCGTAGTGTACAGTGGAAGCAATGACGTTGAAGCTGTCAAAGCTGCCCTGAACAACGCATATCAGGGAACTATAGTTTTCGAGGAGGGAACCTATGCTATAAGCTCGGCTATTGCTCTCAATTCAGACACGGAACTGGTAGGGAACAATGCTGTGCTCAGTGGATACAATATATTCACCATAAAGGATGAAACAAACATCACCATAAGAGGATTCGAGTTCAGTAACCCTGACGAGGAGTACCTCGGACGTGCCGGGAACAACGGACTCCTTGATATCCAGAACAGCGAGAACATCACTGTCCGGGACAACACCTTCCGCAACTTCAGGGACTTCGGCATATACCTTGCCACCCGCACAACATCCGATCACAACAAGCAGATCACTGTAAGGGACAACCAGTTCCTTGATTACGGTTATTGTGGAATTATGATCGGCAAGCAGGCAAGCAATGTAACTGTTGAGGACAACCTGTTCAGGAACATCAATGTAAGGGCCATGTACCCGAACTCCTACGGAGTGGCGGTCATGAAATCAAGCAGCGCATATGAGTATTCCGAGTATGTGTATATCCGTGGGAACACTATCGAGAACAACCCCGTATCAGAGGGTATCGACAGTCACGGAGCTAACAACCTCTACATTGAGAACAACACCATCAGGGATACCAGGATACCCATCATCCTTATCCACGTCAACGATGATGATAACTATCCTGAGGCACTGCATAATCTCTCAGTGACCGGAAACTCCGTTATAGGAAACCTCAGCCTTGACAAACAGGATGCAGGTATCTATATCTTCGGAGGCATCAGCAAGGACGGAACCGTCGTTCAGCCTTACCAGGCAGTGAAGGTCTCCGGTAACAACATTACTGATGTCAATAACTGGCTTCTCAATGAAGGCGGAGCCATCATGCTGCGTAACACAGACGGAGCTGTCATTGAGAACAATGAGATCTCCGGGGCAGGCGTCGCAGGTATCAACCTGGATAATGCGGACAATGTCGTCATGCAGAACAACTCCGTCAGTAGCATGAGAGATATCTCAGGCTCCTCCACCATTGGAGTAAAGTTGCTGGCAAACGGTACGGACTTCAATGCAACCCTCATAAGCAACACCTTCGACAGCTCCGTGGCTTACCATGCCCGTGCAGAGAGCGAGTCCGGAAATGTCTATGAAGTGAGCGTAAGGGACCAGGATACATCCATGTTCGATAACTCGAACGATGGCATGAGACTGGTGGTTCCGGAGGATACTGAACCTTCAGAATCTTCAGTGGAGGGGCCGGTAGCAAATGCAGGAGGCAGGTTAACTGATGACGGGAACACCGTGGTGTTCTATGGAGGCGAATCCTCCGACAGTTATGGAATAGTCAGCTATTCATGGGACTTTGATGCATCCAACGGCATCCAGAAGGATGCCACCGGCATGAAGGTCACACATACTTTCGAGGAACCCGGCAATTATGTTGTCACCCTTACAGTGACAAACATGAAGGGGCAGATAAGCACGGACACTATAACAGTGATCGTGAAGTAAAGACTTAAGACAATAACCCGGATGGCGTGTCTGCGAACGCGGCCCGCCACCTATCTATTTTTCACGCACTCTTTTAGCCTTCCTGATGCCCCTGTAAGCATCCGGGGAATATGCCCCGTGTCGCCCATAAGGCACTCACCGACCACCCAGCTAAAGGTCTACTGATCCATCCTTAGACGGCATCTGTCTGCATATGGCTGATCCTGGTGCTGCCAGCGCCTTTTTCATGCCTGCTTTCATCCAACCGGGGGTCGCTGGAAGTCCGTATATGAGTTAGAGATGATATGGGGCCTGCTTCCATATATAAAAGGAGGATACTACTTACATAATATGCAAGAGAGGTCTCCATGACCCATTTCCTCATCAAAGTACCTGTATCAGGCTATATCCGTGGAACTGTCCTAAGAATAACTGAAACGTCCTGCTGTCAGGTACCATATAAAATAAAAGCCGGGAATCTCCTTAAAATGGCTTCGGAACAACACAAGAGTTTTTTTGGGTCTGCCAGACTATTTATACTTTAAGCAAAGTCTACGAAGAGCCCGTCACAATATGTTCATACTAATCACATATTGTTCTGCGTGGGCAGGGATCTCCCCACGGATATTTCCCCATATCCGGATCCTTGTCCCTTGCAGGACATGCTGATAGAAGTATACTGGCAGGTAAATGACCTAGTAGCTTAAAGAAAAGCCCGAACTAGCGCAAATAAACACGTTTAAGAGGTCAAAAATGGCTATCAGATGGAAAACCACCACAAACCTTTTAATGGTTATATTGTTCCTTAACTTAAGTTTGGGGGCAACAGCTTCTGCTGCTGTTCTTACGGACAGTCCTGCAGAGCTCAACGAATCAATAAGCATATCTAAAGACGCCGGCACTATTAGTGTCCAGATGACTGATGGAAAGGTCATATACACCGGAACCAATGACGTGGAGGCCGTAAAAGCTGCGGTCAATGCAATCGATGAAGGTGTGATCCTGTTCAACCCCGGAACATACTCCATCAGCTCACCTGTGGAACTGAAGTCCAACATCGAACTTGTTGGAGATAATGCAGTTCTGCAAGGATACATCGTATTCACGATAACCGGCAAGACAGATGTCACAATAAGAGGATTCGAATTCACAAATCCTACTGCATCCTACACTGCAGTTGCCGCGACCAAGGGCCTTATTGACATCACCAACAGCGAGAACCTTGTAATAGAGGACAATACGTTCCGCAATTTCAGGGATTACGGCATCAACATTGCAGTAGGCTCAACTTCCCACTCCAACGAGAATATAAGCATCAGGAACAATGAGTTCCTTGATTATGGTTACGCCGGAGTGATGATATGGAAACAGTCCAATTACATATATGTGGAGGATAACACCTTCAAGAACATCAATGTAAAGAAAGTGAATGCAAACGCATATGGCATTGCACTTGCAAAGGGAAGCAATTCATACAAGCACTCTGAGTACATATACATCAGGAACAACCATATCGAGAACAACCCCGTGTGGGAAGGTATCGACAGCCACGGTGCGAACAACGTGTACATCCAGAACAATACAGTCATCAACTGTAAGGTGCCCATAGCAGCCTCCTACCAGACAAGCGAGGGCACATATCCCCTGCCACTGCACACCATAGTCATTACCGGGAACTATGTCAAAGGGAACATGAACTCCCCCGACAAACAGCACTCCGGCATACATGTGCTCGGTGCACGCAACAATGCGGGACCGCACATGAATGTGACCATCTCCGACAACATCATAGAGGATGTCAACAGCTGGCTTGTCAGCGATGACGGAGGCATAGTGCTCAGGGATGTTGACGGAGGCACCATTAACAACAACACCATAACCGGCGTGGGCGGAACAGGCATCAACCTGAACAATGCCAACAACCTGGTGCTTGAAGACAATAAGGTCACTAACATCAAGAGAATATCAGGCTCCACATTAGGTGTTGAGATGATACCTGTTGCAAAGGACTTCAGTGTCACCATGAAGAACAATGAGTTCGACGCCTCTGTGGACTATGATGCGTTCTCAACCCCTGGCTACGGCCACACCTATGCTGTAAGCGTGGAGGGACAGGACACATCAAAGTTCGCTACTTCCAATGGAGCACTGAAAGTAACGACCCTGAACGAAGCTCAGAATACCGCCCCTGCGGTGAACAATGCTGGTGTCACAGACTCCAGCATCTCTATTTCTAAGAAAGGAACTACAACCACTGTCCTTACGGGTAGCGGGGAGACCGTATATATCGGGAACGCCGACACCGACGCACTAAAGGCTGCAGTCGATGCTGTGGAAAGTAACGGAACAATCACTTTTGAGAACGGGACCTATTCTGTAAGCTCACCCATAGCCCTTAAGTCAGATATCAGTCTCATAGGCAATGACGCCATCGTTACCGGATACACCATATTTACAATAACCGACCAGAACAATGTCACCATAGAAGGTCTCGAGTTCAGCAACCCTGATGAGGAGTACCTGGACCGTGCCGGGAACAATGGGCTCATCTACATCCAGAACAGCAGCAATGCCTTTATCCGGGAGAACACCCTGCGCAATTTCAGGGACTTCGGAATATACCTAGGGACCAGCTCCGCATCAGACAGCAACCAGAACATAACCATTGAGGATAACCGGTTCCTTGACTACGGCTATGCCGGTGTGATGATAGGCAAAGGAGCCAGCAATGTGACCGTTGAGGACAATACCTTAAGGAACATCAATGTCAATGGAACGAATTCAAATGCTTATGGCATTGCGGTGATGAAGGGAAGCAGTACCTACCCATATTCAGATCAGGTTTACATCCGCAACAATACCATTGAGAACAACCCGGCCGGCGAGGCTATCGACAGTCACGGAGCCAACTACCTCTACGTTGAGAACAACACCATCAGAGATACCAGGACACCTATGTTCTTAGCCCATATCAATGACGACGACAGGTATCCCGTACCACTGCATCACCTGACCGTAACAGGCAACACGATCGAAGGGAACTTTGATGCAGAGCAGCCTGCAGGCATCCATATTCTCGGCGGTGCGAAGGCCTCGGACAGCGTGACAAAGCCATACATGAACGTAACTGTATCAGGCAACACTCTTGCAGATACCGCTGACTGGAATAACGGAGAAGAAAAAGCAATATTACTGGAAAACGTTGATGCCCCTGTAATTGAGAACAATGTGTTCTCCGGCGCAGACGGCAAGTAAATCCTAAATACCGATATCACTTTGTGCCCACCTTGCATTAAGGCCGGATATTGGAAAATATAATTAAAAACGGACCCTGCGACCTATAAAATAGATAACAAGGGTCCTCTTATTTTGCAGTTGTCCCACGATCACAGGTTGGTGCCCATTGTCTTGTAACACTCCCTCATGTCAAAGAGCATTGCAAAAAGGATCATCTGAAGTCCTGCGATGAAGAACAATGCACCTACAAGCGGCAGGCTGGCAGGCACAGGCCATCCGGTAAGCAGTCCTGAGAGCAATATATACAATCCGGTGAGCACTCCCACAGGCAGGAATAGCATCCCGAACACGTAGAAGAAGATCAGCGGATGGAAACTCATTACTGAGTATTTGACCTTGAGGCGCCACAGGAATTTCCTGAAGAGCATGACAGATACCTTGGACATGTATCTCCCGTACTTTATGCTGGACTTCTCTTCACCATAGTGTGCAGGCATTGTGACGTCAAGGGTCCTGAACCCGAAAGTGTTGAGCTTGACAAGCATATCGTTGCAATAGCCGTAATAAGTGTAAAGGCTGTCAATACCGATATTGGACAGCGCATGCTTGGAGATGGCAGTATAGCCGTTCTGCGGATCCATTATATGCCAGTATCCGCTCCCGATCTTCGTGACAAGGCTAAGCATGTTGTTACCCAGCAATCGCCAGGAGCTCATGCCGCAGCGAAACTCGTCACAGCTTAAGCGGTTACCTTTGGTATAATCGGCCTTGCCTTCGATGATGGGCATCAGCAGGCCGGGCAGGTGCGCTGGATTCATCTGGTTGTCCCCTCCCATCACCACCACAATATCCATGTCCTCCTGAAGGGCACGTTTATAGCCGTGCTTTATTGCGGCACCCACGCCCTGGTTCTGCTCATGTGTAATGACAAACAGCCTCGGATCATTGATAGAGCCCAGCACCTCTGCGGTCCTGTCCGTACTGGCATCGTTGATCACATATATCCTTTTTATATAAGCCGGAATGCCCCCTATAGTTGTGCGTATCAGTTTCTCTTCATTATATGCAGGCACTACCACTCCGATCTTGTACTTATAGAAAGCATCGGTGTTCCTTTCATGAACCTTCCTGACATTCACTTCCTTCAGCTTGAAGCCTGCATTCAGTGCATCCTTTACAAGACAGAGCTCCTCAGGAAGGCTATCCTCGGTGAAGGTAAGAGCTGCCGTGGAAAGCGACGAGAAGGCTGTAAAACCGATGTTTTCCGAGAGATACTTAGAGAGATACTTTCCATCAGAATCAAGATAAGGAGCAGCATCAATGAGGGACTGCAGATCACGGTTAAGTCCCGCACCGGGGTAATCGTTATAACCTACGACCGCATCCGCCTCGCTCCACATGACCGGAGTGATAAGCTTTGGGATGGCATCCGGGTCATACAGGTCATCCGCATTGATTATTATGACAGGACCATTCCCGAACTGCTGCGAATATTTGAAGGCTGTCCTGAGTGTTTCCATTTTACCTTTGTGTTCATTATGCTTTACTACGTGTGCATCCATTTTCTCAGCTATGTATGCAGTGGAATCTGTACTTCCGTCATCCACAACTACTATATTGTCAACATATAGGCCTGCCTTTTTGATGACGTCATGTATATTGGCCTCGTCGTTATAGGCAGGGATTATACCTGTAACTCCCATTTGTACTCCCCCGTTAGTATCATAGAAAGTATTCAAGCCCCCTTGAATACTGGCTCCGGAAGTAGACAGAGATATGGCAACTGCTCTCCAGTACCTATGCTTTCCAGTCCACTCCAATATACAAACATTGCTCTACACTTATAAGATTATCGTGTGGTAACGACGAAAAGAATTCTTCCGGGGCAAATTAACTAAGTTTGAGCTGGTTTCCAATAAGGAATATAAGCTTAGTATTAATTTTTATGAGCATATCCAGTAAAGATTCCTGAAAGTTTCAGGAAAATCTGGCCGCATTTTCCCCGGGATCAGGCCAATATGATGCGGCACGCCGACAAAAAGCTCTTTTCGATAATTAATCTCATTTTTACTTTTTATTGCTCAGAATGTGCACTCAGAATGCGCGCAACTAAGGGATATTATTCTGAAATATGGACAGTAAGTATCTTACTTTCCACTGCACTCAGGAACCAGATGTAAAAACAGCGAAACAAACCAACAGTACGTTTCCCGTATCCTCATACAGCCGCCGGCATTTCCTGCCCGGTCAGGTTATCAGCCTCCATGACACTTATCCACAGGTGAAGATCCCTGTAGGGCTCACTCATATTGTCCTCCCTGTAGAGCAGGTACTGCAGCTTCATGTCGCTTCCTGTCACCGGGGGGGCAAAGGACAGCGCTTGCTCCCAGGTGGAGTTATGCCCGAGAGATATATGCCGGTAGTTTTCCGGGACCTCCATTGACTCGTTATCCAGCCTTATCTCCAGGGAATAGTTGACCGGTTGGTACTCATGGTTGACAACACCGACTATAACATCAACGCTTTCACCCAACACAAGACGGGTCCTGTAATTGTCCGCCATTCCCCCCGGACCTAATATGTAAAATTCCGTGAACCTTTCACCCTGTTTGGGGGTCACTACCACGTATACCAGAGTCACAGCAGACAACAGGATAGAAACAACAAGCACTATGCTGAGAATGAGGTCAAGCCCGGACCGGCGCTCTGTGGCTAGCTCGTCACGAAGGGATGCATACATCTTCCCGAAAGGAACGCAAAAAGCGTTCTCTCCAAGCCCTTTGCGGCGGGTGATGGCTATGAGGGACATGCCGAGAGTGAACACCGATATTGATACCAGTACGGGAACAAGCCGTATGCCCCAGGGGGTGTAATTGAGGCCGAGACCCAGGAGGGGTACGACTGCTATGCTCAGGCCAAAGCTCAGGGCGATGCGCTCTATGCCGTCAAGGTCATCCTTTGCAGGGAAAAGGGCAGCGATCAGTGCATATCCCGGAAGGAAGAGCACCAGCGGAAGCCCAAGTACTGTACGGATGGGACTGTTACTGAGGAAAGGGAGAAGTATGAAGAGGTCTGTCACCAGGACAAGTACCATGACAATTCTCAGGTCTGCGGGGAAGGAGGGATTCGGTCTCATGTTCCTTTTTACACCAGCCGGCAATGTTCATCTAGCCCAGGAAATAAAAATACTTCCGGATACGGCAAAATGTTGTTAATGCAACTCAAATAATAAGAGTTTTGTGCATTCATCATTTATTGCATCTTGTGTCATGACAATTAATTTGAAGAAGCGTCTTTTTATTAAGGTAAATTAATAAAAGATTTTGGATATACAGGAAGTTTTAAATAAAACTGAAATTAATACAAAAGATACTCAACTGATATGTCAAAAGAGGGGTTGTTGTGAAACAACAAAAAGCATCACGATCTATCTATCCGGGCCACTCACTGAAACTCTGTGGCATATTATCATGTTCGATTTTGATAGCCTTGCTCCTGATCTCTGCAGCCAGCGCCAGCACTACCATAAGCAGTGTGACGCCTGCCAATCCGGCAGTCGGCGATGAGATAGTCATCAAGGGTTACGGCACTCCAGACAGTGTACTGAACGCCTACACTTCCTTTACGGTGGAAGTGCCTGTCAGGGAGGGCAAATACGAGTATGAGCTCAAGAACATCAAAGTACCTGCCGGAACCGACACTTTCTCAGTCGATGCCGAAAAGGTGACATTGCTGAAAGTAGAGGTCAAGAAGTTAGGAATACCCTATTCACGTTCAGCCATAGCGGACAGTGCAGGGCTTGCAAGCATCTCGCAGTCATATGTGTTGCCCTTCACATATAAGGTGGCCATAACCGGAGAGGCGACGGAAGCAGAAGTGAACCTGACCCTCAAAGGCTTATCAAAGGTCAGGACTGATTCGACCGGTTACTTCGAGTGCTCCTATAAGACCAACGGCGTACCGGCCGGCCTTTTCGTTGTCGATATAGACGGGGAGATCATCGAGATAGAACTCCGTGAAAAGAAGGCTGAGAAAGAGAAGAGATCGGGTAAGACAGGCACTGAGCTGACAATAGTGCAGGCATCGGAGCTTGGCAAGCGTTCCGAGTTACAGGCACCTGAAGAGGATGCAGGACCGGAGGACACCGAAGAGGAGCTTGCCGCACCCCAGGAGAACATACAGCCTGTAGAAGGGAATGTGTCCTTGCTGGAAGCACAGCCAAAACCCGGCCCATTTCAAAGCATTGTCAACTGGCTGAAGGGTCTGTTCAAGTAACCCTTTAACCTTAACCTTATTTTCACAGCCTTCGGAGAGTTTCTTGGCTCTCGGCATTCCTTCACCAGAGAACCATGTTCCGGATACAGACCTGATCCCAAAGGACATCGGAGCTTTACCCTGATGATGCCGTTAAAACTATATACAGTACAGATGCATATTATATTTTAGCATATATAAAATAATGACAATGCATCTTGCCTTCTCTTTAAAAGAGAGTAGAAGAGGACCTTCAGGCAGAGCGGGAAACTGGATGCATCATTGTGGCCAGGAGCCATAGAGGCAGAATTAAATAGATGGCAGGGGAGTTAAAAACAATGTCATATAACCAGTTAATGAACAGGAAAATACTTATCACAGGCGGAGCAGGGTTTATCGGCAGCCACCTGACAGACCTCATGGTTAAAAAAGGGAATGAAGTCACTGTTTTTGACAATATGACCTCGGGAAGTCTCGGGTTCATAGACGAGCATCTTGGCAATGACGGTTTCAATTTCATTGAGGGCGATCTCCTTGATACTGAAGAGCTTGCCAGGGCCTGTGAGAATGTGGACCTCATATTACATGTCGCCGCAAACCCGGACGTAAGACTGGGAGCAACGGATACGGAAGTGCATTTTGAACAGAACATCACAGCTACCTACAACGTCCTGGAAGCCATGCGCCTGAAGGGGATCAGGGATATTGCTTTCACTTCCACATCGACTGTGTATGGAGAGGCATCCATCATTCCCACGCCGGAGAACTACGGCCCGCTTATCCCGATCTCACTCTACGGGGCTTCCAAGCTGGCCTGCGAGGCCCTGATAACCTCATATTCACATACATTTGACATGAGGTCGTGGATATTCCGCTTTGCCAATATCATCGGTCCCAGAAGCACCCATGGCATCATAGTGGATTTTATCGAGAAACTTAAGCACGATCCAACACAGCTGGAGATACTGGGTGACGGCATGCAGTCCAAATCATACCTCCATGTGAAGCATTGTGCTGATGCCATGGATTTTGCCATTGAGAACAGCTCCGAGGACGTAAACATATTCAATATCGGCTCAGAGGACACCACCACCCCTACACGCATCGGGGAGATAGTGGTAAAAGAGATGGGCCTGGAAAATGTGGATTTCAGCTACACCGGCGGAAAACGCGGCTGGAAAGGCGATGTACCTAAGATGATGCTGTCCGTGGATAAAATTAAGGAGCTTGGATGGAAGCCGGAGTGGGGCTCTGAGAAGTGTGTGAGGGAAACCGTGCGCTCCCTGCTAAAAGGCGATTGAAGGGCATTGTCCTATAGGAAGCCGTCCCTTTTTTCCTCGGCCTTCCGAATGAACGGAAGGTGTGGTCAGGACAGCACTTTGTTCAGAACAGGGAAGCCACCATGTGTTCTTATAGTAAAGACCGAATACATATAACCGGGCAATTATTGGTAAAGATATCCGCATACTGACCTTTATACGCCCCTCAGGTGAATATCTTGCGCCTCTGATACTTTTCGCATATTGCTGAGGTTACCATGGCTGACGAGCGTCCAGGTATTTTCGAGATGATACGCGCCTACGGGCTCCTTGCCATGCTGGCACCACTGACTATAAGCACTTCTGTTGCTGTGATCGCAACAGGAGAACTTGACCCCTTGGGCCTCTTCTTTGCAGCCGTTCTCGGTTTCAGCATGCATGTCTCCATGAACATCTATAACGATATATATGATACCAAACAGGGTTGCGATACCCTGGACTCCGGGAAGAGCATATTCAGCGGCGGATCCGCGGTGATGGTGAGAGATCCCGGACTCGAGGAAAGGATGTTCACAATAGCCAGGGGCGGTCTTGTCGTGGGTTTCCTGGGAGCGCTGGGGCTTATCCACAACAGGCCGGATATGTGGCCGATCTTTATCTTTATTTTTGTCACAGCCGCCTTCCTGAGCAAGTATTATACTGCAGAGCCATTCAAGCTGGCATACAGGGGCCTGGGTGAGATCGCAGTATGGGCAGGTTTCGGACCCTTCGCAATACTGCTGTATGCCGCCGCTCAGGGCATTCCCTTCCACCCGCTGGTGGTTCCTATAATGCCTGTCACTGGCTTGAGCACGCTTATATTCGCCTGGGGCGGAGAGATGACAGACATGCCCTACGATGAAAAGGCAGGAAAGCGCGGGCTTGTCCTCAGGATGGGGCTCCGGAAGAGTATATATGGCCTTCTTATCCTGCATCTGTTGCTCATAGCCAATGTTCTTCTTGCTGCTTACCTGTTTGCCGGGGGCTGGATACTGCTTCCGGCACTCATACCCTACCTGCTGCTCCTGCCCGGCGTATTCACCTTGCTGGAAAAGGGGCTGGAAAGCCGGGAAAAGCTCTACGAGGGAACAAGGCTGAACTTCTTCAGCTTCGTGTTATTCTCGGTGTCGATAATGGCAGGGTTCCTCGCTATGGCCCTGCTCTAAAATAACGGGTTACGGGTCCTTGTTCCCGGTAGTTGCCAGCACCCTAGAAGACACAGTTATCCGTGCTATCCACCTTATTATCCCTTATGTCTATGCTGTAAATGTCCTTTACATTGGATACGCTCACACTGCATATCGGCTTGGATATCTTCACAAGGTTGCGGATATCATTCTCATATACCAGGACATCGTTAGCGCCAGCCAGGTTGACCCCGGTACCTCCTACGTTCGAGATAGTGTTGTTGTATACCTGAGCACCTTCTACATGCATCAGCACTATTCCCCCGTCATTGGATTGCAGCCAGTTGTTCACATCGGTGATGATGTTATCGGATATGATAACATCCCTGTATGGCTGGATGAGCCCTCCCGGACCGCGCCCCCCTATCACATAGATGCCTGAATCCTGCAGTGATGCGCTCATGTTCCCTTTGATGTAGTTCCCCTTGATGGTGACATTATGTACGGGTTCAGGATAGAGATTGTCACCGTTTATCTGGGCCACCGATATTGGGATCCTGCAGTCCGTTATGGTGTTGTCAAGGATGTAGACATGGTTTGCACCATGGCTGTCGATACCTTCCCATCTGGGGTTGTTCTCCAGGGTATTATTGCGGATATAGATATACTCGGAATAGCTGTATACCGTGCTGCCTTTTGCAAGGGCCACCCCATAAGAGTTGGGGTTCACCTTCTTTGCATTCATGTTCCTGAACAGGTTGTCATCCACATATATATTACTGGCCTGCTTTCCTATCATGATCCCGCAGTAGCCGTAATCGAGGAACTGGTTGCCCTTGATGATAATATCACTGTTATGGTGCTGCAGGGACCGTGTGGAAAGGTATAGCCCGTAAGCACTGTAATTGCGGAATGTGTTATCCAGTATTTGGCAGTTCCTGCTGTTCGTTATCTCCACGATGCTATTGGTGCCTGAGTGGCGGCCATAGCTCTCATCCGGGTCACTGAAATCGAATCCCTTTATCACGACATCCGAAGCATCACTTATCCTGAATATCCTGTACCCGATGAGAGAGCAATCGTTGCCTATCAGTGTGATATCCGATCCGAGGCCTATCGGCGAGGTGACATTATAGGTTCCCTTCTCGAACAGGATCACGCCCTTACCAACCGAATCAACTGCCACCCTGATTGCCTTTTCGTCGTCGTTTCCCTCGTACAGGACCGCCCCGGTGCTGTTCTGTATCACAGTGACCGTCTTGTCTTTCGTGATGACTATATCAGGCACCTCATCCCTGTCCTGGATAAGCTGCACATAGGCTAGATAGAGCATTATAAGGACTGCAATCACCAGAAGAGGATAAAAGATCTTTCCTGCCGAACGGATCCTGCCGGAAAAGGCTGTTTCATTCATTCTCATAGTAGTGCTCTGCGGATTTTTGTCGTTGTATCCGTTTTTGCATCATGACCCGTTTTAAGGTATAGGAATAATGGTCCTTATGATTTATTACCTTGGTGCTGTTCTCTCAGGTAATGGCCCCGGGGTATGTCCGGGGTATGCACATGAAGATCCGTATCTCAAACATTGAACTGTGACGAACTTCACGGAGGGTTGTAAAGCCGGCGATCAGCCCCTCCCGGAGGATCATTGGCGCTGGTGCTCATGTACAGTCCTGTCACTGCGATGGCTATCAGTGCCATATGAGAAAACGGCAGGCATAGCGTCGATATAAACATAAATGAGCATATTTTTGCTTTCTCTGCCCGGCAGCGAAGGAAAGAGCCGCCTGCGCCTGGACGCCTGTCCCCTTCGCCATGAGATCCCATCTTTCCGATCCACCAAGTGCATTTGAATTTTTCACTTGCAAGAGAGGCTATTTAGAAAACTTGATATATTAAGTAATTATAGTGCCTTGAATAATTTCAGTGGTACCTATGATGAAATATATATTATTATCGTTATTATTATTGATATCCTCTCTTGCCACACCTGCCTCAGCATTTGCAGGCGGCGATGGTTCAGCAGATGATCCGTATCAGATCTCGAATGTCTATGAGCTGCAGGCAATGAGCAACGGCCTGGATGCACATTATGTGTTAATTAATGATATTAACGCATATGAAACTATAAACTGGGATGATGGTGCCGGGTTTGAACCGATAGGTGATCGTGAAAGCCCATTCAATGGTGTCTTTAATGGTCAGAACTATAAAATTACCGGATTGTATGTCAGTTTCGGTGACGGATTATTTGGTACTATAGGCCAGAGTGCATTAATAAAGAATATAAGACTGATCGGGATTCATATATGGAATGGAAGTTCTGCGCTTGCTGGACGGAATGACGGGACCATAGATAATGCATATGTAACCGGAGGTATTGGTTTTGATTCTTTGAGCGGTCTTACTAATGCTGCCGGATTCGTCTATACCAATTCCGGTGTAATAACGAACTCATATGCAGGTGTATGCATCATTACTGAGGAATCTGCTACGGGATTTGTTAGATTCAACAGCGGCACAATAAGTAATTCATACGCAACCGGAGGTCTTTCCGGGGGTCGTTCAGTGACAGGGTTTACGACCGGAGGCACAATAATCAACTCGTATTCCAATGCTTATGTTGAAACGGGAGGATACGATGATGCTTATGAGTATTTCTTTTTTTCATCCGATAATGTAACAAGCTCATACTGGAATGCCGGTAAAACCACACTGCAAATTACCGGTGGCCAAGGCCGTACTGCCGCAGAAATGACATATCCTCATGCACTCAATACGTATGTCGGCTGGGATTTCGAGAATGTCTGGGCAATCGACAAGAATGTCAATGGAGGATACCCCTACCTGCAAGTTCAGGCAGACATGATGCCACGTGATGACAAGGGCGGTGTTGATGATTGCGACGACAGGAGTGATGAGATCCCCGAGTTCCCCACGATCGCACTGCCAATAGCAGCAACCCTGGGATTTGCGTTCTTCTTCCAGCGCAGGAAAGAGTAAGCTCACAACTTACTCCTGACCTTTACTTTTTTGCATAGACTCATTCAGATCATGGAACATCAAATGGAACGGAGCACTGCTCTGTAAAAGCAAGAAGTTCTATGACCGGAGGAAGATGCGATCAAAGCTATCAGCCCGGATCCTGCAAATTATGCCGCTTCTGGAAAAGATGTGAGCGTGCCAATATACCCCTGATATAGGTATAATTGCCTTTAGAAGGTCATCCATACTACTGTTCTTATCCTCTTAAGAATTGCTGACGCAATAAGCAAATTGCTTTTATCTGAAGGCTTACTGTCTTATGAGTTGAGCTTCTTTCAGGTTTAATATTTAGTTGATGGATTCTCCAAGGTATGTGCCTTTTACGGGAACAATGCCTGCTTCGTTAGCTTTGTGTTGGCTGTGCATTCTTTTTCACGGCAGTGAAGGAACGCGGCGGCTGTGGCGGATGGCCCTGTTCCCGTGAGCTATAAATAAGCTCCTTCAGAGCCTGCATATGGTAAAAGAATTAACAGAAAATGGATCACAAGGGCATAACGATCCCTATGCTGTCACATAAGCTCGCTTTCAGGACTGCCTCAGGGAAACGACAGCACTAAATAAAGCGCTGCGCATATTTCCTATACAGCATTAGATATCATAATGCAAATGACAGTGCCAGGGGGTACGCTATGGGGAAAGTGGAGAAGAGTATTGACAATATACACAAATGCCTGTGCAGGAAATGCCCGACCTACAGGACAGCATACGAGCAGAAGTCCAAGCCGGAGGACATGACAAGAATGATAGAGGGCGATACCTCGGATGCCGGGAGCCTGGAGGGGGTTTTCTGCGCTTCAGGAAAAAGCCGCTTCATTGAAGAGAGGAAAGGATGCATATGCGGGAGCTGCCAGGTCTATAAGGAGAACGGCCTGAGCAGTGGCTATTACTGCCTTGAGGGAACTGAGGAGGAACAAAGGAAGTCAGGTCCCTGAGTAAAGGCATTGATCTGTCGAGACCTTTGGTTTTGCAGCAAGGACGCAGTGTGCCGCCTGCGGCGGGGCTGCGTCTGTCCCTATTCGCCGAGCCATTCTTCCCGGAATATCTGAGCCTGCTTTAGAATCCTCTGAAGCGGGTCTGCGCTTACCCTGTCCTTGCGGGGATCCGGCATTGTCAGGACAAGATCACCTTTTATCATGAACGGATCTCTTCCGCCGGATAAGGAGCCTCAAACCCGAATTCTCTTAATCGTTTTACAAGATCTCTCCAGCTAACGGGAACCAACTTAGACAAGTGCTACTTTCCCGGAGCCTTCAGTCTGCATCGGATCTTTATATTTCTCCTCTTTGCAGCAGAGACGATGTTTTGCTTTTTTGCTGTAAGAACGGCGACCTGAAATACATTTAAAAGTTCGCCCCAACGCCCCCAGTCTTACCTCTTTACGCCAGGCAGAGTTCCAGCCACCATTATTCTCTCCACTTATATATATCTCCGTAAATTATCCTTCAATCATTTTCATAAAACTTAAATATGTTCACTGAGTCTCTACACCAGTGAAAAAACCTTACAGGCCATCCCGCGATGCCCTGAACAAAAAACCGGTGCGATAAAAATGCTTCATATCCCATTCCCAGACATTTTCTTTTTCGGGGGTGCCCACCCCTGAAGCTGGCCATCGTGATAGGCACAAGGCCCGAGATCATCAAGATGAGCCCGGTGATAAGGGAGTGCGAGAGGCTGTTTTAACCCAATTTTTGATTTTATCTTTTATAGTAATTAAAGGAAACTTACAATTTTCTGTATCCATATATTATTTCAATAAAACCCAGCTTATATAGCATAATTTTCTTGGATTACTTATGCAATATATACATAAGTGCGAGTTTCCGTATACAGCTACGCTGCATTAACAAATTTTGGCTCTGTAGAAATCCTCGTTTGAATTGAATAGACAACTTTGGCATGCATGCCAAGGTTGTGCACTATCAGTTTAATTTTAATCTCTTTCACCTGATTCCAGTACTTCCTGGACTTGATCTCTTCTCCATATTTTCGTTTAAGGACTGAAAATGCTGTTTCAACCAAGTTTCTTCTATGATAGAGTTCATCATCAAACTCAAATATCATTTTTCTCCGGTAATATCCTTTTATCCTCTTTCTCTTCCTCTGTCTTAGAGGGATTATAGCTACTGCATGCAATTGTTCTCTTGTTAGTGAATGTATGGCTTCTGAATCGTAGCCCTTATCCATCACATAGTAGTTTGATCTTCTAGTTTGATGACATTGTTTAATCAATGTCATTGCATGTTTTGCATCATGAACAGGTTTACCTGATATCTTAAAACCGGTAATGACCAACTTCTCCGTATCAACAGAAATGCTGGTTTTCAAGAATGATCTACGTTTCTTTCCTGTTCTGAATGAATAATAGTAGCTACAGTGTCCACTGGTAAATCCACTTGAATCAATAGCAGTAACTTCTATTCTCTCTCCATGTGAATAGAACAGGTCAATTGTTTGTTTCAATAATCCATTGAAGTAAACAGACTTAATTCTTTGAGTGAATTTATGCAATGTAGTATAATGTGGAACCTTTTTTAGCCCAATTTTCTTCTGTACCTTATCCATCACTTCAACAAGTTCAACAGTACTTCTATAGTCAACATCAAGGTACTCTTTCAGTAAAACAAGTGTCAGAAGCTGATGTTGAGTATAAGTCCTCTTGGAATACTTACAACTGTATATCTGCAAATGTGAGTTTCCTGATACAGCTAGCGCTGTATCAACAAACTTTAAGTACTTGTTAGTCTACCATCAAATCGAAGATTTAATGGGAATTCTAGGTCACAAACACAGAATGAAAACAAATCACCACCTGTATGTTTTAGTCGTAACTAACACTTTCGGTTTAATCATTTTAAATCACCATGTGATTTTTAGCAGGAAATAGGTTTTAAAGCTATTCTTCTTATATCTTATAACGGTATAAATAATTATTCATTAATGATTTTAAAATTAAAATAGTGTCATATAATTATTTGGATGCTAATTTGGAAATTGATATCTAAGAATGATAGTTTTTAGGAGACTAAGCAGTGAATGTCATCTTATCCATAGGTAAAATAGTGGATTATATACATTTTGCCTTACTTTAAAGTAGTGACTCAAGATTTACTTTAAATCTAATAATAATGATGAAGATACCTATACAATAAGCTAGTGCTGTTGCTCCTATTGCACCAAGTAAACCAAACATCGGAATTAAAATTATATCAAGTAATATATTGGCCACAGCTATACTTCCAGTTCCTAACATTGTTAATTTAACACCTTTAATACCTACCGAATTAAATATCCATGTATATAGATTATAACAGGAAAATATAGCTGCTGTTATTGCAAAAAGCAACACAAGAGACAATTTCAATTGATAATCTTGTCCATACAAATTAATAATCAGATATTCAGATATTAATGAGAATAGGAATCCAAAAATAAGTAAATATGGCATAAAATAATTTAATCTTTGTAATATTACAGATTTATTTTCATATTTTGACATTACTGGAAATAGAACAGTCACTAAAATTCCAGAAATTAGAGCAATTATACTTATTGACGAACGATAATAAGCAGTATATAATCCAACATCAGATACTAGCATATATTTATTAATTAATATTTTATCTATATTAGTATATAGAATATATGATATATTACTAAAAACACTAAAAGTCCCATAGTGAAATAGTGTTTTCGCCCATTTGAGATCGAATTTAAAACGTAAAAGTTTATAAGTGGACAATAAAGTTAATAGAATTACAGAGGCATATGATAAGTATAAGCAAGTTATAATTGATAAAACAGACAGACTATTAAAATGCATAAATATTAACGCAGATGACAGTAGTACTAAACCATATAATAGTTTTGAAATTGAAAGCATATTCATTTTATGAAGACTTTGAAGCGTGTTTGTAGTTAAAGAATGCAATATATATAAAATCGAAAAAATAATGGATAAATAATAGATGTAAGGAGGAACAGAAAATATACTTCTGATAATATCTGCTAGAAGTATATAAAATATTAGAGAAAGACATGAAAGTATAAAAACAAGAATATATGAAGTAGATACAATTTTTTGCTGCCGAGGGAAATCAAGTTTTTCTGAATTGTATTTTACCATTGCAGTATTAACACCTAATAACATTGGAGGACACAAAAACATTGCAATGGAGTCTATTAGGGTGATTTGTCCATATCCTTCTGGACCAAGCATTCTTCCTACCAAAATATTAAAGATAACTATAAGGAAACTACCTATAACTGTCCCAACGCCAACATGGATAATATTTTTTAAAATCTCAAAGCCATCATTGCTCAATCTATCATGAAACAGATACCCATAGATACTACTTATTAAATATTTCATGTTTTACCTTTAGACATTTTTCTCAGCCAGATTACATACTCGTGACTCTCACCATTAAGTGTAATATAAACACTTTTTTAGAGATTAATTGTATTTGGCTGATAAATCTCAAAACTTTGAGTTTGATATATTTTATTTAAGCCTACATTATTTCTCAATAATGAATATTTATCATTTAAGGGTTCGAAATACATCCATGTAGGCGGGCCTACTTGCAAAGGATAGGATTTATTTTTAACATTTACAAGTAAAAAGTCAAAATCAAAGAATAAATTATCATCTAGTCCCAATATATTAGCATAACGTTCATTAGTATATTGAATAAATAAAAATTGATCGTACCTAGTAAATTGTTTTGCAAAATATAATTTTGTAAATCCATATGTTCGATGATCCATAAGAATAGAACAGTTTATATTAGTATTGAATTCCAAATGAGAAATTAACATTTTAGATTCTTCTTCACCCGAAAGTTTATATCCCTCATTGAATTCTAATATAAATAGGTAATGAAAAACTCCTAAAATCATCAAAATTATAATTATATAATGGGATGATTTTTCAAAGTGTGCCTTCAATAAATATGATGATATTAAGGGGTATATCAAAGTCAGATATCTTGTAACGAATAATCCTAATGATGCATATAGAACAAAATCAACAATGAAAGGCACCATTAAAGATGTAAAGAATATATTATTTATTTTCTCTGTTAAAAGTATGTTCCTTCTTGATAACAGGTTATAAGATAATATGAATATTGCAGGCAAAAGACTAATTATATGATAGAGAATATTAACTACTTTTAAAGGCATTGGAGTGCTGAGAACATACTCAAATTCTGCGTATGTAGATTGTGGATTCAAAATTGAGTTTATCACATTGCCAAGTGTATTTACTAAAATAGTAGCACCTATTTCTCGATAAAGAAGCTGGTCGTAAAATTTAGGGTTATAAGCTAAGAAAATAACAATACATAAAATTAATAAATTAAAGGAAGAAAATGTTGCAGAGTTTGCATTCGAATGTTGGTTGTTACAAATAATCTGCAATAAAAAGTACAATATTGTCGAAATACAAATAAAACTTAATGCCCACATTTCGACAGGTGGTCCATAGAACTTAATAGTAATGTACAATAAAATTGTTATTAAAGCAAGAATGGATTTATTTTTTGTTTCTGTCAGATACTTATAATACGTGCATATAAACAAAAAAAGTAAAGCTTCTGCAAGATTATACTCTACAAAATGATAGTTTAAGGCAAATGTGTATAAGAAGATAGATAAAGTAAGAATAAGACTGTACTTACTATTAAAAAATATTCTTGTTAATACTAGTAGTGAAAATAAACCAATAATTTGTATAATAGGTATATAAATTGCATCGATAATATCTAGACCTGTTAAAATACTGATTATGGAAAGCAAACTTGGAGCAAATGGAAAAGAATTATTGCCTTCAATTACGCTTAATTCCAATTGAATATTTAATACTAAGTTTCCCAAACGTTCATAAAGAAAGCCAGATGATATGGTCCTATTAGTATATAAGTAGATGGAATTAATTAGAAATAATAAACTGCATAAAATTATACTCAGCATTAAATTTACATTCTTTCTTTCCCACATCGTTGCTCCGTCCAATCAATTTAGAATTTTATATTGGATTTTTGACTTTCATGAATAGAATTGAGGGTTTTCTCAAACACGTTGACTGAATTTTCATACGAAAACTCATTTTCGACAAAATTACTTGCATTTTTTATTATTTGTTCAATGTTTGGATAATTAAATGCATTTATTATATTTTCGGCTATACATTTTGAGGAGTTTTCTTCCATTATGAACCCTGTACTATTGTGCTTAACAATATCAAGTGTTGCTCCTATAGGAGTAGTTAATACTGGCGTACCACATGCCATTGCTTCGAGAACAACATTTGGAAGACCTTCAGAATATGACGGTAAAACAAGTAATTTCATTAGATTTAAGTAATTAGGAAGATCGTTGTAATGTACCCATCCAATTAAATTGACATATTCATTTAGTTGATGTTCATCCAAATAAGATTTTATTTCATTTTTTAACTTTCCATCTCCCACGATTAATATCCGTATCTTTTTATTCCACAATATGAGATCTGGAATTGCTTGCATTAGATTTAAAATCCCTTTTTCTTCACTTAACCGACCAACATAACCAACAATGTCAATTCTGTCGGAATATTTACGAGTAATAGTAAAAGTATCAAAATCAAGGAAGTGTTCATGCGCAATTAATATTTTTTTTCTATATGCGCTTAAGCCCCATTCACTTATTAAATTGCTAGAGTAAACAATTATATTTGTTGATAATTTTAAATTTATTGATTCCAATATCTTTACTACTGGATAAAAAGGATCATTTGAGTATTTGAGAGCTTTTGAAGAACCAGGCAGCATTAGAATTATCTTCTTACCTAATATTTTTGCAGTAAACACAGGGAATAATAAAGTTCCCGACCCATGGAAAAAAATCCATGTATTGGCTTTCTTTGCTATTTTAAGGAATATGAATGAGATTTTTATTTGTAAAAATATGTATCCTAATATCTTTGCCAATTTATTGTCAACCTTATTATAAGTTATTGAATAAGTATCTGCGTTTTTGTTATCTTGTAAAAGATCACTCCCTGCATTTCCCGTAATAAAATATATATGACTTGAAATATCTGATAGTATTTTTGTTAAATTGAACAATTGTTTTTTATTGGGTATAGCTATGGGAGAGCTAATTAAGCCAATGATCAAATCTTTATTTTTGTTCATCAGAATACACCATAGATTCAATAACCTGTAAATACCTTTCACTTACAACTTTCCAATCTAAAATGCTTTTTGCATAGGCTCTTGCATTGTTTGCATAAGAGACGCAGTCATTTGAAATAAATGATGTAATTATATCTTCTGCAGTTTCAATATTATCAAAATCAACAACTAGGCCTGCTTTTATTTCTTCTATAAATTTGAGGTTTGGAATATCAGATACAATGCAAGGCAATCCTGAAGAGAGTGCTTCGGCAACAGTTAAAGTGGGCTCACCACCTTCATAACTGGAAGTAATTATGAAAAAATCAGAACATGAATATAAAGAAGGCAATTCTGTATCTTGAACAAAACCAAGAAATATAACATTAGGTATAGTGTTAACTGCTACATAGTTTATTAATGAGTCATACAATTTTCCTTTCCCTGCAATTGCTAATGTATACTTTTCAGAAATTGTTTGTTGTACTTGATTAAATGTATCAATCATTAAGAATGGCCTCTTATGATCAACCAACCTTCCTACAGAAAGGATTACTTTTGAATTTATGGGAAGACCGAATTTCTCTTTAATCTGCTCCTTAAAGTTTAGTGGCTTGAATACTGCCGTGTCAACTCCATTCAAAATGTGTTTAACAGGTTTATTGTGAGATAATATAATTTCTAATTCACTACATGTTTTAGAACTAACACCAGTAAAAATGGATTGTTTAAACCGATTTAAACAGTATTTCTCCAAGGCATAACAAAGTTTATAATAATATGTTGGAGAAATATTTTCATTCATGAAACCATAAGCAGTAGAATGTACAGTAATTACACAATTTTTGAAGGGAATACTGCCAAGGAATAATGGATAATGTAACCAAACAGCATCATATTCATAAACTTTATTTTTAAAATATTTCTTCACTTTAAACCAAAAATAGAGTAAACCCAGACGTCCATATCCTTTTAATGATTTGATTTCAATATCAGGACCAGTAGGTGAACAAATTATACACTCTACACCCATTTTTTTAAGCTGCTCTACTACATTGAATGCAACGTTAGCAATTCCTGATCCAAATGGATGATATTCAGTAGTACATACTAATAATTTCACATTACCACACATCGTTAATCAAAAATAAACCAATTTACAAACTTCTGCAACCCTTCTTTAAGGGGTATGGCGGGGGTAAAATCGATTATTCCAGCAGCTAATGTCACATCTGAAAGGGTAGCTTCAGCATCACCCTTCTGCTCACTAGTAAAAATAACTTCAGAGCATGAGCTTGTTATTTGTTTTAAAGCATTAATTAGATCATTAATGCTTATCCGTTTACCGCTTCCAATATTCATAATTATATTATCGGTGGACTTATTGTTGAGTAGTCTTCTATTCGCCTCAACAACATCATCAATATAAGTAAAATCCCTTGTCTGTTCCCCATCCCCGAATACAGTTATAGGTTCGTTCGCAAGCATCTTCTTTGTAAAGATGGATATCGCCAGATCAGGCCTCATTCTTGGGCCGTAGACTGTGAAATAGCGCAGAGAAGTTGTTGGCAGGCCATATACTTCATAGAAGACACGACAGTAATGCTCAGCAGCCAGTTTGCTGACACCGTATGGAGATACTGGTTCTGTTGGATGCTTTTCATCGAAGGGTAGATATTTTACTTTACCATAAACAGAGGAAGATGAAGCGTTGATAACTTTTTTGACATCTGCTTCCAGTGAAGCTTTAAGGACATTGAGAGTTCCAACCACATTTACATTGTTGGGTTTGAATGGATCTTCAACTGAGATCCTTACTCCGGCCTGGGCCGCTTCGTGATAGACATAATCCACAGTGCTGTCAATGATCTCTTTCATTGCATTCAGGTCTGTGACATCTGCGTTGATGAAACTGGCATCGCCGCTTGCAAGAACTATATCGATATTCTTCTGCTTGATGTCAACAGAATAATAAGGATCAAGGTTATCCACAATAACGATTTCATGACCATCCTTTGCAAGACTCTCTGCAATATGTGATCCGATGAAACCAGCCCCACCTGTAACAACTATTTTAGGCAATTAGATCAACTCTTCGTACAGTTGTATTGTTTTCTTTACCGTATCAGTCCAGGAATAGTTCTCCACAACATTCTCCCTTCCGTTTTCCCCTAAGGTTCTCGCAATGCTGGCATCGGATAGAATCTCAGAAATACCTTGCACCAGGGAGTCAACATCTCTTAAGGAAACAAGTATCCCACTGCCATCAACTATATCGACCAGCTGGGGAAGACGGGTGCATACTACAGGGATACCGCAGGCCATTGCTTCAAGGATAGTGCGCGGAACTCCTTCTTCCAGACTGGGAAGGACGAACACTGATGAACTCTGGTATAAACTTACGATCTCTGAATTCGGAATGAAATCCTTCAGGGCTACATCCTGATCCAGACCCAGTTGATCTATTTTTGATGCTATCCTGTCTTTATCCGGTCCTCTTCCAACCATAGTCAGATGGATTCCCGGAAACCTTGACCTCAGGATGTGGAAGGCATCTATAAGGTAATCAACACCTTTCCCCTTTGCATACCTGCCAATCCATAGAAGTCTTCTTTTATCGTAGCAGGGCGAATCAGCGGGAACAAAATGATCTGTATTTATCCCATTATGGATCACAGAGATCTTGTTAGCTTTTATTCCCATACCCACAAGTTCTCTTTTCTCGGTGTCTGTGTAGCAGATAATCCGGTCTGCTGCCGAGTATGTGAATCTTGTACCCGTTAAATTGTAGAAGTCCTGGAACCACTTAGGAGCAGTCTGTGAGTTTAAGCCGTGGTTTGTAACCACAAGTGGAGAAGAACCTAACTCATTAACGAGTGCACAGAGGTTAGTTGAGAAGAAAAGATGAGAATGAGCATGAATTATATCGAAGCTGCGTCTGTTGTTCCATAATTCAAAGAGCATGTCAGGGGTTATGGAGTTTCCAAGAAGTTTAATCAATGGTTTAAAGGTACAGGAGTTGTACCCGGATTCAGATGAAACTCTTCCATTATGGTCCGCACAAGTGTAAACTGTTACATCATGCCCCAGTGCAGCCTGCATACGTGACATTTCATGTGCGTGCAATCCGACACCACCAACTACATTAGGATACAGGTCTGCTGCAACACGCAATATTTTCACTTGATACACCCTTCGTTTTTAAGTACAGTTAGAGTTGTGACTTTAAATCCCTGATGTGGGAAGCCACTGAATTCAATATCAATCCACTGAACATCCCAAAGATCCCTACCATTGCAGATGTCATTGCTATTAAAGAGGTTCCAATTGCAAACTTGCCGGTGGCCTGAAAGATGAACAGAGTCCTGAAAGCAAGAACCAGTCCAAATAAAAACAATAGAAATCCAGGCACCCCGAAATACAATAGCGGATGCTTCCTCTGGAACTGATTGACAATGGATCCCAGCACGTTCATCCCGTGCTTCACAGGATTGAACGTTGACCCCTCTACATCATACCTGCAGGTTATCGGCACTTCTGTTATCTTGAAGCCGGCAGCACTCGCATCGGCCACCATCTCGGACTCCACGCCCATGCCGGCGTTGTTGAAACGGAAGGCTGGGAAGGTGTCTTTGGAGAAGGCCCGGAAACCGCTCTGGGAGTCGTTTAACTTGACATCGGCTGTCATGTTGGTGGCGTGCGTTAATATTTCCTGTCCCATGCGCCTGTACCTGGGGACCTTGACGCTGTGGCCTTTGAGGAATCTTGCGCCGTTGACGATGTCGGCCTTCTTCCAGAGGATGGGTTCGATGATGCGGGGGATCTCGTCGGGGTTGTGCTGGCCGTCGGCGTCCAGGGTCACGAGGATGTCCACCTGCTTGTCGATGGCCCACTCGAAGGCGGTGCGAAGCGCCATGCCTTTCCCGGCGTTCTGGGAGTGGCGCAGGACGGTGGCGCCCATGAGTTCTGCCACCTGGGCAGTGCTGTCCGCGCTGCCGTCGTCTATCACCAGAACCTCATCGACGTGCTGCCTGGCCCGCACTATAACGCTCCCTATGGCTATCTCCTCATTGAATGCAGGGATTGCAGCAACTACCGTCATTTTTGTACCACCGTGATTATTCTACCCTGCTGTCGTGCACCGTTATTCAGGACCGCATTATTGGTTTTGCAGGCAATGTGCATAACATTCTCAGGGATTTTACTAATGTGCAAAGAACCCTGAAAGCATATAAAACTTTCTAAATTACCCAGATTTTTCACAAGCGCGGGCTTAAATTTTTATTTGCAGAGAATTATTATGAGAACTGAATTAAATAAAGTGATGCACTGCGGACCAGCATATGCAGATATCCGGCGCTGGCAGAGAAAAGGACCGGGGAGAATAAAAAGAGAACAGGAAGGAACAAAGGGCCTGTACGGCCTTTAGAGTTCCTCAATCGTCATCTGCGCGTGATGTGTTATATGGGCGGCAACTTCCGGTGTGATCTTATTGGAGTTCTGTGCGTTCACCTGGTTGATGAATGCATTGAGGATATTGCCTGCAGTGTCCGTCTGTCCGCGATCCGCTGCGGCCTGGGCTGCATCTGCCTTGGCCATGAGGCTGTTGTAGGTTCCCTGGCCGGAGATGTCACCCTGAGAGTAGTGATGATCTATACATTCCTTGAGCCCCTCGATGGTCGGAGGGCATTCCATCTCATCCTGCGCCAGGGCGGGAGACGTATATGCAAGTGTCAGTACCGCTATGACTGCTATCTGCATGAGCAACTTCTGTAAACGTGCCATAGGCGATTGTTGCCTCTTATGTGATATAAACCTGTAAGAAACAGCCTTGCTGACCTTCTGCACAGGTGTTCTGCCACGATCATCAGGGAAGGCCGTCACGTCCGGGAACCGGGCCGGGAACATCCTCCACGCCGCAGGCGGCACGGCCCGCTGTCACATGGATGCATGGCATCCCGGGATGAAAAATCAGGATATTGTTACTAGTATATTTTAGATTCTTTAAAATGAGATCAAATTAAATAACTTTAAGTAGTATGATATGTTAGGATAACTGTAATAAAGATAGATAAGTGGGACAAAAAGATGCTAACAAGTACGATAACCTCAACGAGCGCAGTATCCTCTGCAGCCGGGGCAATCTCAATGACCACGGGTACGGGATTACCTGAGTATGGTGTACTGGCAGTGATAGCCCTGATCGCATTGCTCTCAGTAAAGGAAATACTTTCCGCGTCTGAAAAATGGAGCATTGACCTGAACCATTCCCTAAATATGGGCATTGGCCCGCTACTTCTTGCTTTTACAGCGATTGTCGTATTCAAGGTCGCAGAGATCATCTACTGATCAGGGCAGAAATTCCCCTGAAGCTGTTTTCCGGACAGGGACCGATCACTGGCCCGGGATTCCTTACATCTTTTACATGAATGAGTATTTTCCGTCCCACACTGCCGCTCAGCCTATTTCTTGTCCCATTCCCTTATAAGAGGCCCAGGCCGGGCCCCAGGTGGGGAATGATGCCGAACAGGAACACGTTCGTGAGGCCATGTATCAGGGTTATCAGGTACAGGCTCCTGGTCCTGACGTAGAGGTAACCGATCACAAGGCCCGCAATGCCGGTCATCAGGACCTCATATATGGTGCCATAGCCGGAGTGCATGACACCAAAAAGAATGCTTGCTGTCAGGAGCGCGGGCCAGGTGCCAAGCACCTGCTCCAGCCTTGTCTGCAGGATGTATCTGAATATGATCTCTTCCACCAGCCCCACAAAGAATATCATGACTATGGATAACTGCAGCAGGCTGCTGAATGAAAGGTCCGGTATGAGGTACCCTGCCTCAATGATAGCGTACTCCCCTTCTGCAATTGCAACTGCCGCAATGACAGCGATAAGGGAATAGAGTATCCGGTTCCTCTTCATTTCCTCGCTGATCCTCCACGAGAACCTGAAGTCCTGCGCTCTCAGGACAATGATGATCGGGATTAACAGCGGAGCATAGGTGAACACGAATATGTAGAGGGTCTTCTCAAAGAACACAGGCATTGATATGTTGACAAGCCGCAGGAGAGACAGGAGCATCAGGGCCTGGAAGACCATTGTGAGTTCCCTTTTGTGAACAAAGGTTGTGGCAAATGCCAAGAGCATAACAATGCCCACATGCATCCAGATGGAAATATACTCCCTGCCTGCAAGCAGGAGGAGTTCTGCCAGCATGATGAGGCATACAGGCACCAGTATGATCCCTGCATCAGATTTCAGGTACCCGGATATTTTTGGAGCGCTCATGTTTTTAGAACCCGCTTTGGCAGTCAGACCCATTGACAGTATGCTTTTTCTTTCCGTACTCATCAAAAGCGTCAGGTCAATAAGAACATGTTGTATATTCTTAAGGAGAATATATGCCTTGCCATTAGAAAGGCCCTGCTCCCGTGCCAGCCGGAAGGTCCTGCCCTTGCGCAGGCAGCCGGGGAGATGCATCGTATCCTGACATTGAAGGTATTATAATGGCCCCGGGCCGCATTTGTCACATCGATAACTGCGAACCGGATTGAAGTTTAGACAATTATTTAATGTGTGCAGGTCGTTATTCACTGTATAAGGCATCCATTAACAGGAGATGAAAAATTGCCGCAGGAAAATAACAGTAATATGCCGTATTATATCATCATCGCACTGACGATAGTCGTGGTGCTGCTGGCGACAACGGCCTATGCCAATTCACAGGCAGCATATACAAAGGATTCAGTAAGCACGATACAGATGACCGGGAACTCAGAAAGGATGGTCACACCCGATACTGCACAGCTGAGCATCGGTGTTGTGGTCCAGGCCCAGAACTCCAGCGAAGCAGCCGCAAAGAACGCAGCCATCATGAGCACTATAGTCGGCGAGCTCAAGGCTCTTGGCCTGGAGGACAGGGAGATACAGACATCATACGTTTCCGTGTATCCCATATACAACTACTATGAAGGGAAGGCCAGCATTGAAGGGTACTCAGCTTCGAACAACGTGCAGGTGACCACCACAAAGCTCGCTATGCTGAGCAGCATCATTGACAAGTCCGCAGCTGCAGGTGCAAACCAGATAGGAGGAGTCTATTTCACGGTTTCCGAGGAAAAGCAGAAAGAACTGCGCGAGGAACTCATAGATGAAGCTGTTGCCGACGCATCATCCAAGGCCGCAGCACTTGCCAGGAGCCTGGGTGTCAGCATCGCCGGAGTACAGAGCTCATCCATTAGTGACGGCACACAGCCGATAGTATACTATGACAGGGCTGAGGCAGCAAAGGATACGGCAGCCGGAGCCACCCCCGTAGAGCCGGGAGAGTCAAAGGTCGCTATGTCCGTTTACGTCACCTATATCATCAATTAAGGGAGAGTACTCCCTTTCCTCTTTTTCCATCAGCCCGTGCATCAAAGGCCAGTGTACCGATCAAGGCGAATGCGGCACGGCCCTCCAATGCCGATTGCATGATCCACTGCAGCGGCCGGCCTGAAGCCTGTACCGCCCCTTTCCCTTTTAAGAGCGAAATGCATGCTTCGGCAAAAAAGCAATAAGATGATGCAGATCACCCTGTGGGGTGGCGGCAAGACGGCCTACAGCCTGAACATCAGCCTGACAGATCCAACCACGTCCTCCAATATCCCGAAGGGAATACCCATGGCCATTTCCTCCCTGGCCAGGCCGCCAAAGACACGGCTTCCCGAACATCCAAGGCTCACGTTCACTCTCTCCTGCAGATACGGCTGGGCCACGCTTTCCACGCACAGGCTCTGCAGGGCAGCAAAACTTGCATGGACCCTTCCGCCGTCCCTGTGAAGCACAGCCTGCGAGAGCTTCATGATCTTATCCGGCGCAGCCACGATCACCACAACATCCGGAACAAGGACCGCTCTCTCAAGTGCAGAGAAAACCACGGCCTTCACGGAGCCCTCCGGCATCAGCGGCATCTCGTCGATGGCCCTTTTAGCAGCCTCAAGGGTGCTGAAGCAGCCAAAGGAATAGTAGAAATCACCCGATGAGATCTCCCTGCACCGGCTGCCCATCCCGAGAGATGAGGCACCTATGCCGCACTCCTGGTTCTCCGCAAGTGCATAGAAAGCCCCTTTCTCTTTCCTGGCACGGTCCACCATTGCACAGTGCCGCAACGCGCCCTCAAGCTGCGGTATGCCGGCAGGCACATCCTCATCCTCCCGGATAAAGGTCACTGCAACCGGAGATGTTCCCAGTTTCAGGATCCCTGTCAGCTCCTCTCCCAGATGATTTATTTTTTCAATATCCATTGATGATCCTCCATTAAGGCTTCCGGCATATTATCATTACGAAAGGTCAAAAAAGCATTTGATGCTGTTCATTGCCTCCCGGCAAGACTAGTTCGCTTACCTCATGATATAGCTACCCCTCTGCGTTCTCCGGACAAATAAATATTGAAATTAATACAATAATTTACGATCTAATCTATTGTTGAGGGAAGCTAAGATGGAAAGACATCAATATCAGGATATCCGGTAGTCTGGTGTTGTCTTATACTGCCCATACTCTTCAGCTTTTGCTCGCATCAGCCAGCTGTGCGGAAAGCGGCAACGAGCCCCGGATTACAATAGCGCCCCTCAACCCTGCATTTAGCCGGTGCCGGGAGGAAGTGTGGCAGCGGTGCGGGACCGGGGCTCCGCAGTCAGCTGCTGGGCACATTCGACCCCCTCCTCCCTTGGACCATACCTCCTTTACAGCAGATCGGAGACATGGGACCTCCCCGGGAATAATGTAAAGAACATGCTTGTATCATCCGATCAGGAAGGATCCGGCCTGCCCGCAGCTGCCTAGATGACAGGACGGAGCGGCCCGGTACTTGAAACGGACGAAACGTATGATCCCTCCTGCGGCACTTCACCCAATGGTCCTGTCACAGCCAGGCACGTCCGGGACATCTCCATACTTCCGGGATTCAACGCTCCGATAAATCCCACAAATGGATGCTCACCAATTACGGTGGCATCCCGGTGGCCTTCCACTACGGCCAGGCCTGTTTCGATCCGGTGAACAGCAGTTTCCGTTACTGCGATGAGGGCCGGCTTGCAAACGATAGGCGACCCCTGTAGGCTGGGACGATGCATACAACGGGACAGCACAGCGGTTTCTTAATCGGGGGATAAACGGTCAATGATGAGCAAAGTATCCTCTATTGCAAAAGGAAAGCACGATATGCCGGTCAATGAGGCCATAGCCCTGATGAGCGAGAAAGGGAACCTGCATTTATGGTCATACCCATTTGTGAACTGTAAGCATGCAGGTTCCCCTGTTGATCGCGGGAATATCCGGGTCCGTGGATGTTGCCGGGCTGGACGCAAAGGGAACAGGCTCCGCGCCGTGAAACCGGACAATAGTGATAAATAAGTATCAGTCAATTATCAGTCACTATATTTTCAACTGTAACCCTGGTAAAGCTATATTGACCGGATAAAGGTGATAAGATGACCGGAGAAGATCCTGCTAAGAAAAAACATGAGTGGATGAACAAGCTAAAGGAAGAGGGAAAATTAAAGGCAAACCCTACCGAGGATCATGCGATCGGCCTCAGAACCCTGCAGAACCCCACACGCCGTAAGATCCTCAAAGCGCTGAGCGGCAATTCACTTGATATGGAGGGGATAGGCGCCCAGCTCGGTCTCAGCAGGTCAGAGGCAAAGTTCCACCTGGACATGCTGGAAAATGCATTATACATTGAAAAGTCTAAGGATACCGAGCCTGTAATGTATCAACTGACACCAAGGGGCGAAGGTTTTCTTGCAAATGTAGAGGACGTAAAGTAAGCTGCCGGACAACTAACGGCCCTGCAGGACCCTTTTATCTTCTATACGATGAGCGGGTTTTGCAGCTCATCTGAGATCATTTCTTATAAGTAAGCTTAAGCGATCCCTGTACTGACGATTCGGACCTCATGATCTTTCCATTGCTGGTAAAGAACGGTGTGCCTCCCAGGTTGCCTTTTACAGTGCTCCTGGGGATCTCATTGTTCCCAATGCAGTTATCATTGTACCATTGTGAATTCCTGTCTGCTGGCAGGTACTGGTCCATTATCTCTTCAGAGGACAGGGAAGACACAAGGCAGATGCTCTTCAGTCGATGCTCGTACAGCTGTTTTTGTTTCAATGCTATCCTGTTTTCCTTTTCCGTGGCCATAAGTATATCTATGTTTTCCTACTACTTCAATCTGTGTCAAGAGATATACAAAAGCAGACCAGGCACGGGAATTATATCGCCCGGCAACTGTTTTGAATGAATTCCCGCCATGACCATACAAGACCGGGGAACCTGCTGGCCCGGGTACGACCTGGCATGCTGTCAAGATGATGCCCAGGTCCTGAGATCATGCATCGGCCTTGCCTGTGATCCATCTGAAGGTTCCTCCTGAACGTTGCTGATGGTTTTCAGGATGGGATCATATCAGGATCTCTTTTTCCCCGGAAGCCAGTTCATACTCCTGCAGAACAGTACCGGACCCTGTGCTCCCCATGACCAGAAGCCTGTATTTCCCACAGTAGTTCCCTCCTCCCTCCCTGCAAGTAAAAGCCACGCTGCTTGCATAATCACACTCATGGTAGAACCTGCACATCATGCCTGTACCTCCGGACCGTATCTGTAAGATTTGTATAAACTATACCGTATATTAAATCTGGTGCATCAGGCAGGAGCGGGATATATACCGCACCATAAAACTATTTAGTTCAGTACGACATATTCCACTAATGCGCTTTTATTATCCGGCCCTGCACACGAAAGACCACTAAACTCCCGTATAATATTCCGCTTGGATCCGTGATAAAGACTGTGGTCCGCAGCGACAAAGGAGATACGGCTATGAGAAAGATAATCACCCTTACAATGAATCCTGCCATCGACAAGAGTACAGCCACAGAGCACGTGATCCCGGAGCATAAGCTCTACTGCAGGCCCGCCAGTTATGAACCTGGAGGAGGGGGCGTCAATGTGTCCAGGGCCATCAGGAAACTGGGGGGAGAGTCATTGCTCGTTTACCCTTCAGGCGGCATGGCTGGCCAGATGCTCCAGAGCCTCCTGAAGGAGGAAGGAGTGGAACAGAGACCCCTGAGCATAGAGGGAATGACCAGGGAGAACCTCATTGTCCTGGAGGAGTCTACAGGCCAGCAGTACCGCTTCGGCATGCCGGGCCCGCAGCTCACCGAAGAGGAGTGTGAGATGTGCCTGAGGGAGCTGGCCAATGCCACACCAGCCCCTGATTACCTGGTTGCCAGCGGGAGCCTGCCACTCGGAGTATCTTCTGATTTCTATGCCCGGGTGGCACGCGCCGGAAAGGGCATCGGAGCGAGGGTTGTCGTGGATGCAGCCGGCGAGGCCCTGAAACTGGCCCTGGATGAGGGTGTCTATCTCATCAAACCCAACATACGCGAGTTCAGTCATCTCGCAGGCAGGGATGTCATGGAGGAGCCGGAGATCGTGGAGAAGGCAAGGAAGATAATAAATGAAGGTAAATGCGAGGTCATTGTCATATCCCTAGGTGCAGCTGGCGCCCTGTTTATCTCGGAAGATGCAGTGGAGCACCTGGTCCCTCCCACAGTGCCCATCAGCAGCAAGGTGGGAGCCGGTGACAGCATGGTTGCAGGCATCGTCCTGGCACTTTCCGAAGGCAAGCCACTGCGCCAGGCAGTGCTCTACGGATTGGCAGCCGGCACTGCAGCTGTCATGACACCCGGCACAGAACTGTGCCGAAAAGAAGATACAGAGCGCCTGTATGCAAAAATGATATAACCGCTTAAGGCTTAGAGGACAGCACGGCCAGGAGATGCAAATGCAGGAACTTCTCATTGAAAGACGCTCTGTTGCCTATTTTTCCATGGAGATAGGCATCGACGAAAAGATACACACTTACAGCGGCGGCCTGGGGATACTTGCAGGTGACACCATACGCTCGGCTGCCGACCTCAAGGTACCCATGATCGCCGTCACACTGCTCTACCGCAAGGGATACTTCCACCAGCGGCTGGGTGAGGACGGGTGGCAGCATGAAGAACCTGCACCGTGGGCTGTGGAAGAGTTCATGCAGGAGATGGGACCCCGGGTAAAGGTAACCGTTCATGACCGGACCGTACACCTGCGGGCCTGGAAATATGAGGTAAGGGGCATCACCGGTTTTAGCGTACCTGTCATTTTCCTGGATGCAGACCTCCCGGAGAACTCGGAATGGGACCGCACACTCACGGACTACCTATATGGGGGCGATGATTATTACAGGCTATGCCAGGAGCTGCTTCTCGGGGTCGGGGGTATCCGGATGCTCAGGCAGCTTGGCTATACGGACGTCCGCAGTTTCCACATGAACGAAGGGCATGCTGCATTACTTACCATGGAGCTGCTTGACGAGGAGGCAAAAAGCGCAGGCAGGGAGCGGCTGATGGAAGAAGACCGTAAGGCTGTGCAGGGAAAGTGTGTGTTCACAACCCACACCATAGTACCTGCCGGACATGACAAGTTCCCAATGGAAATGGCCAGGATGATCATCGGACAGCGGGACGATTTCTTCAACCTGGAGGGAGTGCTCCACGACGGCCACACACTTAACATGACACGCCTGGCCCTGAACCTGAGCCGCTATGTCAACGGCGTGGCAAAAAGACACGGAGAGGCCTCAAGGCAGCTCTTCACAGGATATTCGATCAACTCCATCACAAACGGGGTACACGCGGCCACATGGATATCGGAGCCTTTCAGGCAACTCTATGACAAGTACATTCCCATGTGGCAGAAGGACAATTTCAGCCTTCGCTATGCACTCAATATCCCCAAGACGGAAGTATGGGATGCACACATGCAGGCCAAGCGAAAACTCCTTGACTTTGTAAGGGAGCAGACCGGCACAGTGCTTGATGAGAACGTCCTCACAATTGGTTTTGCCAGGAGGGCTGCCACCTATAAGAGAGGGGACCTGCTGTTCCAGGACCTTGAGCGCCTGAAAGGCATTGCATCAGGGGCCGGCAGGTTCCAGGTGATCTATGCGGGCAAGGCGCACCCCAGGGACCAGGGAGGAAAAGAGCTCATCCAGAGGATATTCCGGGCAAAAGATGTGCTGGCTGCTGATATAAAGATAGTGTACCTGGAGGACTACAGCATGAAACTTGGGGCCATGATAACTGCCGGAGTGGACATCTGGCTGAACACACCCGAGCCACCCATGGAAGCCTCCGGTACCAGCGGAATGAAAGCCTCCCTTAACGGAGTCCCGAACCTGAGCGTACTGGACGGCTGGTGGATAGAGGGACACATAGAAGGGCTCACAGGCTGGGCCATCGGGAACGGCCTTCCGGAGAACCCGCAGGACCGCAACCATTCCCGTGATGCTGCATCCCTGTACGACAAGCTGGAAAGGACGGTCCTTCCTCTTTACTACCAGGACCGGGAGCGTTTTATCGACGTCATGCGCTACTCCATAGCCATCAACGGTTCCTTCTTCAATACCCACAGGATGATGCAGGAATATGTGCTCAATGCCTATTTCTCCTGCTGAGCAGGACTCCGGCTAACGGAACAGTGAGATAGGCAGACGCATCTTCGGAATTTAAAAGCCGGCACTTATTCCATAGGCTCGTACCTGAACCCGAACCCCAGGTCCCTGAGGGCCAGGAGTGCCATGAGCATCACGCAGAATATGAAGAAAACTGACACGAAGCATGCGAAGTTATAGTAAAAGAAGTCCACACCCGACAGGCTTACGTTCATGAATATGAAAATGCTCAGAGGCTCGTTGTATAGGGGATAGAGGTAGGTCAGGCCACCGTCGGCAACATCATCCAGGAGCAGGTGCGAAAGGAAAGCCGCCTCTGCGAACACGCCAATCGAGCAGGCTCTCGATATGTTCCTGTAGATAAGGTACCCGGACGATACTGCAAGGACAAAAGCCACGACCCCGAAAAGCAGCGAGTGCGTCGGCAGCGGACCTATCCTTGTGTGACTGAGGGTGCCGTAGAGTAAATAGTTCCATACTGCAGGCACGTCCGGGAAAAGGGAGCCTATGCTTCCCACGATTAGCAGAAATCCTATATGCCTGGTGTCCTTCAGGCTCATTTCCCTCTTAAAGGAAGAGCCGAACACTGCAAATACCCCTGCGAGGGAAATGCAGAACACGAAGAACATCAGGTGGAATACCGGGTAGGGCATGCAGTTAATATATAAATTTAACTTATATAAGTCTGGTGTCACTCCGGGCTTTCAGGCAATGGCAAAGCCAACTCCTGCAAGCGATCCATAACAGATAGTATCTGGACCGATATAGTTCAAACAGGTTTTTAGTAATAATAGCAGCACAATAGGCTTATATATAAATATAAATAAATGCTTATATTAAAGATTCTGCTAAATTCTTATCCACAATGACCAATACGGGAACATTCAGCTCTTCTGCGGCGAAGGACATGACAGACAGAACGGAAGAGAACAGGAAACTAAAAAGACTGGTTAGATCCTCAGAGGCACTTTTCCAGAGTTCGGCCACTGATAGTGGATACCAGGCAACGGTAGATGCCCTTGTGGAAATATCCGGAGCAAAATATGCAGCCTTTATTCTTTATGAAGGAAATGGAGGATGCTTTACCACAGTGGCCATTTCAGGCCCACCTGCACATATCGAAGAGGCCAGCTCCGTACTGGGCATGGAACTTAAAGGGAGCAGGCGGGATATTGACAGCCGCGTTGAAGAGAGGATCCGGAGCAACAGCATCATCCGCTTCAGGGAGCTGAATGAGCTGACCGATGGCATTGTTCCCTGCGGGACCATAAGATTGCTGCAAAAGAGGTTCGGTGTAGGGGAAACTGTGGTTGCCGGGGTAGGGAAAGATAATACCACCATGGGCTATTTCATTATCCTGATGCCTTCCGGCAAAACACTGGAGGATGAAGAGCTTGTGGAGATATTTGCGCGACAGGCAGGACTTCTCATAAGCCGCAAAAAAGCAGAGGAAGAGCTGCGCAAAAGAGAGATGCTGCTTAACACTGCCCAGAGGTTAGCTCATATGGGCAGCTGGGAGTTTGACCTCACCACAGGCCTGATATACGCATCCGAAGAAGCCCTTAAGATATACGGGGCAGAGAACAGGCCTTTCACTATTACCGAGACACAGAAGGCTTCACTGCCCCAATACCGGCAGGTCCTTGACCAGGCCATGACGGGCCTGATAAGAGGGGAACAGCCTTATGACGTGCAGTTCCAGGTAATAAGACAGAGCGACGGTGCGATCCGCCACGTCCATTCGGTTGCGGAGTACAACCCTCAAACGAACAAGGTCATCGGCACCATACAGGACATCACCGAAAGCAAACTCGCACATGCAACCCTCGAGGAGAGCGAGAGCAAGTACCGCACCCTGTTCGAGGCCGCGCTCAGCCCGGTGCTCATTACAGACGCGGAAGGTAATTATATCGATGCCAACAAGGCAGCCCTGGAATTCCTGGAAACCGAAATTGGGTCACTGAAAAAGAGAAAAGTAGGAGATTACGACCCTCCGCATCTGCGTGAGAAACAGGCTGAAGAACATGCACCCTTCCTGCAGCCAAAGACGCTTGAAACAGTGTATGAGGTCAATGGAAAGGAGAAGATACTGCTTTTGAATGTAGTCCCTGTAGAGACCAAGGAAGGAACGCGCTTATACGGCATCGGGCAGGATATCACCGAACGCAAGCTTACCGAGAGGAAACTTGCAGAAGAGGCCGCATGGAGGCAGCTTCTTATAGAGAGGTCCCGCGACGGGATAGTTATACTGGACATGGATGGGAAGGTCTATGAAGCCAATGACAAGTTTGCCACAATACTCGGCTACACTCCGGAAGAGCTTCTTGACCTGTATGTATGGGACTGGGACAGGCAGTGGGAGCCTGAACAGTTGCTGCACATGATACGGAATCCCCATCAACAGGAGGATCATTTCGCCACACGTCACATGCGCAAGGATGGGACACTGATAGATGTGGAAATAAGCTCCAACGAAGTTACCCGTGAGGGGCAGCAGCTGGTTTTCTGCACGTGCAGGGATGTCTCCGACCGCATGCGCACCCAGGAAGCACTGCTTGAAAGAGAGAAGAACTACCGGGAAATATTCAATTCCACCGGCGAGGCGATCTTTATCCATGATGCCGCCACCGGGAAGATAATCGATTTGAACGACGCCATGCTGAAGATGTACGGCTACACCGGCAAGGAAAAGATCCTTTCCAGTACCATAGCCGATATGAGTGCCGGAACTTTCCCCTACATAAGTGAGATGAGCCCGGAAATGGATACGGAGGGGAGTGACAATGAGCCCTTTATCTTTGAATGGCTGGCAAAGAAAGAGAACGGGGAGCTTTTCTGGGTAGAGGTCTCGCGCAAGAGGACAGAGATCGGGGGCAAGGACAGGGTGCTTGCCGTGGTCCGCGACATCACCGAGAGCAGGATGGCCCGGGAGCAGATACGCAAGAGGACGGAGACGCTGGATATGGCCCTGGAGGCCACACGCGCCGGAATATGGGAGCTGGACCTGAGGACCGGCGTTATCAGCCTTGAGGGGCTGGGCAGCTGGGAAAAGATAACAGGATACACTCCTGCTGACTTCGGGCAGCTCAACCTGGAAGTCTGGTCCATGCTTACACATCCGGATGACCGGCCTTCGGTTTACAGGCAACTCTATGACATCATAGCATCAAACAAAGAGTTCTACGTAGCAGAATACCGCATGAGGCACAGGAACGGCGAGTGGGTGTGGGTGCAGGCCAACGGGAGAATATCCGAATATGACAGGGACGGCAGGCCGCTCCGCATGTACGGGACGCACATACCCATTGGCGAGCGCAAGGAAATAGAAGGCGAGCTCAAGTCCAGCGAGGAGAACTTCAGGACCCTTTTCGCGACCCTTGACAACATCATAATAGTCGGAACATATGATGGAAAGGTATTGTATGCAAACCCCGCACTCAGCAACAAACTCGGATACACTTTTGAAGAGATCAGCACCCTCGGCAGCCTCGGGATCTATCCGCACAGCGGACAGAAGGAAGCCATGGAAGCCGTTGAAGTCGCATTGGAAGGTGATACGGACACATGCGTCCTGCCGCTCCAGCACCGGAACGGAACTTTAATACCGGTGGAGACCCGCCTGTGGTGTGGCAAATGGAATGGTGAGGACTGTATATTCTCCATGTCCAGGGACCTCTCGCAGCAGCAGGAAGCCCTGACAAAGTTCCAGAAGCTCTTTGACAGCAATCCGGCATTCATGGCCCTGATGAGTTATCCCGACTTTACTTTTATCGATGTGAACAAAGCATTCCTGCAGAGGATGGGACTGGATAAGGAAAAGATCGCAGGTGAGAATATATGGTCACTGCAGGCTGCTCATTCAATGCAGTTCGCCGACAGGGAAACAATGATGGAGATCGGTGAAGAACTGAGAAGCGCAGGCAGAGTGCAAAACAGGGAAACCATTACAATCACAGGTAGGGGAGAGATCGTTTACGGGCTTTTCTCTGCCGAGATAATTGACAGCCTTGCCCAGAAGATCCTCCTGGTCGTGATCACTGATATCACCGCCCAGAAAAAGGCCGAAGAGGAAGCTACCGCAGCCAGCCGGGCCAAGTCGGAGTTCCTTGCCAATATGAGCCATGAGATGCGCACCCCCCTTAACGGTATAATCGGGTTCACCGACCTGCTCATGCAGACCGACCTGAAGGAGCCTCAAATGCAGTATATGCAGGCGGTCTACACTTCAGCGACCTCACTGCTTGACCTGATAAACGACGTGCTGGACCTGTCCAAGATAGAGGCAGGCAAGCTGGAGCTCGATCCTGAGAGGACGGACCTTGTAGAAATGTGCGAGCAGATAACAGACATCGTGAAACATAAGGCGCATGAGAAGGGACTCGAGCTGCTGCTGGACATCTCCCCGCAACTGCCGCGCTATGTTGCAGCTGACAGGTTAAGGCTTAAGCAGGTGCTTATCAACCTGCTGGGCAATGCGGTCAAGTTCACGGAAAAAGGAGAGGTGGAGCTTAAGGTCGAATCGTCATCCCGAACTTTCATGGATACGGCCGGTATAATATTCTCAGTAAGGGACACAGGGATAGGTATTGCAAGGGAAAGCCATTCCAGGATATTCAGTTCCTTCTCGCAGGCGGATGGCTCCATCACACGCAGGTACGGCGGGACAGGGCTTGGCCTGACCATCTCCAACCGACTGATCGAGAAGATGGGCTCAAGGCTTGAATTTGAAAGCGAGCCCGGAAAAGGGAGCACATTCCATTTCACCGTCACCTTCCCTGCAGAGACAGGAAGGATGGCCATGGAAGAAGATCCCGCAGATGTCCGCAGAGCTCTTATCGTTGACGACAACAGCAGTAATCGCTCCATATTACATGGCATGCTCTCTGCAGCAGGCATCAGGACCGATACGGCATCCTGCGGCGAGGAGGCACTGGGGATGATCGGCGACAGGAACAGCTACGATCTTATTGTAACAGACCACAGCATGCCGTCTATGGACGGACTTGAACTGGCCGGTATGATACGCAATGAACTGGGCATCCCTGCGGAATCCTGTCCTGTCATCCTCCTGCACAATTCCCCGGATGGCTCGCTGGTACATGAGAGATGCAAAGCCCTGGGTATCGGGGCAGTTATCAGCAAGCCGGCCGGGATCAGCCAGCTCATGGGAGCAATCACCCGACTCTGTTCTGCAGAGAGAGGATATGCCGAAGCAGCCTGTGAGGAGGAAAAGGGACACGAAGCGGGGAAACGGTATCAGGAGTGTAGCATTCTGATAGCGGAGGACAATGTGATCAATATGGCTCTCGCATCCACGATCATCTCGGGCCTGCTCCCGCGGGCCAGGCTGATAAAAGCGACTGACGGGCGGCAGGCTGTCCGGGCCTTTAAGGATACGGGACCGGATATGATATTCATGGATATCCAGATGCCTGAGCTAAGCGGATACGATGCTTCCAGGGCCATCCGGAAGATAGAGGCAGATACCGGCGGAAATGACAGGCGCGTACCTATAATAGCGCTTACGGCAGGAACTGTGAAAGGGGAAAAGGAGCGCTGCCTGGAAGCAGGTATGGACGACTATACTACCAAACCCGTGGTGGCGGCAACCATCAGGTCCCTCATGTGCAAATGGCTTCCGGGATCAAAACCTGGCAGGGACACGGGGCCTTCACATCAAATATCAGACCGTGTCCGTTTTGACAGGGACAGGTTGCTGGATAATGTGAACGGTGATGAGGAATTGCTTAACAGGCTTGTAGGTATGGCACTGAGTTCTTTTGCACAGCACCTTGAAAATATCAGATGCTCATTAGCCGGAAACGACCTGGAACAGTTAAGGCGGGATGTGCACAGGATAAAGGGATCTGCACTGAATGTTGGTTTCAATATCCTTGGAGAGCTGGCCGGGGAGATAGAAGAGGCATTGGAAAGCAACGGGCAGATAATACCCGGACTGCTTGAAGAGATGCAGACAGAGATCAGACACCTCGAAAGCGAACTGAAGGAAGGTCCTGACAGACACCTGCCGGCATCTTTACCATAAGAGTTTCTCCTGACAGCTTCTTTCATGTTTGAGAGAAAACTGAGATGGCGTTCTGTTCAAACAGTAGTGCTATTTTATAAATGATTATCCTAATACCATGTATGCCGACCACCGGTTCCTGTTAAAGGATCTGGGCCTGATATCCTGCAAGGAAGCAGGGACAGAATAAACTTAGACTTAAATGTAACAAAGTACTGTAACTGAAATATCTTTATATGGTAAATGAGACATATACCCAAGAGAGTGTGGGCACATGCACAATATTAAAAATAGTTACATCCATACATCTGTAAGGATTTACGGGTCCACGACCGTAGGGGAGAATAGTACGGTAATGGAGAACGTGATCCTGGGATATCCGCAACATGACATCCTGCTCGGGATCACTGAACAGGGTAAGCAGATAGAGGAACTTGACTTCCCTGGCTGCGAGATAGGCAGCAGCTCGTTCATCAGGGCGGGGACGACCATTTTCAGCAATGTGAAGGCCGGCAGCAGGTTGAGGACGGGCCATAATGCCATGATCAGGGAAAGGACGGTCATCGGGGACAATGTGCTCGTGGGAACCAACGTGATAATCGACGGCAACGTGAGCATCGGTAACAATGTCAGTATCCAGGGAAATGCTTATATCCCGACCCATGTGACCATAGAAGACAACGTGTTCATCGGCCCCTGTGCAGTGCTGGCCAATGATAAGTATCCCATAAGGGGAGAATACCATCCGGAAGGACCTGTCATAAGGAAAGGCGCTTCCATAGGTGCTAACTCTACCCTGGTCCCGGGAGTCGAGATAGGAGAAGGGGCCATGGTGGCCGCCGGGGCGCTTGTCACAAAGGATGTGCCCCCCTGGAAACTTGCCCTGGGTTGCCCTGCAAGGATAGCAGACCTGCCTGAAAAACTGCAGAGCCTGAACAAGATATGATCCATTAATTAATTTCCATATAAATCTTCAGTGATACCATGATACTTGTAGCAAAGCCGCAAATTGATGAAGCCGAGATAGAGGCCGTCAGTGAGGTGCTGCGCTCGGGGATGATAGCCCAGGGCCAGCGCGTAGCAGATTTCGAACAGGCCTTCGCAGAATACAACGGTGTCGATCATGCTGTTGCAGTGAACTCAGGGACAGCCGCCCTGCATGCTGCCCTGCTGGCCCACGGGATTGGAAAAGGGGATGAAGTGATAACAAGCCCCTTCAGTTTTGTAGCCACAGCGAACTCCGTGCTGTTCACAGGCGCAACGCCGGTGTTTGCAGATATCGAACCTGAGGCCTTCAGCCTGGACCCGGACCTTGTGGCTGAAAAGATAACTCCCAGGACAAAGGCCATCATGCCCGTGCACCTGTACGGCCATCCGGCCGATATGGATGCCATGAGAGACCTTGCAGAGGATAAGCGTTTACTGCTCATCGAGGATGCATGCCAGTCCCATGGCGCCACCTTCAGGGGGAAGAAGGTCGGCTCCTTCGGAACGGGAGCGTTCAGCTTCTATCCCACCAAGAACATGACCACCAGCGAGGGCGGCATGCTCACGACCGATAGCAGGGAAGTGGCCGAGAAGGCCCGCATGATACGGGCGCACGGCTCAGCACAGCGTTACCTGCATGAGATGCTGGGTTTCAACCTGCGCATGACCGATATCTGCGCAGCCATCGGCCTTGTGCAGCTGGATAAGCTGGACGGCTATACAGCAAAAAGGCAGCAGAATGCAGAGAAGCTCACAAAGGGACTGAAGGATGCCGGGAACATCGTGTGCCCGGCCATAAAGGAGGGATGCAGCCATGTATTCCACCAGTACACCATACGCACCGAGAAGAGAGACGACCTTGCAGCATACCTCAACAGCAGGGGCATAGGCACAGGGATACATTACCCTATTCCCATACACAGGCAGCCCTACTACCAGGAACTGGGCTACACCGACAGCATGCCCATCTCGGAGAAGGCCAGCAGGGAAGTCCTCTCCCTGCCGGTACACCCCCAGCTTGCAGAGGAAGACCTTGACCTTATTATAAACGCAATAAAAGAATGGAGTGGTAACAGGTGATAAGAGCAGGGGTCATTGGCGCCGGAGCCATGGGAAAGAACCATATACGCATCTACAGCGAGATGCCGGATGTGGAGCTTGTGGGTATTTCCGACATAGACCAGGACCTTGTGCAGGGGCTTGCAAAACAGTACGGGACCGAGGCGTTCACCGACTACAGGCAACTCCTTGCAAAGGGCCTGGATGCGGTGAGCATCGTTGTGCCCACAAGGATGCACCGGCAGGTGGCTATCGATGCTATTGAGGCAGGCGCTAATGTCCTGGTGGAAAAGCCCATTGCAGACAGTGTGGAGAATGCCGAGGCCATCATCGATGCAGCAAAGGAGCAAAAGCGCTTTGTCATGGTGGGCCATATCGAGCGCTTCAATCCTGCGGTCATCAGGCTCAAGGAGATCATCGATTCAGGACTGCTCGGCAAGATAGTGTCCATCTCCACAACCAGGGTCGGGCCCTATAATCCCAGGATAAGGGATGTGGGAGTCATCCTTGACATAGGGGTGCATGATATCGATGTGATATCCTACCTTTACAACAGGCGGGCCAACCAGGTGTATGCGGTGGCCGGCGCCGACATACATTCCCAGGAGGACCATGCGACAATCCACATGCGCTTTGACAACGAGTTCTCAGGGCTGGTGGAAGTGAACTGGCTCACCCCTCACAAGGTGAGAAAGCTCACGGCCGTGGGCGTGAAGGGTGTCGCCTACCTGGACTACGTGGACCAGACCGTGGAACTGCATGACAGCGGCTGGGTGCGCAAGGCTAAGATAGAGCAGAAAGAGCCTCTGAAGAACGAGCTTGAACATTTCGTCCGGTGCATACGGGACTGCAAGCAGCCATATCCTGCAGGCGAGGACGGGATGCATGCCCTCCATGTGGGACTGGCGGCCATCCGATCCTATAAGGACAGGCAGCTGATCCAGATATAAGACCGGAGCGCATTACTTACGGACAACGATCATCGAATGAAAATCAACAATTATCAAATTGACAGACCAAGTGGTACCATGAACAATAGCAATAAACTTGAGAGTATTTTAAGGGAGAGAGGCCCCATAAAAAAGATAGGGGTCATTGGTATGGGATATGTGGGTATTCCTGCAGCGGCACTGTTCGCCGATTCTGACAAGTTTGACCATGTACTGGGGTTCCAGCGGGCTTCCTCTTCATCGGGTTACAAGATAAACATGCTCAACCGCGGGGAGAGCCCTCTTAAGGGCGAGGAACCGGGACTGGAGGAGCTGCTGGCAAAGGTCGTGAAGGCAGGGAAGTTCGAGTGTACATCGGATTTCTCAAAGATAGCTGAACTGGATGCCGTGACGCTTGCCATCCAGACGCCCTTTGCGGACTCGAAGGCCCTTGAGCCTGATTTCGGGGCCCTGAAGGACGGCATACGCAATGTGGGAAAATACCTGCAGCCTGGCATGCTTGTGGTGCTTGAGTCCACAATCACGCCTAGAACGACCGATACCATGGCCCGCGAGATACTGGAACAGGAGTCCGGCCTCGTGGCTGGCGAGGACTTCGCACTGGCCCATGCCCCCGAAAGGGTGATGGTGGGCAGGCTGCTGCGTAATATCCAGGAGCACGACCGCATCGTGGGCGGAATCGACGGCCCGAGTACGCAGAGGGCTGTGGAGCTCTACACCCCGGTGCTGACAAAGGGAAAGGTCATATCCATGACAGCCACCGCAGCAGAGGTAACAAAGACAGCCGAGAATACCTTCAGGGACCTGCAGATCGCAGCAGCCAACCAGCTTGCTTTATACTGCGAGGCCATGGGGATCAATGTATATGACGTAAGGGCCGGCATTGACAGCCTCAAGGGCGAGGGCATCACCAGGGCCATCCTCTGGCCGGGTGCAGGCGTGGGCGGACACTGCCTGACCAAGGATACCTACCACCTGGAGCGCGGTGTGAAGCTCGGCACAGAACAGCTGGATTATCCTGCAGACGCCGAGTCCATTTACGTGCTTGCAAGAAGGGTCAATGACTTCATGCCGGTCCACATGTTCAACCTTACCGGGGCAGCCCTTGGCAGGGTGAACGGGAAGATAGAGGGCTCGAAGATAGCCATGCTTGGCTGGGCTTTCATCAACGACTCGGACGACGCACGCAACCCGCCATCCGAGCCTTACAGGGATATGGCCATCGAGGCAGGGGCAGATGTCATGGTGCATGATCCCCATGTGCTCCAGTATCCTGATGTGGAGATACACAAGGATATCGGGAAGGTGCTTAAGGGAGCTGACGCGGTCGTCATCTTTACGGGCCATAAGGAGTATTTCGGCCTAAGTCCGGAGAGCATCAGGGAGCTGACAGGCAGGGACAATCCTGTCATAATCGACGGAAGGAACGTCATTAACCCGGACATGTTCATTGATGCAGGTTTTGTCTACAAGGGCATTGGCCGCGGGGACAAGAACCAGCACCCTATAAAAAAGCAGTAACTATAAGCACCTAATCCTGGTGCTTTCTTTTTTTCCTCTCATGGAGGCCCCATAGTATAAGCCCGAGGAGGATCACTTGGGCCAGCATGAGTCCGAGACCGTTGGCAAACAGGTCTGCAACACTGCTTGTACGTCCCGGCACGTAGGACTGGTGGATCTCATCGCTTATGCCGTACAGTATGCCTACTATGAACGCAAAGGGAGCCGCATATCTCCTCATTACCGAGTTATCAGAGCTACTGAAGGTCATGTGCAGGAAGACACCCAGCCCGAAGTAAAGGAACATGTGGGCGACCTTGTCCTTGTGAGCATAGGCAAATTTCACGAGATCGGTGACAAAATAGATGCCTGCGTCCTCCAGGAAATCCTTGATTGCGTACATTATCGGTATCTTGAACAGATGTGTAGGCACTGCTATATCAGACCTTGATGAGAGGTAGAATATCATGGCCGCATAGGCGATGGTAATTGTGAGGAACAGGTATTTCCTGTTCTTCCAGTAATCATATCTCAGGACCCTGCTGACCGCACCTAGGGAGCCCCTTGCCAGGTGGAGCGACCAAAGGACCAGCTGAGCCACAACTTTATTCTCTGATAGACTTGGCATAGAATCACTTATATGATAGGCTTAAAGTTGAAATAATTATCCGGAACATTCCTTGCTTTGCCTATATTGTTCCCCGGAGGAGCTCATTCAAGCCTCTTGCCTTGCGCCTCTATTACTTCCAGGAGTCCCTCCTGCAAACAGACCTTCGGGGCATAGCCCGCTTTCCTTGCCCCGGATATATCGGAGTAGCTGTGCCTTATATCTCCCTGCACAGGGTCCCTGTACTCTATACCTGCATCCGAACGGAAAGCGTCCAGCACCATGCAGGCAAGTTCGGAGATACTGGTCTTTGTGCCTGTGCCCACATTGAACACTTCCCCTCCGCAGATGTCCTTATCCATGAGCAGAACGATCATATCAACAACGTCATGTGCAGATACAAAGTCCCTTGTCTGTGAACCGTCACCGAAGATTACCGGAGGCAGGCCCTGGCTGACCCTGGATATGAACTTGGAGATAACGCCGGAATACGGGTTGGAAGGATCCTGGCGGGGACTGTAGATATTGAAGGGGCGTATGGAGACCGTCGGGAGGCCGTAGGCCCTGGAATACATGCTGCAGTACTTCTCACCGCACAGCTTGCTTGCCCCGTAGGGTGAAAGGGGTTCCTGGGGATGTGCCTCATCTATGGGCAGGTACCGGGGGTTGCCATAGACCGCTGCGGAACTCATGTAGATGAACTTACGAACATTGCCGATGCGTGCACCTTCCAGCAGGTTAAGGGTGCCGAATATGTTGTTCTGCGCATCGAACACGGGCTCCTGCATGGATCTTACAACGCTTATCTGGGCTGCCGTGTGGATGACCACATCGTGGCTGGCAGCCAGTTCCCGGGCCTGCGGGGAAGAAATATCATCCTTTACAAAGCGCACACCTTCAGGAACGGCATAACTGCTTCCCGAGGACATGTTATCAAGCACGGTCACTTGTGAACCGGCGTGTAACCTGTCCACAAGATAACCTCCTATCTGTCCAAGACCGCCAGTGATCAGAATTTTTTCCATAAAGATTAATACGGGAAGAATTATAAAATCTTAATGCAGGTTTATAAAATAAAAAGAAGATAAGAATAAGAGACAGATCAAAAGCAACTTATGTAAGGCTGCATCCGGTCAGCCTGCAAGCACTTCCATTCTCTCCCTGCCGAGGCTTTCACCTGCGGACATCATGCAATGAAGAGTACAATACATCTTCTCACGTACAAAGTCTTCATAAATGTATATAGGACTACCACATGTTGCACATTTCGTTTCCACTAATTTCACGTTGACCACCAATATTGATTTTACCTACGCAGCATCCATAGCTGCACACTATCTTTGAATAGACAATAACCCATTTATCCTATTCAACTGCTTTATGCTTTCACCTTGTATATAAAGATATGCACATTGTAAAGACGTCATCATAATGATGATTTTTAAAGAATTATCAGCAGCAAAGTTAGCGAGAATAGCATAAAGCCTATATACGATATAGATGCTACGATTATCAAACTGCTTGCACGCACACTTAAAAAATTTCTTAAAAAGAGTGTTATATTATGCTGAATACAAGTTTCCTTTCTGTGATCCATGCCGTTATTCTGGCCTGTTGCTTCCTGATGCCTTTTACTTTTACATATATATCGATGCCCTATTTCATCACGAAATTGACCGAAAAAGGGATCCTTGCGAGAGACTATTACAAACTGAAGATAACCATGGTCCCTGAAAGAGGCGGCATAGCTATACTGCTTGTGGCGATGGTGTGCTTTTCCCTGGCAACGCTCTTTTTCAAGTTCTCCACAACCAATTATGTTGCCCTGATAGTTGTGTCGCTATTCGGGCTTTTCGGAATACTGGATGATATGGTAGATATCGGCAGGGTGACAAAACTGCTGCTTATGTATTATTGTTCCTACCCGCTTATCCAGTATGCGACCACGACTGCCTTTACTTTCCCCACAGTGGGTAACTTCGAGACAGGTATCCTCTACCTGCAGTTCGTGGTGCCTACCTTCGTCCTTGTGGCTTCCAACCTGGTCAATATGCACTCGGGTTTCAACGGACTGGCTTCGGGTCTTTCCACCATAGTGCTCATCTCTCTTACTATAAGGTCCGTAATTGTAGGGGATATCGAGAACATCTTTGCCCTGGTATGCATAGCAGGCGCTACACTGGCCTTTTTCCTATATGACAGGTACCCCTCCAAGATATTCTGGGGCAATGTAGGTTCATTGACAACAGGCGCTGCTATTGGTGCATTCATTATCATACAAGGCTTTGTGATAAGTGGATTCATAATGCTAATACCACACACTATCAACTTCCTGCTTTACGTATACTGGAGGGTAATGAAGTTCCCTGTGGCAAAGTTCGGCAAGACTCGCGAGGATGGCACACTGGAAGTTCCCAATCCTCTTACACTTAAATGGGTTTTGCCTTACTACTACAGGGTCACTGAGAGACAGGCAACATATGCCATGTATATTTTTACCGGCTTCTTCTGTCTGCTGGGAATACTACTTCCCGGAAGGATGTAAGCCCTTTTTATTTTAACGATGTGCATTCTGGTGCTTATGTCATGACAGGCCTTTTTCGGATCATCTGCAGCCACTTTCAAGTCCGTGGTCTGGCCTTCCTCGAATACCGAACCTGAAGCAGGTTCGAAGGACCAGCCGGTGTATGGTCCGGAGCACTCGCTGTAACGATAGAGATTCTCCGGAAGACAAAAAATGTGGCTTTTAATTGGACATTACATATGACTTAGAGGATGCACTTGAAAGTGCCTGAGCAAATATCGGATGCATCCTCCTGCGGAAACTTGGAGCGAAGTGAACTATCCTTCCCATAAAGGGAAGGGGCTTATCCTTTTTTTGAATAGTGATAAGTGGACTGTGATAAGATATATTAAGGGACTGATCACTCAAGCGGGGCGCGGAAAAAATCACGGAGGAAAACAACGAAATTCCGTAACCAGGAATCAGAGCTTGATGCAGAATTGTCAGTACCCGGATAGTCAGAAGAGTCTCCGGTATTCTCGATACCATAAACTAAGAACTTGAATGACATATCCCTTCCTATATCCGTCACAGCGTCCGACCAGCTGCCAGAGGTCCTTACTACATAGCTTGATGTCCCATCATATGTTGCCGAGCTAAGAATGCTCTGAAGCGCAGGATCAACATCAATTAAAGAATTACCCGCATCCGTGCACCACCGAGAAGCTTTAGTTGATTTAGGGCTGCTGAAGTACATGAAATATGTCTTACCCTTCTCTAAGAGAATGGGGTCCTTCAAGGTCAGAGTATACCATCGCCTGTCAAATACCCCGGTGCCACTGCCGGAGACATAGACCTCGTCAGCAGACAGGAAAACACCGCTTGAAATGACTTTCCCGTTGTAATCGTTCTCACAGATATAATAATACAAATCATCCTTCGGACGGACTGATGAACCAGTTGCATGGAAAGTGTTCCATGGCATTGAGATCTGAGTGATAACTTTCTCTTGATCGTAATTCGTGAATACCTGACCTACTTTGTTGGTCCCGTAGATCATCGCATAGTTGTGGCGATAAGGCTGTCCGTGGTAAGTACCATCAGTAAATATTAAAACAAAATTAGGCATGTTACGTTCGCTGGGATCGGTGTTCCACTTTTTCCCATCGAAATATGCTACATTTGTCCTTGCCACCTTGTCATTTCGACCCTTGTTTTCCCCATTGTAGTCATAAGGAAGGTAGATATCTCCGGAAATACCGTCTGTCGACTTGGATGCATAAAAACCTACCCAGCTTTTGGTGCTTGTAGGGGTTGGTCCGCTTAGGTATTGAACAACGATCCAGTAGGTCTGGCCTTTTTTCAGGGCCACATTCGGCGATATGTCAACCGTGGACCATATCCGGTCCTTAGGATTGGATAATGTGCCTTTCCCAAGTACTGTGCCGCTTGGGTAACTTCCGGAGTTGGTCTGTATCTGAACACCCCACAGTGGCTGATCCGTTTCCGGAAAATCACATCCCGGAAGCAGCATTACCTCATCGAGTGTAATATCAGCAGGAGCCACATATTTAATAGCCATTTTAGCTGTCGGGCTTTTAAGCAGATTGCTTGATCCGCCGCTCAGAATATTGATCTCATTCACAGGACCAAGATCGACGGCATCCAATGCAGGTGCAGAATTAGCTAAGGGTATGAAAAAGATGAATAACAAGACTATGGCCCCGGCTATCCTCTGGAATTTCATGGTTCATACCTCAGAAGAATGCCTAAAAAGAATATCCAGCGTCTCATTGCATTTGATCCAAGACAGAATGTGGTTTTGGGCATTATGGCCTCGATATCTCAAACTTATAGTGCTAATGCACTTTTCAGTTAAAGCCTTTATTATGCTGACAGAATTCTTTGGCACGCACCAGTTGAATAAATGAGTATTGATCGCAACCGCAATACTGCCATCAAGGTCCTGGATCGGGTTGCAGGAACTACTTCAAACCGGTGGTCTCCGACAGTAGTCCCGGATATGAGGTCTAAAACAGCCCCATATATCGCACGGGAGCCGCATACAAAGAAAAAAGGACATAGTGACGCAACAATGCATCACTTGAATGTCTCTCCAAAACGGGCAGCTACAAGGGACATGTCCTGAACGTTTACGATACCATCCTGATTGACATCCCAACGAGGCAGGCTACCTGAATAGACTTTTCCATAGTTCTGCCCGACCAGAGTTATGTCTAGGATGTTGACAATGCCATCCTGATTGACATCCCACCTTGGATGGACATCGGTGACAGTGATCGCATAGGCCTGGCTCACATAACTGTTCCCGTCACTTACAATGACATCTATCAGGTATGTACCCGCAGAGGAATAGTCAGTGATCCACTGATAGTTTGCATGGTTACTTACCTGCACTTCATTGATGAGTATAGCGTAGCTAAGTATCTGGTTCTCGGGATCCTCTGCAAGCACTCGCATGTTAATGGTCCGGCCTTCCTCGAACACCGAGCCTGAGGCGGGCTCGAAGAGGGTTATCACTGGTGCGCGGTTAAGGGGGGTTACTGTAATGGTCGCGACTGCACTATCATTAAGATAACCGTCGTTGACGTTGAATCTTACACTGTATATGCCTTCTTGACCTGCCGAGGGAGTCCAACTGAAGATCCCTGAAGACACATCGAATGCAGCACCTTGCGGAATGTATCCGACGGAGTATGTCAGGGGGTCACCTTCAGCATCTGTAGCGCTCACTGCAAATGTAAGGGTTGATTCTTCCTCTACAGAAACCTCAGGGATGGTATCAAATACAGGCGCCGTGTCCACAAGCACGGAGGCACAGTAGATATCACAGGGAGCAGAGTTGGAATATGCATCGCTCACTACCACATTGGACAGTGTCAGTTCCATTAGTCCGCTCGAGGGACCAGCGATCATATTGATCGTGGCTACGGTTCCAGGTGTTGAAACCGTTCCGGAGCCTATTATGGCAGAGTAGACATTTGTGAGTATCCCGGCAGAACTATCGATCATTCCGCTCTGGAATATGCTGGTCAGGCTGCCGGCTTTGAACAATCCACCCTCTACTACCGATACAGCAGAAGCAAGGCTGCCGTATTGCAAATTGAACTGGGATCCTGCGAGGGGTTGTTTTGGATCTATATACACATCAACAGAGAATGCTTCACCTGGAGCCACCACATTTGCAGATGGGACAATGCTGATGTATGAATGTTCAGAGCCTGTGACCAATACATTCCATGTCCTTGACACAGTGCCAAGATCCGTGATTCCTTCAAACCTCACACTGAATGAGCCTGGGGCATCCCACCGATGCGTATAGGTATCGCCGCTGGACATTTGTACACCGGTGATGTACCATTGCTTACTGATGAACTGCTCATCAGAGTTTACGCTGAAGGTGCTAGATTCACCCACACTGGCAGTGAGATCGGTCTCAGAAGGCAGGAATGAAATGCCAGAGCCTGAAGTTTCGGGAGTTGATCCGGGGTTGTCAGTATCCGGGTTGGCAGAGGGATCTTCGGAGCCCCCGATAATATAGCCTGAAAACTTGAATGACATATCCCTTCCTATGTCCGTTACAGCACCCGACCAGCTGCCATAGGTCCTTACTACATAGCTTGACGCTCCATCATGGGTCGTAGAGCTAAGAATGCTCTGAAGCGCAGGATCAACATCAATTAAAGAATTACCTGCATCCGTGCACCAATAAGAACTTGTGGTCGAGCCCGGGCTACTGAAGTACATGAAATATGTCTTACCCTTTTCTAAGAGAATGGGGTCCTTCAAGGTCAGAGTATACCATCGCCTGTCAAATACCCCGGTGCCACTGCCGGAGATATAGACCTCGTCAGCAGACAGGAAAACACCGCTTGAAATGACTTTCCCATTGTAATCGTTCTCACAGATATAATAATACAAACTGTCCTTCGGACTGACTGATAAATCAGTGGCGTGGAAAGTGTTCCATGGCATTGAGATCTGAGTGATAACTTTCTCTTGATCGTAATTCGTGAATACCTGACCTACTTTGTTGGTTCCGTAGATCATCGCATAGTTGTGGCGATAAGGCTGTCCGTGGTAAGTACCGTCAGTGAACTGAAGAACAAAAGTAGGTATAATGCGCCCATTAGGATCGTTACGCCACTTAGTTCCATCGAAATATGCTACACTTGTCCTTGCCACCTTATCATTTAGACCCTTATTTATCTCATTGTAGTCATAAGGAAGGTAGATATCTCCTGAAATAGCATCTGTAGACTTGGATGCATAAAAACCCACCCAGCTTTTGGTGCTTGTAGGGGTTGGTCCGCTTAGGTATTGAACAACGATCCAGTAGGTCTGGCCTTTTTTCAGGGCCACATTCGGCGATATGTCAACCGTGGACCATATCCTGTCCTTAGGATTGGATAATGTGCCTTTCCCAAGTACTGTGCCGCTGGGATAGCTTCCGGAGTTGGTCTGTATCTGAACGTCCCACAATGGCTGATCCGTTTCCGGAAAATCACATCCCGGAAGCAGCATCACCTTATCGATTACGGTATCAGCCGGAGCCACGTATTTAATAGCCATTTTAGCTGTGGGGCTTTTAAGCAGATTGCTTGATCCGCCGCTCAGAATATTGATCTCGTTTGCCGGCCCAACATCGATGGCATCTAATGCAAGTGCAGTATTAGCTAAGGATACGAAAAATGTAAGCAATAAAAAAACGGTCCTTGTTGTTTTCTGATACTTCATGGTTCATGCCTCAACATGCTCTCATAAAGCCAAATTTTCATGTGCATATACATCAACGATATGAACATAGAACAAGATGCCATGTACCGGGATTTAGGAGATAAGCATCTGCTTCATCTATTTCAAGTCTTTAATATCTGAAATATCTCGAAAGGCTTTGATGCTTATGAACATCAAATGAACACATGGAATCCGACATCTCCGGAATCAGCTTTAATTATTCAGGCCCATTTGCCCGATCTTCTGACTCCAATGGATTCTCTTAATGGTCATTGTGGATGTACTTCTAACCATGATTAACACTTCTTTAATTGATCGCATTTAATCTGTTATACAAATAAAGACTCAATCTGAACGGATTCGGACATATAGCATTTATAATGAATCTGTTTTTTGAACCAGACAGAAATCCCATTTCCGGGATAAAAAATAAGCTCAATCCTTTTAATTTGATGAGTCGAGGAATACAACTAACAGGAAGAATAAAGGCCAATCAGCTGGAAGAACAGATCAGTCCTCTCTGGAAATTGTAAGAACACTGCAAGACTGCGTTATAAATAACAAGGATATCTGCTGCTGATCGGATTCCTGATCTACCTGAGATCATAGAGTGAAAATATAATAAGGATCTATGAAACCTATACATGGAAATAGGGCTTATTGTGGAAACCTATTTAATATCCAATTAATAGTTCTACAAATCCAAACAGAAATGAGATCATATTGTGCTTTGTTTAAGCATTCAGACAGTAGCATTGGTATTTCAACCTTGAAGCACGCATTTATAAGAACATAAATTTTCTACACACCCTTTGCTGAGAAAAGTTATATAGATACATATATAAAATATATGCAAACCAATACAAATACCCAGTTACTAATGATAATATAATAGTTATATTAAAGGAGATCTAAGATGAAAGGTATTATACTAGCAGGCGGTAATGGGACTAGACTATATCCTGTCACATTTCCCATATGTAAGCAGCTTTTGCCAATATACGATAAGCCCATGATCTATTATCCATTATCTGTGCTAATGTTGTCAGGCATCAAGGAAATACTGATAATTTCAACCCCGAATGACCTACCCTCGTTCGAAAAACTTTTTGGCGATGGTTCCGGCTTGGGGCTTTCCATCTCATATAAAGTTCAACCATCTCCTGACGGCTTAGCCCAGGCATTTATTCTTGGGGAGGAGTTCATTGGCGACGATAGTGTTTGTCTGGTCCTGGGGGACAATATATTTTATGGGCCGGGGTTCTCTCCACTCTTAAGGAAATCAGCAGAAATTAAAGACGGTGCAGTTATCTTTGGGTATCAGGTGAAAGACCCCGAAAGATTCGGAGTGGTGACTTTTGATAAAAATAAAAATGTCTTGAGTATAGAAGAAAAACCGGAAAATCCAAAGTCACAGTATGCTGTAACCGGGCTATATTTCTATGATAACAATGTGATTGAGATAGCAAAGAATTGCAAACCTTCAGAAAGGGGTGAACTGGAGATCACATCTGTCAACGAGGAATACCTAAGAAGAGGAAATTTGAAGGTCGAACTTCTGGGACGTGGATTTGCCTGGCTTGATACGGGAACTCATGATAGTCTGATAGCTGCAAGCCATTTTGTACAAACCATCGAACAAAGGCAAGGGTTCAAAATTGCCTGTCTAGAAGAGATTGCTTACAACAACGGATGGATGAGTCAAGAGCAGCTTCTTAAGACGGCAAATATACTTAAAAAGACCGACTATGGCCAATATCTACAAGGGTTATTGAATGACATCTGATAACAATATACTGATAACAGGTGGAGCAGGTTTTATAGGGAGTAATTTTATTACCTATATAATAGACAAGTATAACGAGTACAATATTATTAACCTTGACCTATTAACATATGCAGGTAACCTGGATAACCTGAAAGAGGTCGAAGGCAATCCAAGATATAAATTCATAAAGGGAGATATTTGCAACCGCGAATTGGTAGAATTCATATTCAAGGAATACTCCATCAATAGTGTTATTCATTTTGCAGCTGAATCACATGTTGACAATTCTATCAAGCAGCCTGATGTGTTCGTAAGGACAAATGTCATTGGGACCCATACTCTTATCGATGTAGCCTACAAGTTCTGGATGGAAAAACCATTTAGTTATAAGAAAGAATATATCCGGGAGTGCAATCATTCATCTGACGATCAAAAGCTATCACTTCCCCGTTTTCACCACATATCGACTGATGAGGTATATGGGACGTTAGGTGAAACCGGACTTTTTACCGAAAGAACTCCATATGCTCCAAATTCACCATACAGTGCTAGCAAAGCAGGCAGTGATATGATAGTCAGAAGCTACTACCATACTTATGGATTAAATACCATAATCACAAACTGTTCAAATAACTATGGGCAAAAGCAGCATGATGAGAAATTAATTCCCACGGTGATCCGAAACGCCATCCATGGCAGGCCGATACCGATATATGGTAATGGCAAGAATATTCGTGACTGGTTATATGTACTTGACCATTGCAAAGCAATAGACATAGCTTATCATAAAGGGAAAGCTGGCGAAACATATAATATCGGCGGCAGGAACGAGAAAGAGAATAACTATGTTGCCACCAAAATATGCCAAACACTGGATAAACTCAAGCCAAAACAAAAAGGAAGCTACCTAGACCAGATAACTTATGTTGAGGACAGGCACGGGCATGATAAAAGATATGCTATCGACGCAAGTAAGATAGAGAATGACCTTTGCTGGAAAGCAGAAGAGAATTTTGAAAGCGGAATTGTGAAAACCGTAAAATGGTATTTGCACCACTATAATGTGGATTTCAGGGACTGTAACGATGAATGAATTGCTATGTCTATCTTTTTAGCTTTGAGAGTATAGTGATCTTATGAAAATAGGAATAATGCAGCCATATTTTCTTCCTTACATTGGCTATTGGCAACTTTTGAATGCGGTTGATAAGTACATCATTTGCGATAACATGCAGTTCACGAAAAAAGGGTGGATGCGTCACAATTACATCCTCCAGGACGGTAAGCCTGCAATGTTTACAGTCCCTCTTAAGAAAGACTCACGTGATCTGGATATCTGTGACAGGTATATAGCAGACCAATACTTTGAAAAGGATGCAGCTAAGATACTTAGAAGAATTGAGAGTGCATATCGGAAAGCTCCTCATTTCAAAGAGGTAATGCCTGTTTTGGAGCAGTGCTTCCTATGTAAAGAAGAGAACCTTTTTTCATTTATCTTTAATTCGGTGAAGGTCATTTCCATCTACCTCGGGATCACAACCGAGATTCTTGTATTATCGCATATCGAAATGGATCATTCTTTAAAGAAGCAGGACCGTGTTATCGAAACATGTAAAAAAGCCAATGCAGATATATATATCAATGCAATCGGCGGCCTGGAACTTTATGATAAGGAGATCTTTGCTGAAAATGGGATTGAGCTTAAATTCATTAAATCTGATAACATTGAATACGAGCAGTTCCAAAACGAGTTTGTGCCAAGTCTATCAATAATCGATGTGATGATGTTCAATTCCACAGAGGAGATTAGAGATATGCTTGGCAGGTATGTATTAATATGAAGCCAGTATCATGCTCCCGAGCCAAACAGTATGGCTGCAATATTCAATAACCATAAAAGCAAGAACGAATGCAGGGCCAATAAATGATCAACGTAACCAGACCATATTTACCTGAAAGGGAAAAATTGGATGAATATATTGACAGTATATATGAGACATCCATTTTAACCAATAACGGTCCATTAGTCCAGGAACTGACAAAGAGATTACAGGAATATCTAGGTGTTGAGAATCTTCTTCTGGTATCTAATGGGACAGTTGCTTTACAGATTGCATATAGGGTTTTTAGTTTGTCCGGACAAGCAATAACCACTCCATTCAGTTTTGTAGCAACGACAAGTTCACTGGTCTGGGAGAGAATTGAACCGGTCTTTGTAGACATAGATCCTGAAACCCTGTGCATGGACCCTTCCAAAATAGAGGACGCCATAACATCAAGAACTACAGCAATAGTACCAGTACATGTTTTTGGGAATTCCTGTGAAGTTGAACAGATAAGTAAAATAGCGTCTGAGAGAGATCTAAAGGTCATCTATGATGGAGCGCATGCCTTTGGGGTGCAGTATAAAGGAAAGAGCCTTCTGGCCTACGGTGATGCAACAACACTGAGCTTTCATGCCACCAAACTGTTCCATACGATAGAGGGTGGAGCAATTATCTTTAAAGACAGGGACGCTTATAATAAAGCCCGTCTAATGATCAATTTTGGAATTGATAACTCTAATTCGGTTGTAGGAGTAGGCATTAATGCCAAGATGAATGAATTTCAGGCAGCAATGGGTTTATGCGTACTTGATGAAATAGGTACGATCATGACAGAACGTAAAAATATATGGCATCAATACCAAAAGTCTTTGGAGGGGCTTTTGAAGTTCATAAAATATAACCCGAGTGCCAGTAATAACTATAGCTACGTTCCTGTGCTCTTAGAGAGCGAAGAAGTGCTTTTGGAAATAAAAGATGAAATGAACAAGCAAGGCATAAACCCACGCAGATATTTCTTTCCATCCCTGGACACACTGCCTTATATGAATTCGCAGAGCTTGAAATATATATCAGGCGATATATCAAAGCGAATAATGTGCCTTCCCATATATCCGGGAATGAGTTCAGGTGAAGTACAAAGTGTTATCAAAGTAATTGAATCATGTTTGAGTGCAAAGTACGCTACTATTAAGTAAATGAGGCTGTATCCACTTTTAGTTATTGGAGTGTTCTTCTACCACAATCTTAGCATGCTTTTATTTACATTAATTTTACTTTTAAATGACTTTTTATCAATTAAGGAAATCAATATCCAGAGAGGCAAGAAAGTCATAGATGAGTTTTACCAAAGTAATTATGCTGTGAGAAGTTCAAAGGCATTGCTGCAGGAGTTTTAAGAAGTAAGAGGAGCATTCGGGCCTTAAGATGTACAAGCGATTGACAGGTCCTGAAAAAGATAGAGGAGAAGAGCAGGATAAAGTTGGTAAAATAATAATATGAGGCAGGGGGATCGAAGACAAAATTATTAATGCACGAGATTAATAACTCTGTGCAGCCAATCTCTTCAATGCCATATCACCATATTATACCTTTTACTCCCTCAGAGGTCTCCACATCGATCTCAAACAGAGCTTTTATTTCACTTATTGTATTTTCGCATTCTTCTTTAGTTTTACCTTTGATGAGGATAGGACCCAGACGCTGGCCTTTATCGGTCATGACTTTAGTTTCCATTCCTACAAACAGAGGATCAATATACACTTTCTGTACACCTGATATTGATCTTATCTTTTCAAAACCTCTGATCTCCTTAACAAAGCCCTTTGGCAGCGTGAACAGTAAATATCCGGATACATCACTCTCTATGTTTTGAACATCTATCTCCTCTGCATTCCCCACAGCAACATCAAGTAAGAGACTGTTTACGTCAATGCCCGTAGCTAATGGTATTAGATGAGATGAGATACATATAGCGGCACCTCGGGCAGCACATTCCACAAGGTATATATCTCCCGTTGCTTCTTCAACTATGTATTCGCAATGGGTAACACCAAACTTTAAACCAAAACCCTCGATTAGAGCTTTATTCGTTCTAAATAGCTGCTCCTCGATATCATTCTCTGCAACAGATGTGAAAAGGGTTTTGCTGGGAATGAATATATCGGGGATATCGAACAACTGCCTTTTCCCGATAGCTAAATTAGTGAATTTGTAATTTGAAGCAAAGCCTGCAATTACATACTCTGGTCCCTCGATGTACTTTTCTACAATCAAGCAGTCCTCTTTAGAGAAAGCAATTGAGTGGTTGAATTTATCCTCCAGCTCATTAATGTTCCGTATGACATATATGCCTCTGCTGCCCGCGCTATCCGTGGGCTTTATGATCACCGGAAGACCAATATCCAGGCACTTTTCCCTGGCCTCGTCCAAAGTTGAGACCCTATAGTATTCCGGGTTCTTTATTCCCAATTTAGTGCATTCGTTACGCATTAAATATTTATTAGTGAATTTCAGAGCACAGTCATATCCGATACCTGGCAGGCCCAGTTTCTCAGTGACATAAGCAATGGTTGGAACCGGGAAATCAAGCTGATCCGTAACTATCCCGTCGACCTGCTCTTTTGCAGCAGCTTCCAATACTTTTTCTTTGTCGGTTATGTCAATTTCGCATATCTTATCTGCATATTTTAAACCGGGATAATCACCTGAGCAACTGACAACAATAACTTCAAATCTACGTTCCTTGGCCAGTTTAATTATCGGAACCTGTGTTTTAGCGGCTCCAAGGATCATAATTTTTTTCATATTCGCATGCACCCCTAATGAGATTTTATAACATATAGCACTGTATAATTATAATTATATATAACTGTACTGAAAATGCATTCCTTAGATCATCAGGTTAGCATATTCCCTGCAGAGTGTAAAATTAAACTTAAGTCATTATATTTTCGGCTATACAGGAAGACAAGGAATTGTATAAGAAAATCTATGCGCAATCTATACCCAGCCATAATTTTTTCCATTTTTGTACCTCCTTCTATTAGCAGCGATCAAACTTTAGTTCTTTTCTTTGATATGAACACAATATTAAGGATATCTTTTTCATTTATGATGCACCCTCTAAGGAGGTTGTAATCTAGAACTATAATGAATAAGTGATTTTTCTATTTATAGTAATTTAATTCCATGACCCAGAATAATTTATACTTGACAAATCCAAGTTTAAATCTTAATTGACACTCCTGAGAACGAATCCCAATATCGGAAAAAGAACAGCAGGATCAAAACAATTAGAAGAATCAGCCTGATTGCAGAGGTTACCTTAATAAATCCTGATATTAGCTTTTAAAAGAAGTGTGGATGAAGGACATAGGTCCTCCGATCCACATTAGACTGTGCATAAAATGTTCGGATATCTCAGGTGCAGTCATCACAATAACTTGAATGACATGTCTCCTTTTTGATCCGATACAGCATTTGCCCAGGTACTAGTAGTTCTCATTACATAGCT